>CAZYRM010000226.1:0-9764 GCA_964649705.1 uncultured Planctomycetia bacterium
TTCCCCCGATGGCGGGGGAGAGGAGTTGAGCGGGGAGGAGAAGGAAACCGTTCCGTTGCGCGGCCGCAGGCCGCCCGGGAGGAGGCGGGGGCTTGGGGGTGGAGGAGAGTTCGTGGGGGATGGAAGAGGGCGGGGTGAAGAGGAGTAGGGGACCCGTCGGGGCATGTGGCGGGGCGCAAGACGGCTTGCCTACGTGCACCAGGATTCGGATTCCTCTCGGAGCGCAAACGAGTCGATGCTCCCCACGCTCGGGCGACGAACACTACTCTGATCCCTCGCGCTTGCTGGGACCGTCGTCCGGCTTCAGATCGACGGGCCGGTCTTGGGACGAGGGGGGGGTCGGGCAGTCGTGAAGGAGGAAGCTGCTCTTGGCTTGCACCACTGCATCAGCGAGTAGTCCGCAGGCCTTTCCCGGTGCGCCCTGAGCTCCGCACCCGTGGCACACCCACTTCCCGAAGCAGTACTTTCCACTGGAGTCCACCGAGATTCTGCACTTCACGCCGCCAGACTCGAATTCCTCCACATGAGTGGGGTTCCGAGCCTTTTTCCTGGCCATGTCCGTGCCTCGCTTTCAGTATTCAGTGCGGAATTCGCCCGGTTTGTGGCACAGGTGGTCCATTCGCGAAGAGCTCCTGAAGTGCTCCGCGGTGACGACGCAGAGTCGCGCGCGTCACATGTGAGTCAGCCGGCACGCAATCGTCGGACAAGTCCGCTGCGGATGCCGAGAGTAGCCTCAAGACACGGAGTCGAGTCGCTAGCCCCTGCGTGGATCGCAGGTCGAGGAACGAGCGCTGGAACTCAGGTGGTCGGGTCGTGAGCGTCTCTAAGGAGTCGGTCACCCGACGCAGTACGGCGATGGAACAATCGTCCGTTGTTCGCGGCCGAAGCCTCTTTCGAAGGCTCCGACCAAGAGCGCGATCGACGTCTCGCGGACGTGCCGAATCCAGCCAACTCAACATCGTGGCGCAAGCGGGTGCGAGCGCGCTCTCCCGTCGGGAGAACAGGGACTCAGCGCTTCCGTCTGACATCAGGATAAACCCCTGGATGTCTGAAGCTGGGCCCATTTCGACGGAAAAGCTCTCCGAGGCGTCCGGATCCGTGACGAACTTCGTCTCGTTGTAGAATTCCCCGCGGTGAGGTGCGAACACGGGTCGCACCTGACCCTGCTGCTCCCTGCCAATGACTCCGTCGCCTATTTGCCCGACGAAGAATCGTCCGCGACTGACGGCTGCGACGAGCAATGTGGTGGCCATCTGGCGTAGCGGAATGCCGGCATCTCTCGCTGCGCCCTCCATCGCGGCCACACAGGCCCCTACGACGCGGCACCCCGCGGAGTGCATGCCCGCATCGAGGAGGTCGCTGAATTGTGCGACCAGGAACTGAAGGGTGGATGCAGCAGCTACCGCTGCGCCCTTCCCTCCATGCGCCGCGGATCCAGCACCGTCTGCTAGGGCAACGCCACAAAAGCTCCGCGTGACTACCTGTCGGACGTAATCTTGGCACGCCTCTTTCCTCTGCCCGTGTGACCTCCCGCGTACAGCGGCCGCTGCGGCCAACCAACGTACTAGAGCTGGGCCCACCCCTTGATCCCCTTCTCGTCCAGCGGCACGCTCTGGCCGGGAACACTCTGCGAGACACGGGACACGCTCCTGCTCAGCCACTCAAAGAACTCCTTGAACTTCAATCCCTGCAACCGCAGAGGCGAGCGATTCGGCGAGAACTCTGCCAGCTTCGACATGTCCGCCTTGGCGCCGATGCCGATTGGGAAGATGGTCAGCTTCCGGTTTGTGACGAGGGCCGTGGTCCGGGTAACGGCATCGTCGATGGAATCAGTTGGCTGACCGTCCGTCATCAGCACGAGCCAGGGCTGGAAGTAGTCGATCCCCGCATTCGAGTACTGTCGCTTCCGTGCCTCCAGGAGTTCCAGGGCCGTGATCACCCCTTCCCCCATCGGCGTCTGACCGTCAGCAGCCAGGGGCGGTATCCGCTGATTCGCCACGCTTCCGAATTCGAGAAGTCTCTGCACCGCACCGCCGAATGTGACGACCGCGATCTCTGCCGCATACTGCGCCACTTCGTCCGATCGCAAGGCGTCGAAGAAGAGCGCGACCCCGGCGTTGAGTTCGGAGATGGGGTCGCCGTCCATCGACCCGCTGGTGTCCAGGCAGAGGCACACCGGTACGCGAGCGGTCGGATTGCTCACGAGTTCATCGCTGCGGATCACCATGTCGTCGGGCATTGTCGTCTCCTTTGCCGATCACTAGCTTCCAAACATGCGCTTTAGGAAGTCCCAGAACCCAGCAGGCTGTGGGGCCTGTGCGGGTGTCGGGGTAGTTCGCGGTGGAACTCGAGCCTGCGTGGGCGGAGGAGGAGGTCGCTGAATCGGGGCTCGGACGGGAGCGCGGTACGAGGGCTCGGGGGATGCGCCCCCCCGAGCAGCCTTTCGCCGCTCGCGGCACTCGGAACATCGCCGCGGAGGCTCCCACCCCTTGTCCTTGAAGAATGCCGGCTGGAACTCGAATCTCGATCCACAGTCACAGCACGTGGCTGACTCGGATCGGTTCCAACAGGCGCTGCACATCGGCCTCCGCGCGCCCATGGCCTGAAGCTTGAAGTGCGGCATTTGGAACGACGAGCCACAGTGGGGGCAACCCGTCGTCTCTGGAGCCAGGCAGCTTGGGCACATCGGGCGTCGTTCGCCGAGCGTCTTCAGCTTGAATCTGGGGAGCTCGAAGGCGCTCGAGCAGCAGGCGCAGGTCGCCTCTTCCCTTGTTCGGCAGGGCCCGCAGATGGGACTCCGCTCCCCGAGCTTCTTCCTGAGCAGGGTTCGAATGGCGAACGTGTTTCCGCAGATGGAGCAGCGTGCCTCCTCCTCGGCGGCGAAGCACTCGAGGCACGCGATCGTGTCCTGGTCACGATCATCGAGCTGTGCCTCGCTACCACACTCTGGGCAGCGGCCCCACTTGCCGCCGATTCTGAGGACGTCTTCGCGCCGGAGTCTCTTGAATCCTGTGGGGTAGATCTCGGAGGAGACGTGGCCCGCTCGGAGTGCGTCCCGGTAGGCGTACATCGAATCGATCCACTCGACCGTGGACAGCTCGTCTGAGCCGTCGAACGCGCCGACGAACTTCTGCTTGAGCTTGTAGGGCAGATGGCTCCACATGAATCGCCAAGGACCGTCCGGGACTCCCTGGCCTCTTCGCTCGCCAAGGCCGTACGGGAACTTCCGGGTACGGACATTCTCCGCAGGATCACCCCCGCCCGCATGCGAGTATGGTGGCTTGCCAGGCATCACGATCATGAAGGCGAGGGTCGCGACTGCGAAGTGCTCGTGCTGGAAGTTGCGCAGGATGCCGGAAAGACGCTTGCCGTACAGATCGGGGGAGAGAAACGTGGCGGTTCCGACCGGGCAGGGGAAATCCTCGATCTGGAAACTGTCGGTATCAACGATGAACACCTCAGTCGGGCTCTTCACCAGGATGTTCATCGGGTTGATGTCGCCCACGATCACGTTCCGGGAGTGCAGGTGCTGGATGGACTCAAGAAGGGTAAGCGCGAGAGTGACTAGGTCCACTCGCGTCCAGCTAGGGAACGCCTTCTGCAGGAGCGGCTTGATGAAGACGGACTTCTGTAGCTCCTTACCCTCCGCTGCGGGCATGAGGTATCCAACGAATTCGTTTTTCGAGTTGAAGGCGAGTGATCGCGGCCAGCAGATACCGGCCCATGTGATTGGTTTCCGGATCATCAGTTCGAGCTTCTCGCGGGTTCCCGAGGACAGGCGTTCAGGGGCGTAGATCTTGCAGACCATCCTCGCGTCCGTTCGGTAGACGGTTCCCTCCCCTCCGCCCCCGAGGCGTCCGATCAGCGTCAACCTCTCACCACTGCTGTCTCGTATCTGCGCTCCTTGCGAGGGGACCTCCGAGATCGCTAGCTGCAAGCCCGCTGGGCGCGGCGTTCCTGAGCAGAGACGGAGAGCCCCGTTGTTCGCGCTCCGGGAAGATCGTACAAGTCGTGTCCAAGTGGCCAAGTCGAGAGAGTTCGGGTCGATCTCCCATCGGTCGAGCGCCGCCCCTTCTCCCACGCGAAGGGCGAAGATTGCGCGATTCAACTTGACCGATGGGCGACTTGCTATCCGGAGGGTGTCCGTCGCAAGGGCCCGATCCTGCGTGACGAGGCAGAAGTGGTACTTCTCGCAAAACCGCATCACGACCGCCTGAATGACGTTGTCGGCGAAGAACTCGTCGGGTTCGCCGAAGACATCTGCGAGCTGTTCTGCGACCATCTTCTCGACCAAGGCTGCTGCGCGGTGACCCTTTCGGGAGCGCTCCGGGTCAGTCGATGTGGCGTGTTTCTTGCACTCCTGCATGACCCGGTGGGGCACGACGAGCCTCTGGTCGCTTGCTCGAACGAGGGGAACGAGGAATGTGCCGAGGAATTCTTCTATGGAGTCGTCCATGAGGCTCGACGTGTCGAGCAGTACGCGCAGATCGCGCGTTGCGGCCTCGTTGAGACCCAGGGAGGCGAGCGGCGTCATTGCGCTGCGTCCAGTTATCCCGCGAGAGCGATGCGTGAGAGCCGAGCGCCCGCGCAGTGCGTTCGCAAGGGCCTGCGGGCGGTTCCATTACGCCAAGCATCGAACAGATCGTCGCGTCACCTCCAGGGCCTCGTCAAGCGATTTCATGTGGCCCAGACCGACGCGTCGAGGAGCCGCAAGCTGCGGAGGGGCGTGATCGAGCTTGCGAACACCGCGCGGAGCCCCTGGATCGCGCGCCCCCCCGCATCCCGACCCTGGGGCGTACCCCCCCTCAACCTGGGGGCTGGCGACGGGGCCTCCGGTCGGCCTGCCCGGCGTGATGCCGGGACCGCCGCGGAGTGAGTAGTGGGACGCTCGGGAGCGACCGGGATGCCTCGCCGGGGCCGTCGGGACCTGGCGCCGGCGTTCCAGGGAGGACGCTCAAGGAACGCCGAGGAGACGCGGGTCTGTGACGCCAGGGCGAGCGGCATGCTACTCCGTCCTTGGGGGACCCGTCGGGACGGCGAAGTCCTCGCCGTTCACGTCAGTGTCCGTGACGAGGCGGTTCACCTCCAGCTCCGTCTCCGAGAGCTGGTCCAGCGCGACGTCGTTGATGTTCAGGAGGATCTCCCCCAGGATCCCCTGGCCGACGGGCTGGATGATCCAGAGCCCCATGTTCCGCGTGACGTCCGTGAGGCCGGGCTCGAAGACCGCCCGCTTCGTCCGCGTGAGCCTCCGCATCCGGTCCTTGATCGGGTCGAAGAGCGGGTGCGTCTTCGGGAGGCGGAAGATCACGAGGCCGTTCGCGAGGAGGTAGACCCGCAGCGCGGGGCCCGTGTTGACGATGCCCGCCTGGCCGGAGGCCTTCGCCCCCCGCGCACGCGAGGGCCACGTGAACCCCGTGTCGTCGAAGAGGAGCCTGGACCCCTGCGAGAAGAGGTGCGCGTACTCCTGCAGGAGGATCGTCTCGCGGTTCTCGCCCTCGATGAGTTCCAGGCGGCGCCGCTCGACGACCGAGATCGGCATCGGTGCCTTCGGCGGAGGAGGGACCACCGGGCGGCCGCCAGGGACCTCCGGCGTGCCAGTCGGGGAGGGGCGGATCGGCGCCTTCGACTTCTCGGGACGACTCACGCCGTTCAGGCTCCGCACCTGGCCCGCCGTCTGGCGGAAGACGTCCACCGAGAAGTGGCTCGCCGCGAAGAACTCCGAGAACGCCGTCCAGAGGTTGAACCCAGGGATCCACACCGCGGGTCCCTTCGCCGTCCGCGCGATCGAGTCCATCCGGCGCGTGGCCTCCAGGACCAGGTCGGGGTCCTTCGAACGCGCGGCCTGGTACGAGGCCATCCCCGCGCTCTGCGACGCCTCCTCGAGGAGGAACGCGGAGAAGGGGATCGTCCCCGCGACGGCCGTTGCACCTCCAGCGAGCTTGAGGAGCCGCAGGCCCCGCTCCGTCCCGCAAGAGGGGGCTACGCGGTGTCTCCGATCGGTCCACCGTCGGGGGGACGGTCTTCGAACGTCGGTTCGCCACCGTCGAGGGAGCCCGCATCCTCGAACGTCGGCTCCTCCCTGGGGAGGTAGATGATGACGGCGTTGGGTCCGAGGTCCTCCTTCATCCGCTGGAGGGCCTCGGGCCAGCTCTTCCCCTCGTACTTCTTTATCTTCATGCCCGCGAGTCCTGCCCAGCCGTTCATAACTTACAAAGTGTGAAAGGGCGTGTCCACAAACTCCGGGTGCCGAATTCTTCGGCTGTTCCGAATTTGGAGTACGCGGCTTCATCCGACGAGCTTCCACTTGGGGCTCCGCGCCGCTCGGGCGGTCCGCGCGCAGCGTCCGCAGAGACGGCGCCAGTGGGGGCGACCGCGGCGGTACTCCTTGAGGGCGCGGGGGCGTTCCCAGCACTCGCGGCAGATCGGCGTGGGCAGGTCCTCGAACCCGGCCTTCAGCCGGAGGTCCCGCTGGCACCGGGCGCAGAGCATTCGGTAGTCGCGGCAGCCGGTCCAGCGGTTGAGGCCCTTGTACTGCCTCGGTCGACGGTGACAGTAGTGGCAGATCGGGGCGTCCCGATCGAGCTCGCGGATCGCCTCGCGGAGCTGCTCCAGCGTGCGATCCCCCCCACCCCGACGCTGGGGCGTACCCCACCTCGCCCTGGGGGCTGCCGCCAGCGCCCCTGGACGGCCCCCCCGGCGTGATACCGGGACGGCCCGGGGGTGCGTGGAGGGCCTCTCGGGAGCTACCGGGGCGCCTCCCCAGGGCCGCCTCGGCATGACACGGACGCCCCTCGGGGGCCCCTCCGGGGTGGCCGGCACGACCGTGGTCGGTGACGCCAGGGCGAGTGGCATCCTACTCCGTCCTCGGCGGGCCTGTCGGGACCGCGAAGTCCTCTCCGTTTATGTCCGTGTCCGTGACGAGGCGGTTCGTCTCCAGCTCCGTCTCCGAGAGCTGGTCCAACGCGACGTCGTTGATGTTCAGGAGGATCTCCCCAAGGATCCCCTGGCCGACCGGCTGGATGATCCAGAGCCCCATGTTCCGCGTGACGTCCGTGAGGCCGGGCTCGAAGACCGCCCGCTTCGTCCGCGTGAGCCTCCGCATCCGGTCCTTGATCGGGTCGAAGAGCGGGTGCGTCTTCGGGAGGCGGAAGATCACGAGGCCGTTCGCGAGGAGGTAGACCCGCAGCGCGGGGCCCGTGTTGACGATGCCCGCCTGGCCGGAGGCCTTCGCCCCCCGCGCACGCGAGGGCCACGTGAACCCCGTGTCGTCGAAGAGGAGCCTGGACCCCTGCGAGAAGAGGTGCGCGTACTCCTGCAGGAGGATCGTCTCGCGGTTCTCGTCCTCGATGAGTTCGAGACGGCGACGCTCGAGGACGGAGATCGGCATCGGCGCCTTCGGCGGGGGAGAGACCACCGGACGCCCGCCCGGGACGACGGGCGTCCCGGTGGGCTGGGGCCGGATCGGCTCCTTCGACTTCTCGGGGCGGCTCACGCCATTCAGGCCGCGGACCTGGCCCGCCGTCTGGCGGAAGACGTCCGCGGAGAAGTGCGTCGCGGCGAAGAACTCCGAGAACGCCGTCCACAGGTTGTACCCCGGGATCCAGACTGCGGGCCCCTTCGCCGTGCGTGCGATCGAGTCCATGCGGCGCGTGGCCTCGTTGACCATGTCGGGGTTCTTCGTGCGCGCGGCCTGGTACGACGCCATCCCCGCGCTCTGGGACGCCTCCTCGAGGAGGAACGCCGAGAAGGGGATGGTCCCCGCCACGGCGGTCGCGCCGCCGGCGACCTTGAGGATGCGGAGGCCCCGCTCGGTCATCGCCCCGTTGCCGAGCTGCTGGACCATCCCCGTGGCCCCCTGCACCGCGCCGGCCGCGCCCGCGCCAGGCATCGCGAGCGGGAGGCCAGCGCCCGTGTTCCCCACGTTGATGACCGTCCCGACGGCGTCCTGCGCCGCGCGGCCCGCGGGGGAGGAGACGCTGTCGAGCGAGCGCGCGACCGCGGTGGAGACCTGGCCGGGGATCCCCGCCTTCGTCGCGGCCTCGTTCGCCAGGACCGTGTGGCGGATCTCGCGGAGGCCGGGCTCGGACTCCTTGATGAGCGTCTCCCACTCGACGCGCCCGCCCTTGCGGAACCTCCACCAGTCGCGCATCGCGCGGAACGGGGCGGTGAAGAAACCCCACGCCTTGCCCGACCCGGAGCGGACGGCCTGGATCCACGTCCGCCCCGCGGCGTCGGTGCGGGCGATGTACCTGACGCCCGTGGGGAGCGCGCCCCCCTCGACGCCGTAGAGCGCCCCGAGGACGGCCGCGGCGGAGGTCAGCTCGGGCGCGCGGACGATCGCCGTCGTCTTCGCGGCCGTGAAGAGGCGCGGGAGGGAGGCGCTCGCGGTGTACATCCCGCCGGAGAGGACGAGCCCCTGGAGCCAGACCTCCTCCGCGTCGGCCGTGTCAGGGGCGAGGAGGTTGCGCGGCCCGAGGACCCCCTCCTGGCGGAGCCAGGCGCCGCTGCGGATCGAGTACTCGCCGACGTGCCCCATCCAATCCCGCACGCCCGGCAGGAACATCTCCGCCGTGTAGGTGGGGGAGTGGGGGAAGGGAGGATTTCCTCCGACGGCCACGAAGAAGTCGTTCGGGATGGTGACGAGGAGGTTCCGTACGTCGGCGACGCGGCCGGCGAGCCGCTTTTCCCCCTCGACGCCCCAGGACTCGACGAACTGGTAGTCGAAGAGCGTCTCGCGGGGCTCCAGGTTCTCGTGGGGCGCGTCGTAGACGCGGTTCGCCCAGTACTGGGCGGCGACCTCAAGCGTCCGCCAGGACATGCCCGCGAACTCCCCCGCGCCCTCGATCAGCTCGTCCCAGTACGAGGTCTCGCTCGTCGGATGCGGATTCGGGGGGCGCGGGAAGTTGAACCCGGGGCGGAGGACGGCGCGGGTCATCTGGTAGCGCAGACCCCAGGCGTACTGGGCGTCGCGGAACGCCGAGGCCCACGGGTCGGCGAGCTCGCGCGCGAGGAGGACCGCCTGGTAGAGCGTCGGCGCCGAGAGCGTCTCCAGGTGGCGAAGCCACTCCCGCATGTGCTCGCGGGCGATCCCGTAGACCGACGGGAGGACCTTCGGCGCGAGGTCCCCGAAGGCGAGGCGCGTCGCGGGGTAGACCTCCGCGAGGGAGAGGCGGGTCCACCACCAGCACCAGGCGAGGACCTCCTGCTTCACCTCCGCGGCGTCGTTCCAGTCCCCGACGGGGAGGCGCTCGCCCCAGAGCGAGAGCATCCACTGGAGCCAGCGTCGCAGGGAGTGCTCCTGGACCAGGTCGCGGACCTCGGGGTCGGCCTGGGAGACGCGCAGCTCCTCCTCGGTGTGGGGGAGGAAGGGGTTCGCGTCCTTGAGGTTCAGCGGCATGGTCACCTCCCTGCGTGAGCGGCCTCACGGGCCTCGCGTCTCTCGCGGACGACGTCGGTCCACCACCGCGCGTGCCCCGCGGCGACGAGGAGGGTCTCCACGTCGTGGGGCTCGGGGACGCCCTCGGGCGTGGCGAGGAGGACCTTCACGCGCGCGAGGCGGCGGTGGAACTTGTCGCGCGCATCCCCCTCGATCTCGACCTCGCGTCGGACGATGAGGGCCCGCAGGTACCGCATCCCGGCGTAGGCGGCCGCGCTGACCAGGCGCTTTCGCGCGCCGATCTCGGGCGCGGAGATCCGGACGAGGCGGACCCGCTCGAAGGGGTAGGTCCCCGTCGGGTCGGGCTGGTCCAGCTCGATCGTGTCGG
>CAZYRM010000227.1:0-9623 GCA_964649705.1 uncultured Planctomycetia bacterium
CGGGTCGATCTCGACGGCCCTGGCGAGGGCCTCTTCGGCCTCCTGGGGCTTCCCCAGGCCGAGCAGCACGTGCCCGAGGAGCGCCTGACATGGCGCACGGAGCGGGTCGGCGGCAAGGGCCTTGCGCAGGAGGTCGGGGGCCTGCAAGGCGCGGCCCTGGGCGACGCGGACGCGGGCGAGGGCCTCCCAGCCGTCGGCGTCTTTCAGGCTCTCCGCGCACATCTCGGCCTGGCGCAGGTCGCCCGTCGCGAGCGCGGCAAGCGAGAGGGCCAAGATGTCGCCCTCCGGGGGCGCGCCTCCACGACCCGTGATGGTGTCGTAGTCACGGAGCGCAAGCAACACGCGCGAGCGCGCTCGGGGGTCGGCGAGGTCCCAGACTTCCGTCCTGCGCTTTGCCTGCTCGGCCTGACCGGTGACCACCAGGGCCTCGCAGAGCACCGAGCATGACGCCTGCGTGGGCTCGATCTGGACCGCTCTCTCCGCGTCTCCGAGCGCCTTGTCCCCGTCGCCCGTCCGGAAGAGGAACGCGGCACGTGCTCGCAAGACGTCCGCGCGGTCGGGGGCGATGCGTCGCACGCGGTCGTATGTCTCTCGAGCGAAACCGACCTGCCCGAGACGGGCGTGGAGACGGGCGCGCAGGAGGAGCAGGCCAGGCTCGTCGGGGGCCACGTCGGTGGCCTGGCAGGCCCACGCGAGGGCCTGCGCGAAGGCCCCGGCCCGCTCCTCGGCCTCCGCGAGGAGGGCGAGGATCGATGGCTCGCCCGGAGAGGTCGCGAGGGCCTGGGCGAGGATGTCGGAGGCATGCGACGGGTCGGCCTCGGCGCGGTCGATGAGCACCGCGGCCGAAGCGGGGAGCGAGGCGAGCAGCTCCCTCGCGGAGTCGGCCATCGCGTCGCGCCAGGGCTCCTCGCTGCGCACGGCGAGGAGGCAGTGCGCAAGGGTCCAGCGTTCGAGGGGGTCGGTGGGGGACTCGGGGCGGTCGCACTCCTTCATAGCGGGGCGCGCCTTCCCCTCCAAGAGGAGCTGCCAGGCGCGGAGGACGCGCGTGCGCGGGCTGGCCCCCGAGGCGACGGGCTTGTCCGTCAGGAAGGACTCGACGGCGAGGGCCTCCGAGCGGGCCTCCTCGGCAATCGACGCCGCCCCGATGGCCGCGGCGTCGGACAACATCCGTGTGCGCAGGCGATCGATCTCCGCGTCAGCGGGAATTCGTGCGCGCTCGAAGCAGGGACTGGCATCGAGGACGGCCCACCGCTCGATGTAGCGGGGCAAGAGGAGCTTAACGCGGAGCACCCGGGCCTCGGTGAGCGTGGGCGAGGCGTCGATGGCCTGGTCGAGGAGCGGGAGGACGTCGTCCGCGGGCGCGCCGGCGAGTGCCTTTGAGCTGGCTTCGTCGAAGAGGCGTCCGGCGCGGGCGGGATCGGTCTCCCCCGGCGGGAGGACCGTCGGACCGTCCGCGCGGAGGATCAACCACACGTCAACGGCGAGGGCCGCGACGAGGGCGACGAACGTCACGGCGATCAGGAGGCCGTGGGTCTTGCGGGGTTCGGGAAGGGGCTGGACCTCGTCCATGGCGTCAGAATACACTGGGCTCCCCTGGTTGTGGCAAGAATGGGGCGGGATTGCCGCGTACAGGCGGGGGCTCGCCTCGGGCCTCAGGGCCCTCGGCTCGCTCGCAGCCTCACGGCTGCGACTCCACGCATGGCCAAGCCACCTCGAAAACCGGCGTGCCTCATGTCCGAGGCCCTCCTCTCCGAGGCGATCGAGCACCTCGACGAGGGGGTGATCCTTGTCGATGAGGAGCTCCGCCTCCTCTACCGGAACGCCGCCGCGGCCCGGTGGACGCCCAAGGGGAGCCTCGCCTCGCCGCCCATGCTCGTCGATCTCGTCAAGGGCGCCCTCGCCTCCCGCGCGCCGGGGACCGCCCTCCTCGACGCCCGGGACCCCCAGGAGGAGCGGCGCGTCCTCGAGGCGCGCGTGGTCCCCCTCCCGCGCCAGCGGGCCGTCGCCGTCTTCCTCCGCGACGTCACCGAACGGAAGCGCGCCGAGGAGCAGCTCCTCGCCGCCGCCAAGCTCGCCACCGTCGGCGAGATCGCCGCCGGCGTCGCCCACGAGATCCGGAACCCCCTCGGCTCCATCGTGACGGCCGTGCGCCTCCTCACGAGCGGCAAGCAAAAGGGCGCGGAGGCCCGCAAGTCGCTCGAGGAGGTCGTCCGCAAGGAAACCGCGCGCGTCACGAAGATCCTCGAGGACTTCCTCGTCTTCGCCCGCCCCCGGGAGACCCCCCGCGAAGAGGTGAACCTCAACGTCCTCGTCAGCGAGGTCCTCGCCATCCTCGAGCACGACGAGGACCTCTCGAAGGGGGTCGCCATCGAGCAGCGCCTCGACTCGAACCTCCCGCGCGTGGTCGGATCGCCTCCCCAGATCAAGCAGGTGATCTGGAACCTCGTCCTCAATGCCGTCCAGGCGATGCGGGGGAAGGGGACGCTGACGATCGCGACCTCGGCGGCGGAAGGCGGCGTGCGGCTCGATGTCGCCGATACCGGCGTCGGAATCGCGGCCGAGAAGCTGGAGAGGATCTTCGAGCTGTTCTACACCGACAAGAAGCACGGGACCGGTCTCGGGCTGCCCATCGCCCGACGGATCGTCGACGCGCACGGGGGCGAGATCGCCGTCGAGAGCGCGCTCGGCAAGGGGACCCGCTTCACCGTCCGACTCCCCGTCGGATCGCTTGACGCTCCCCGGACCCGGGGATAGCATCTCGGACCGTTCGTATCCGGGACAGGGAGGGCAACATGGAATACATCCTCGGCGTCCACCGCGATCAGCTCATCCTTCAGCTCCTCAGGTGGATCCACCTCATCTTCGGCGTGATCTGGATCGGCCACCTCTACTTCCTCAACTTCGTCAACGGGCCGTTCGAGAAGGGGCTCGACGCCTCGCTCAAGAAGCCCGTCGTCCCGGCTCTTCGCCCACGCGTGCTGTTCTGGTTCCGCTGGGGCGCGATGTTCACGTTCGTGTCGGGCATCGTCTACCTCGCGTACGAGCTGCACCTCGCCCCCGACGCGTTCGCGAACTTCTTCGGGCACTATCCGGTCGGCGCGACCGGGAGGGTGCTGGGATTCAGCCCCGAGTTCAAGAACTGGTGGATCACGCTCGGCGCGGCCTTCGGCACGATCATGTGGTTCAACGTGTGGTTCGTGATCTGGCCGCGGCAGAAGAAGATCCTCGCCGGGATCGCCACCGGGAACAAGCCGGCGGACTTCGATCAGCTCGTGAGCGTGGCCGCGCTCGCGTCGCGCGTGAACGTCTTCCTCTCGTTCCCCATGCTCTTCGCGATGGGGGCGAGGTCGCACTTCCCGACGATCGACATGCCGACGACGTTCGCCTGGATGGGGATCGTGGTCGCGGCGGGCTTCGCCGTCGCCTACGTGTTCATCTTCTGGATGGCGCCTTCCGTGGGGAAGGAGTTCCTCGCGATGATGCCCGCGGCGCCGCCCGCTCCGCCCGCCCCGCCGAAATAGGGGCCGGCGGCCCTCCGGGTCCTACGGGAAGGAAATGTCAGGCACCGTGACCGTCTCGCCCTTCTTGACGGTCACGGTGATCTCCTTCTCCCCGAGCTTCTCCTGCCACGCCACGATCACGTAGGTCCCCTCCGGGAGCTTCCGCGGGAACGCCCACGCCCCGTCCTTCCCCGTCACCGAGAAGTACGGGTGAGGCATCACGCCGAGGTACCCCTTCATCCACGAGTGCAAGTCGCACTTCAGCTCGACCATCACCTGCGGCGAGTCGAAGGTCTGCACGAAGCTCTGTCCCTTCGCGTAGATCGACTGGTTGATGTCCTTCCCCTTGCCCTTCACCACGAAGGTGTGGATGTTGTGCTGGAAAGAGTCGTCGTTCACGAACTTCACGTCCTGCCCGTGCATGGCCCCTGTGACGCGAGGGACGTAGGTGCACTTCTCGTTCGCGATCCTCACCTCGGTCTTCGGCGTCGGGAACTTCCACTTCGGGTCGAGCCCGGACTTCACGTAGACGAACACGTTCGCGAGGCCGCCGTCGGGGCCGACGAGGACGTCCTCCTGGTAGGCCGTCTGGCCCTGGTAGTGCGCGGAGCACTCCGGGTTCGTCCCGACGCCGAGCTTCTGGAGCACGGGGGCCGGGCCGGTGTGCTTCACCTTCCCGGAGACCGTCCCGCAGACGTCGTCGGGCGGCGCGTTGTCGTCGGTCAGGGGCGCGACCTTCTCCTGCTTGCTGCAGCCGACGGCGAAGATGAGGACTACGGCAAGGTAGCGCATCGTTCTTTCCACCAGACACTCTCCTTGATATGACTTCTGCACTCAAGTCTACCGCGAGGCACCTTCACGGGGGAAGCATGCCAGGACCGTGGAGAGAAATGTACGAAGGGAAGCCCGTCGACCTGCCGTGGTTCTGCGGCACGGCGGAGCCGGAGCTGGTCGACCTCGTGCGGAGGCGCGTGGTCAAGCCGTGCCGCGCGCTCGAGCTGGGGTGCGGGCAGGGGACCGAGGCCGTCTTCATGGCGACGCAGGGGTTCCGCCTGTCCGCGATCGACATGATGCCGCGCGCGCTCACGTTCGCCCGGCGGCTCGCGAGGCTCATCGGCGTGGGGATCGACCTCCGCAAGGCGAGCGCGCTCGAGCTGCCGTTCGAGGCCGCGACGTTCGCCTTCGCCTACGACCGCGGCTGCTTCCACCACGTCGACCCCGAGGACCGCGAGCGCTACCGCGACGAGGTCCACCGCGTCCTCGCGCCGAAGGGGCGCCTCTTTCTCCGGTGGATGAGCGAGAAGACCCCCGGGAGACAGGGACCGTACCGGATCCCCTCGCGCGATGTGCGCAGGCTCTTCTCCCCGAAGTTCCGCCTCGGCCCGATCCGCCTCTACCCTGCCCTCGGGGCCATCGGCGGCCCTCCGATGTGGCTCCACCACTGCCTCATGGCGCGCCGATAGGGACTTTCAACGATTGAAAGTCTCTTTAAGTGCCACCCACCGCGCGCTCTGATGCGGGCGGATGCCGCGCGTAACGTCTTTGATGTCAAGTTGCTGCGCGCGTGGAATCCCGGGCCTCGCAAGGCATTCCTGGCAGGGCGCTTGCGTTACTCACGAGCCGCGATAGGGATTCCACCAGGGGGAAGCGCCATGTACGATGCCACCGGTACGCAGGGGACGAATGCGCAGATGCTCTACACCTGCCCTCACTGCCAGGGGCGCTTCGAGTTCAACACCGAGAGCCTGGTCCGGCAGATCTTCTGCCCGCTCTGCGGCCAGGGGTTCGACCCGGTGAAGATCGAGACGATGCGCTACCCCGAGGGGACCCCGGTATCCCCGAGTCCAGGGGCTCCCGCCGAGACGATCCAGGTCGCGAACAAGGACGAGAAGATCCGGGTCGGGACCCTCCTAGGCCAGTTCCGCATCGACGAGTTCATCGGGCGAGGCGGGATGGGGGCGGTCTACAAGGCGACGCAGACCTCGCTCGACCGCTCGGTCGCGCTCAAGGTCCTCCCGAGGCACATGGCGGAGGACCCGGAGTTCGTGCAGCGCTTCCATCGCGAGGCGAAGGCCCTCGCGGAGCTGAACCACCCGAACATCGTCTCGATCTACGACAAGGGGAACGAGGACGGGCAGTACTTCTTCGCGATGGAGTTCGTGGACGGGGTGAGCCTGAGGCACCTCATCAAGTCGAAGACGGTGAGCCCCGCCCAGGCGCTCGCGCTCGTCCCCCAGCTTTGCGAGGCGCTCGAGTACGCGCACTCGCGCGGCGTCATCCACCGGGACATCAAGCCCGAGAACATCCTCGTCGACCGATCGGGGCGCGTGAAGATCGCCGACTTCGGCCTGGCGCGGATCCTTCGAGGCGACAACGCGACGTCGTTCGACGGACTGACGCGAAGCGACGTGATGATGGGCACCGTGAACTACATGGCCCCCGAGCAGCGGGAGAACGCGAAGGACGTCGACCACCGGGCGGACATCTACTCGCTCGGCGTGGTCATCTACGAGCTTCTGACCGGGGAGCTGCCGATCGGGCGGTTCGCGGCGCCGTCGAAGAAGGTCCAGATCGATGTCCGCTTCGACGAGGTCGTGCTCCAGCTCCTCGAGAAGGACCGGGAGGACCGGTACCAGAACGTCAGCGACGTGAAGACGGGGTTCGCTCGGGTGATGAGCGAGCCTCCGACCCCGGTCGAGCGCGAGCCCCGGGTCGCCGCGCCCGCGGAGCCCGCCATGCCGTGGTGGGTCCGCGCGCTGCCCGGAGGGTTCCTCGGCGTGTTTGGCACGGTGCTCGCCGCGGCCGGGATCCACCTCCTGGCGCAGCCTGGCACGCCGATGCTCGGGCTCATGAGCCTCCTCGTCGGGCTCGCGGGGCTCGCGGCCTCCTTTTCGATCGACCACGGTCGGCCGGCGCCTGGGCAGCGGGTCTCCGCGGCGGAGACGGCCGGGGGCTTCCTGATGCTCGGGCTCGGGCTCCTCGCGGTCGGAGGCTTCCTCGTCAACGCCACGGTGGCGCGCGAGGGCTTCATGAAGTTCTGGGCGACGGTGGGGGGCTGGGTCTACCTGGCCGTCTCCGTCGTGGTGTTCGTCGGGTTCGAGGGGCTGTCGAGCCACCTGAAGGTGCGGTCCGAGCGGGGGCGCTGGACCGGGACGATCGTGAACGTGATGAACCTCGCCATCGCGCTGCTCGGGTTCGCGCTCGTCCGCGCGGTGCCCTCGCGCCCCGACGAGCTGGCCTTCCAGCTCACCCTGGCGTACCCGTTCGCGGCGGCCGCGGTCTTCGGGGCGGGCTGGTGGGCCGCGGGGAAGGGGTGCGAGTCGGAGTGCCCGATCCTCGACAAGGGGGTCTCGATCGAGGCGAACTGCCCAAGCGGGGCCGGGGTGAGGATCCAGTTCGGCACGAGCGCGCCTCCCGTGCCGTCGACGCCGTCGTCGAGCGTGCCTCCGCAGGCGGCCGCGACGATTCCGGGTGTGCCGCTCGCGGAGGAAATCAAGGCTCAGGTGCGTGCGGCGATCGCGGAGATCCCCTCGGCGGAGGAGATCAAGGCCCAGGTCCGCGCCTCGCTGCAGGCCTCGGGGATTCCGGCCATGCCGGCGGCGTTCGCGCCCTCAGAAAAAGCCCTCAGGAAGGGGTGGAACAAGACGCGGGCCATGTGGAGGGACGCGCTCTGGCACGCCGGGGCCTACGCGATCATCGCGGGAGGCTTCGCCCTGGCGGGACGGTTCGGGTGGTGGCTATTCTTCTGGGGATGTGTCGTCGGCGGTCAGCTCCTCTCCACACTCTTCCGGACGATCGCCAACCCGCCTCATCGCCTGGCGACCACGCCTCAGGCGCAGAAGCGCCGCAAGGAGCTCTCCGGGTTCCTGCAGCACCTCACCTGGTTCGCCGCCATTACGACAGGCTTTGCGTACCCCGAGATGCAGCTCCCCTGGTGGGCGCCCTGGTGGGGGATCGGCCTCGCGTTCCACTTCCTCTCGACGATCCTCGACGTCTCCTTCGGCAAGGATGGGGCTTGACGGGAATTCTCAGTTCTCAACTCGCACTTCTCAACAGAAGCCCAATCCTTCAAGTCTCACCCGCGATGGGCCATTCCGGTTGAGGCTTGGAGGATTGGGCTTCTGTTGAGAAGTGCGAGTTGAGAACTGAGAATTCCGACAACATCGCTCTTGACACCCATACCACGCATGGGTATCTATGCCCACCCCGGGTATCGTACCGCGGGGTTTGCCGGAGGGTGTCATGCGCCGCCACCTGTTCGTCCTCGTGCTCCTCGCCGCGCCGCTCGCGGCGCAGGACGTCAAGTCCGATGTCGAGGCCCTGAAGAAGAAGACCGAGGAGATGGCCGCAGCGCTGCAACAGCTCCTCTCCGAGCGCGCCGCGGACAAGAAGGAGATCCAGGACCTCAGGAAGCAGGTCGGCGACCTCCGCTCCCGCGCGGTCCTCGCGGAGAAGGTCGAGGAGACCAAGAGGATCCCCGTCTGGGTCTGCCCGGGCGGCCACACAATCGACGCGGAGCCCTCCGGCGGAGTCTGCCTCCAGTGCGGCAAGTCGACCGAGAAGACGGAGACCGTCCGCGTCGTGAAGGTCGCCCGCCGCGAGGCGATCGGCGAGAAGATCTCCGCCGCCCTCGATGAGGAGTTCGGCAAGCGCGTCGTCGTCGGCGTCAGCGGCACGGGCGTCCTGCAGCAGATCGTGCACAACCAGAGCGACAACACGAGCAACGCGATGCACGGGGAAGGGTCCGTCGACGTCTTCCTCGTCACGCGCCCGCTTCCCTACGGGCTCTTCTTCATCGACCTCGAGTCGGTCGGGGGATTCGGGCCCGACGCGGAGATCGGGACCCTTGCGAACCTGAACAGCGACGGCGGGAGGAACACGGTCCAGGCGGAGGGGAACGACGACGTCGACCTGCGCGAGGCGTGGTTCCGCGTGGACTGGCTGGAGGACAAGCTCCACCTCGTCGCCGGGAAGATCGACCTGTCGAACTACTTCGACAACAACCGGGTCGCGAACGACGAGACGAGCCAGTTCCTGACGGACGCCTTCGTCAACAGCCCGGTCCTGGGGAACCCGGCGCTGAACGGGCCGGGGATCGCCGCGCTGTACGAAACGAAGACGGGATGGCGGTTCGGCCTCGGCTTCCAGGAGACCGGGGACACGGGCTTCCAGATCACCGACCGACCGTACTACATCGGCGAGGTCGATTTCCGCACGACGGCCCTCGGCCGCGAGGGGAACTTCCGCGTCTGGGGACGGATCGACGACACGGACGAGATCGAGTCGCAGGCGATCGGAATCTCGATGGACCAGGAGGTCTCCTCGCGCGTGACCGTGTTCGCACGCCTCGGGACGGCCTGGGTCGACGGCGAGGTCTTCGAGGAGGACGGGGAGACGCTGGAGGGGATCACGGATCCGTGGGCGTACAGCCTCGGGCTCCGCGTGACGCCGATCTTCGACTCCAGGCCGCGCGACGTGTGGGGTCTGGCCTTCGGGCAGCAGCGCGGCTCGTTCGACCGCGATGAGAACGACCGCGACACGATTCTGGAGACGTACTACCGCTTCGTCGTCAACGAGCACGTCTCGATTTCGCCGCTCGTCCAGTACGTCTTCCGCACAGCCGGGGACGGCACGCTCGCGCTGCCCTCGCAGGAGAACGTCGGGATCATCGGCCTCCGCATGCAGATTGACTTCTAGGGAGTGAAGCCATGGAGAAGCTCTTCGTCCTCGTCCTCGCGCTCGGGACGCTCGCGTGGGCCGGCCCGGAGGAGGGGTGCAAGCAGACCGACCCCTCCAAGGTGATCATGGTGATCAACCGCGACTCGAGCGACCTGTCGTTCATCGACACCGACACGGAGACGGTCTGCGGCCGGGTGTCGATCGGCGACTGGCAGAACCCGCACATGGCGATGTTCCGCCCCAAGGGGGACCGGATCGTGGTCTCCGGGACGATGCGGAACCAGATCCACGTGATCGAGTTCCCGAGCCTCAAGGTCCTCGGCTCGATCGACACGGGGAACGAGCCGGAGCACCTCGACGTCACGGTGGACAACCGCTACGCATTCGTGGGCCTGATGGCGGACGACCAGGTGTCGGTCATCGACATGGACGCGTGCACCGAGG
>CAZYRM010000228.1:0-9098 GCA_964649705.1 uncultured Planctomycetia bacterium
CGTGCTCGACTTCGGCCTCGCGAAGCAGCTCGACGTCGACTCCTCGCTCTCGATGACCGGCCACGTCATCGGCACGCCCGTGTACATGCCCCCGGAGCAGATCGACGGCCCCTCGGCGCCGATCGACGCGCGGAACGACGTCTACTCGCTGGGCGCGACGATTTACCACCTCGTCACGGGGCGCACGCCGTTCGACGGGGTGAACGTCATCGAGATCCTGGGGAAGGTCGCGACGCAGGACCCCGCGCCGCTGCGTACGCACGTCCCGGGCGTGGAGCGGGATCTCGAGACGATCGTGCTGAAGTGCCTGGAGAAGGACCCCGCGCGGAGGTACCCGACCGCGAAGGCCCTCGCGGAGGACCTGACGCGATTCCTCGCGGGCGAGCCGATCCAGGCCCACCCGCCGTCCTTCTTCCGCCTCCTGCGCAGGCGCATCGCTGGGAGGAAGTGGATCCTCGCCGCATCGGGGCTGGCGATCGCGGTCGCCATCCTCGTGCCGTGGATCGTCGACGAGCAGGGGAAGGGGAGGGAGGCCGCGCGCGGCGCGGAGCTGCTCGCGGGCGTGCCCGCCGTCATTGCCGACGCGGAGCTGTACGCGCGGCAGGGGGACGTCGAGCGGGCCCGCGCGAAGCTGGAGGAGGGGGTGAAGGCGTGCCGAGCCCACCTCGCATCGGAGCCGAGCGCCCTGGGCTGGTACTTCCTCGGGCGGCTCCTGAGGGCGCAAGGGAAGGGGGAAGAGGCGCTCAGCGCGCTCGACCGGGCGATCGAGGCGGACGATTCCCTCGGAGAGGCGCGCTTCGAGCGGGGACTCCTGCGCGTGGGGCGGATCGCCCTCCTGCGGGAGGACGAGGCCGCCGGCGGGCTCCTGGAGCAGGCCAGGCAGGACTTTTCGGCGGCGGGCGGAAAGACCGCGTTCTTTCGCGTCGTGGACGGGCAGTATGGTCGGGCCGAGCTTGCGCGGCTCTCGGGCGACGCGGCGGGGGCGAAGAAGGGGTTTGAGGAGGTCCTCGCCGCGGAGCCGCTGTACGCGCTGGCGCAGGTGGGGCTCTCTCGACTCGCCTTCGACCGAGGGGACATCGACCTCGCCGTCGAGCACGCCGACAGGGCGATCCTGGCGCACAGGGGGCTTGCCGAGGCGTACTGGGCCCGCGCGGCGGTGGCGCTGCGCCGTCGCGGGAAGGCGGGCGACCCGGCGACCGAGCTGGAATGGCGGAAGGCGGCCCTCACCGACATCGGCGAGGCGATCCGGTTGGGCGCGGCGTCGTTCGAGGCGTTTCGCGTGAGGGGGGAGCTCCGGCTCGCGGGGGGCGATGCGAAGGGCGGGATCGAGGACCTGGACCGGGCGCTCGCGCTTGCCCCTGGAGACCCGACCGCGATCGACCTGCGCGGCGAGGCACGCTACCTCCTGGGCGACTATGCCAGCGCGGAGGCGGACCACGCCGCGGCGCTCGTGGCGCGTCCCGACGTGGCGCGCACCTGGGCGAGGAAGGCGAGGGCTCGATCCGCGCGGGGGGACCTCGCGGGGGCCGAGGAGGACTGGGCGGAGGCGCTCTCGCGGGACACGGAGGACGCGCTCACCTATCGGGAGCGGGGAGAGGCGCGGGCTGCGGCGAGGGACTGGAAGGGGGCGATCGAGGACTTCGACGCCGCGATCCACCTGCGCCCGTCGGATCCGTCAGGCTACCTGGCTCGGGCACGCGCGCGGATGGCGAAGGGGGACGCTCAGGGGGCGCTGGCGGACGGCGAGGCGGTGCTGAAGCGGGACGCCGGCTCGATCGAGGCCCGGCTGATCCGCGCCGACGCCTACCGTGCCCAGGGTGAGCCGGGGATGGTGCTCGCGGAGTTCCTGGAGGTGATCAAGGTCGATCCGAAAAACGCGCGGGCGCTCGAGGGGAAGGCGTGGGCGGTGTACCGGCTCCAGGGAAACCTGTCGGCGGCGCTGGACGCGGCGACGGCGGCGATCCGGGAGGACCCGAGGCGTTACGAGGCCCGCCTCGTGCGCGGGCGCATCCTCGCGTCGATGGGGAAGCACGCGGAGGCCGCGGAGGACCTCTCCGAGGCGCTTGCGATCCGCGCCGACGACCCGCAGGTGTGGCACGACAAGGCGCGGTCGCGCGTGGCGTTGGGGGAGACCCAAGGGGCGATCGAGGACTGGACGCGGGCGATCGCCCTGGCGCCCGACCATGTCGACGCGCACTTCGGCCGCGGCCGCGCTCGCGCGGCGGCGGGAGACGCGAAGGGGGCGATGGAGGACCTCGCGCACGCCCTGGAGAAGGCCTGGGCGAAGTGGCCGCAGCGCGCCGAGGCGGAGAAGCTCCTCGCGGAGCTGCGCGCGGGCGGTCCGCCGAAGTAGCCTGCAAGGTGTTTGGTGGCCAGACGGAGGGAACCAGCAGGCCCATCCCGGCGTCTCTTCTTGTACGCCCCGCCCAAGGCGCACACGGTCGATGAACGTCACCCTCGTCCTTACCCACGACTGCAACCTGCGCTGCCACTACTGTTACGCAGGGAAGAAGTTCCGACGCGCGATGTCATGGGACGTCGCGAGGCGGGCGATCGACCTCGGGCTGTCCGACGGCCCGCCGTGGATGGACCTTGCGTTCTTCGGCGGTGAGCCCCTGATGGAGCTCCCGCTCCTCCAGCGGGCCTTGGTCTACGCCCGCGAGCAGGCCCTTCCGCGCGGCACCAAGGTCCGTCCGCAGGTCACCACCAACGGGACCATGCTCACGGACGACGTGGCCCGCTTTCTCGCGGCCGAGGGCTTCTACGTCGGCCTGAGTCTCGACGGGTGCCGGGAGGCTCACGAGGCGACCCGCCCCCTCTGCGACGGGCGCAGCTCGTTCGACGCCGTCGTGGCCGGACTGGACCGCGCGCTCGAGCGCAAGCTGCGCATGGAGGTCATCGCGGTCGTCGATCCGGCGAACGTGCGCTGGCTGGCTCGCTCCGTCGCCTTCCTCGCGGACCGAGGGGTCCCGCGGATCGCGGTGAACCCCAACTTCCAGGCGGAGTGGTCCGCCGACGCGCGCGAGGAGCTGGAGCGGCAGTACGAGCTCGTCGCGGAGGACTATGCGCGCCGCCACCGGATCGGGAACCCGAGCTGGGTGAACTTCATCGACGGGAAGATCATCACGCGGCTGAAGAAGGGCTTCTCATGCCGTGACAAGTGCGGCTTCGGGACGCGCGAGATCGCCGTCGCGCCGAGCGGAAACCTGTACCCGTGCGAGCGCCTCGTCGGCGCCGACACGGACGAGGCCGTGCGGATGGGCAGCGTGTTCGACGGCGTCGATCGCGTGAAGCAGGAACGGTATCGCCAGGAGGTCGGCAACACCGATCCCGAGTGCGCGGGGTGCGCGCTGCGTCCGCGCTGCATGAACTGGTGCGGCTGCACGAACTACTCCCTCACGGGCGCGATCCACCGCACCGGCGACGTGGTGTGCTGGCACGAGCAGACCGCGATCCGCGTGGCCGACCGCGCCGCATCGTCCCTGTTCAACGAGGCTCGCCCTGCCTTCCTGCAGCGGCACTACGGAGTGGAGGTGGTCCCATGCCCCTGAAACCGGTCCAGAACGGGCCCGAGCCCGAGTACCCCGACATGGACGAGTTCGCGAGGGAGCGACGTCGCTTCCTGCAGAAGCTCGGCGTCGTGGCGGGCGCCGTCTTCGCGGGCCAGCTCGTGGCGGGCTGCCGCAAGGAGCCCCCTCAGAGCCCCGCCGGTACGCCGGCCCCTCCGACGCCGCCCGCTCCGCCCACGCCGCCGGAGCCGCTCCCGGGTCTCATCGCGCAGCCGGCGACCAACGAGCCCCCCGAGCACCTCAGCGGAAAGATGGTCGCGCCGGAACAGGTGCGGCCGAAGGGGGAGGGGACGGAGCCGCCGCAGAAGCTGCGGGGCGATGTGGCGCAGCCCGAGCCGCCGCTCAAGGAGGGGGAGGAGACGGAGCCCGTGGAGAAGCTCCCGGGCAACGTCGCGCCGCCCGAGCCTCCCGTCAAGGAAGGGGAGGAGCCGCCCAGGGAGCTCCGAGGCCGGATCGTCCAGCCTGCTCCCAAGTCGGCGGACGACAAGAAGGAGGAGGAGCCGCGCGGGAGGTGACGCGGGCGCAGCGCGAGTCTTCGTCGCGACGGGCAAAGGCGCTCCGCGTCCACGGTCGAGCTCAGGCAGGCGGTGCGGAGGGCCGCTCGCCGGCCAGGTGCGCGGCCGCCCGGTCCAGGAGCGCGTGGAGCCGCTCGAGGACGAGTCCCAGGGCGTACCACGCCGGGGCGTACGTCAGCGTGATGTAGCCGCCGACGTTCCACGGCCTGGAGCGGTAGTCCCAGATCCGCATCCCCGCGAGGTCGAACAGCCAGCCGCTCGCCAGCTCGACGGTGAAGATGCCCGCCATGTAGACCGCGGCGCGGAGCGCCAGGGGAAGGCGCGCGATGCGCCGCGCGACGGGTCCGACGAGGAGGCCGAGCAGGCCGTAGTCGAGCGTCATCCAGAGGGACGTGTGGGCGCGGAGCGTCCGGTCGCCCTCGAAGGCCGACCAGGCCGCCGTGAAGAAGACCTCGAGCAAGAGGCCGAGGCAGGCGAACAGCAGGACGCGCCAGGCGACCCGTCGGGCAGGCGTGGGCTCGCTCATCGGTCGCACTCTATCACCAGCATCCCCGCCCTTCGATCGATTCCGCGGTGGGTCGCCGAAAACGAAGCGACCCGCCCGCGAGACGCGGACGGGTCGCCGGTAACTTCGTCGCGATCGGCTACTTCGTGCGGGTGTACGTGCTGTTCATCGTCGGACCCCAGGCGTCGCCCTGCTTCGCCTCCATCGTCCAGACCACCTTGTCCTTCCCCTCCCACTTCTCGGTGATGCGCATCGGCATCGGGCCCTTGCCCATGTCCGCAATCGTCTCGACGGTGAGGGTCCCGTCCTTGAAATCGCCCGTCCAGTCGCCGACATGTCCAGGCACCATGCAGTCGAACCAGAACAGGTGCCATTTCTTCCCATTCGAATCGAAGGAGTACACCGCGTGCCCCTCGAAGTCGGGCAGCGTGAACTCCCCGATGTACGCACGGTCCTTGAGGCCCTTGCGGACGACGTAGGTGCCCTCCTGGGGCTCATGACCCGGTCCGCCGAAGACGACCTTCCACTCGCCGACCCAGCCGGCGAGCTGCTCCATCTCCGCGGGCACCTCGGGCACCTTCATCTCCGCGGCGGGTTCCCCACCCTCCTTCTTCTCGCCGTCCTGGGCCGAGAGGCCGGACGGGAGGGCAAGGACGAGCGCAATCATGCATGCGAGCAGGACCAAGCGGTTCATGTGACGTCCCTCCTGGCGAAACGCGGACTGGAGACACCGCGCACTCCACGTCCCGGCCCCATGGCCGAGGGGATCGCGGACGGAGGACGGTACCCGAGTCGGCGCCCGGCCGCAAGCCGGAATCCGGTTTCCCTAATGGCAGTCACAGGGCTCCGTGGGTGGCCGTCGGGCCTTCACGTCCTGACAGTGGCCGCACTCGCAGTCGGGGTGCAACTCGGGGCAGGCGCAGTACCCCTGTCGATAGAGCGATGGGTTCGCGCCGAACCTCTCCGCGCACGTCGCGGAGCACAAGAGGAACTCCTTCCCATCGTGCTGCTTTCGGATCGCCTCGGCGGTGACCGGCACGCCGACGCCGCAGACGGGGTCGACGGGCCCGGTCCAGTCCTTCCCGGCCCTGATGCTGGTCGAATGGGAACGGCATCCGCCGAGGACGAGGAGCCCTGCGCAGAGGACCGCTCCGAGCGTCTTGAAAGCACACATGTTCAACCTCCTTCGCCGCGCGGACCGTAAGGTCCCTTGACCGTCCCCAAGTCCTCTCCCGGCCGTATCTCCGAAATCGCCGCCGGTCGACTCCCGGAATTCGGTTTCGCAGGCATCCAGGACAGGACTTCTCCTCTCAGGGTAGCATACGGGTAGCACGCCCCGAGGGATCCAACCCTCGATTCGCTGGGATAAGGGACGAGACCTGCCAAAGGGGGAGGAGCACGTCCTTCCAGGACGTGGGTGGTGCGCCGATTGAGTGCGCACCCCGCTGCACCCGCGCCACACATCACCGCCCGGCCCGGGCTGCCTCCGCACTCATGCCAGCGGATGGGATGGTCACTGCCGTGAAGGGAGGACTGCATGCGTCGCCGTTTTGTCGTGCCCGCCATGGCGATGGCGCTCGTGCTGTGGGGCTGTTGCAACGCCCCGCCGAAGAGGGAGGAGCCGCCACCGCCGATGGTCGTCCATACCGAGTGTCCGTCGCCGGCGCTCGAAGCCGGCATGGTATGGAACGGAATGCCGCTGCCCACGGGCTACGCCGCGTCGAGTTGCGTCTGCCTGGAGAAGTTCGGGCCCGGCATGGTGAACGTGGGGCAGGAGTTCGAGTACGCCATCAAGGTCACGAACATCACGCCCGTGATCGTACTCGAGGACGTCACGCTGTTCGATCACACGCCGACCGCGTACAACTTCCTCTCCTCGGATCCGCCGGCGCAGCCGGGGGAGGAGGGGAACCTCGTCTTCCACCTCGGGAAGCTCGGTCCCGGGGAGTCGCGGCTGGTCCGCATCCGCGGGGCGGCCACGGCGTCGGGGGAGCTGATGAACTGCACCTCGATCGAGTTCCGGCAGGTCGTCTGCATCAAGACCATGGTGGTGCAGCCGGCGCTGAGGCTCACGATGGAGATGCCGCCGGAGCAGGTGCACTGCGACCCGGTCGCGATCCGTCTGGTCGTCTCGAACACCGGCACCGGCGCCGCGCTGAACACGCGCGTCTCCGGGGAGCTGCCGCAGGGGTGGACGGCCGAGGGCGGCGGGGCGGGGTTCCAGTTCGAGGTGGGGAACCTGGCGGGCGGGGAGTCGCGGGAGCTGTTCCTGCACGCTCACTCCTCGATCCCGGGCAAGTTCGCCTCCTCGGCCATCGCGACCGCGGAGGGGGGGCTGAAGGCCGACGCGAGCGCGGGGACCCTGTTGACGAAGCCGGTCTTCCAGATCTCGAAGCGCGGGCGGGAGACCCAGTACATCCATCGCCCCGTGGCCTACGAGATCACGCTGACGAACACGGGAGACGGCGAGGCGCGTGACACCGTGATCGAGGACGTGCTGGAGGGGAACGCGAGGATCCTGGACGCGCCCGGCGGGCAGATCCAGGGGAACCACGTCCTCTGGCCGCTCGGGACCCTGGGGCCCGGCGAGTCGAGGACGCTGTCCATCCAGATCGTGAGCGACGTGGAGGGCCCGGTCCGCGACAACGCGCGCGCCACGGCCTACTGCGCCGAGCCGGTGGAGGCGGCGGCCGAGACGATGTTCAAGGGGATCCCGGCGCTCCTGCTGGAGGTGGTCGACCTCGAGGACCCGGTGGAGCTGGGGAACCAGACCGCCTACCGGATCACGGTGACGAACCAGGGGAGCCGCCCCGACACGAACATCCGCCTGACCGTCGAACTGGAGGAGCAGGCGGAGTACGTCTCGTCGCATGGGGCGTCCCCGGGCGAGCACAAGAACGGGAAGATCCTGTTCGCGCCTGTGTCGACGCTTCCGCCGAACGCCCAGGCCGTGTGGGAGATCGTCGTGAGGGCGAACTCGCCGGGGGACACGCGGTTCAAGGCGCTCCTGGAGAGCGACGAGCTGACGCGCCCGGTGCAGGAGACCGAATCGACGAACATGTACCGGTAGACTCGAAGCGTGGGGAGAGGGGCGCCCGTGGGCGGCGGGCGCCCCGCCTCGTTTAATCCCACCGCGATGTGATAGCATCCCCTCCGTCGAATCGCCGTCAGGGTCAGTATCGATGGAGGGAGCATGGTCGACGAAGTACGGACGATGGGATGGGGCGGGCGTCTGGGGAGGTCGGTCAAGGGGGTCCTCGTCGGGGGGATCCTGTTCATCGCCTCGTTCCCCTTGCTGTGGTGGAACGAGGGGAACGCCGTGCGGACGATGAAGGGGCTGGCCGAGGGCGCGCAGAGCGTCGTTTCGGTCGGCGCGGACAAGGTCGACGGCGCGAACGAGAAGAAGCTGGTTCACTTCACCGGCGAGGCCACCACGGCCGAGGAGCTCGTCGACGACGTCTTCGGCGCGGCGCAGGCGAGAGCGATCCGACTCGATCGGAAAGCCGAGATCTACCAGTGGAAAGAAGACGAGAACTCGGAGACGAAGAAGACGATCGGCGGAGGCGAGCGCACCGAGGTCACCTACGAGTACCAGAAGGTCTGGTCCGACGGGCCGATCGACTCCTCCAGGTTTCACCGTGACGCCGCGAAGTACCGGGAGCTGAATCCGGTCAACTCCGGGTCGATCCCGCATCCCTCCAGGTCCTGGAGCGCTGCGAAGGTCACGCTCGGCGCATTCACCCTGCCGTCGTCCCTCCTCGACGGGCTCAAGGAGGAACCGCTCGATTGGAAGGGGGACGTGCCGGTCTCCGCCGCTCCGCAGGCGCCGAAGGTCCATGCCGGGGGGCTCTACTTCGGGGCCAACCCGTCCGACCCTCAGATCGGCGACGTGCGCGTTACCTGGAGGGTTGTGATGCCGCAGGCGGCGAGCGTCCTGGGGGTGCAGACGGGCGAGACCGTCTCGGCGTACGCAACGAGCACGGGGACGTCGATCTTCGACCTCCGCGCGGGGACGATGACGGCGGCGCAGATGTTCCAGGCCGCCGAGGCCGAGGCGAAGATGCTGACGTGGATCCTCCGCCTGGTCGGCTGGCTCTGCATGCTCATCGGTCTGGCGCTCGTCTTCGAGCCGCTGGGCGTGGTGTTCGACGTGCTCCCGTTCCTCGGGAGCCTCACGCGCCTGGGGACAGGGCTTTTCGCGGGCTTGTTCTCGCTGGTGCTGTCGCTCCTGACGATCTCGCTCGCGTGGGTCTTCTACCGGCCCCTGATTGGGGTGCCATTGCTGGCCGCCGCAGTGTGCCTGCTGATCTGGATGAAGATGCTGGCGGCGAAAAGGGCCGCCATCCGGTCGTAGCGGCCTGCTCGCGGCGTCCTGGTTGCGCCGAGGCGGGTTTCACCACAGAGACACAGGGCCCACGGAGATGTTGTCGGCCGATCGAGCGCGCTTGTACAACGCCGCGGCCGCCGCGACCGAGGAGACGCCGGGGGGGGGCGGCCGGGCGGGGGGCG
>CAZYRM010000228.1:9108-9577 GCA_964649705.1 uncultured Planctomycetia bacterium
CCCGGCCCCCCCCCCCCCCCCGGGGGGGGGCGGGCGCGGGGGGCGGGGGGGGGGGGGGGGGGCCGCCGCGTTGAACACGCACGCTGAAACCGCGGTTGCGCCTCCGTGCGTCCTCTGTGGTGAACCCGCGGCCCGGTGCGTCGAGTCCGTCCCGCCCGGAGGATGCGGCCGGTCCTCAGTGCGCTACTGCCCCGTGAGGGCGCGGTAGTACTCCTCGAGGAGCTCGCGGTACTCCGGAGACACGTCCGAACGCAGGCGCTCGAGCGTCTGGCGGAAGTTCTCCAGCTTCGCACGCTCCTGTCCGTCCGCGCCCGGCTGGACTCGCGCGCCCTCGCCGCGCTTCGCCCCCTTCACGTCCGCGGCGTCCTCGCCCCAGTCGAACGGCTCGAGCGGGTCCTCCTCCACGACGCGCCTCTGGCGCTTCTTGTTCTCCAGCTTCTGCGCGAAGGCGTCCAGCTCTTCGGGCGTC
>CAZYRM010000229.1:0-9532 GCA_964649705.1 uncultured Planctomycetia bacterium
TTACGATGCCGTACGTGACGTTCTTCGCGACGTTCGCCATCTCGGTCGTCGCGGGGGCGATTGCGGCGCACCTCCCGACGCGCCGACTCCTCAAGCGCACCGCGGCCGAGATCCTCCGCGCGGGCGATTGACGGGCCGCCTGCGTCGGGGCGAGAATGGGGCCGTCCGGCGGCGACGTACTCACGGGGTTCGTTCACATGCGACTCGCCCCCCTGGCCGGCTTCTTCATGGCGGTCGCAGCCTCGTTGGGAGCTGACGATCCGGCTCCGCAGGAGACCCGTTGCGTAAAGGTGGGGGTCCTGAAGGGGGCCCACGTGGCCATCGGTGCGGAGACGACCGGCTGGACGATCGACGGGCTCGATGTAGAGGCCGTGAAGGTCGATCTGAAGTCGCACGATGGGAGTCGAGTCGCAATCTTCGGAATGCTCAGCGAGAGGGCGTGGAAAGAGCGCGGGAAGCAGCCCATCTTGCATGCCCAGAGGATTGCGCGGGTCCGCCGCGAGGAGTTCGACCTCGTCGTCAAAGGCAAGGTCGTCCTCCTGGAAGCTCAGAAGATGGAACGGGCCCGCGTGGGCGTTCAGGTCCACCTCCACCAGGATCGAAGTGGGGAGGTGCCGGGCGGCGAAATCACGTCCACCAATCCGGCCGCCGACGGCACGTACGAGGTGCGGATCCCGGCAATCGCCGACGAGTTTGCCGGATGGAGGTATCACTTCTTCGTCCAGGTGGACCAGGACGACGACGGGCGATTCTCGGACCTTGAGACGCATCCGAGAGTCCTGACGGATGACATCCATGATCCTGACACCCTCTACGTCATGAACGATGAGTGGAGGTTTGGTGGGGGGCCGAGTGGGGAGCCCATGACGGTCCGGTCGCCCTGCGCCCACGACCTGCGAGTCGAGAGGTGAGCATGTCCGCAGTCATCAAAGTCGCCTGCCTGTGTCTTGGCGCAGCCCTCGTCGGGTTCGCCGACGACGCCGTCACGGAGGCCAAGGCCCGCGAACGGTTCGCCGAGTACCTGGAGAAACTGCATCCTGGCGCGTCCATCCGTACCTTCGCATCCATCCCCCGGGAGGGCGATGATCTGGCCGAGGTTCGACGCGAGTACACGGTCTATCGCGCCGTCACCACCTGCAAGGAAGTCCCGCTTGGCATCTTCATCCTCCTGTTCGACCGCGCGGGTGGCATGATGGACTGGAATGGGGAGGACCGCGTGCCGGACCTCCAAAAGATCCTGGAACGATGCGGGCTACGGGCCACCGACGAGGCCGGCGTGCGGCGAGCGGGGCTCGTCTGCCTCCTGACGCCCGTCGAGAACAAGTACGAGGCGGAGCGGGTGGAGGTCTCCGATCGGACCTTCGTTTATCACCGGCACCTGTTGGTCCTGATGAGCGGGCGCGTCGGGGTCTACAGCGAGGACGTCGTCGTGCGGTTCGACGCTAACGGGCGCCTCGCGTCATTCGAGGTGACGGGGATCGACGACCTCACTGTGGAGCAACGCGATGCGCTCACCCGCGATCCGGACCCCTGGCTCCAGGTCATCGGAGCCGTCCCCGACGACGTGAGGGAGAGGGTCTCGGCGAAGGGCCGTGAGCGCAAGCTCCCCATCGAGCACAAGGGGGAATAGAGCTGCCCGTACGATGGAGTGCCCGGCGTGCGGAAAAACCTGATGATACTGGCGTGGCTCCTCGCCCTCCAGCCGCACATCCAGGCGGACGGATGTCTGTTCAAGGGCGGGGATGCTTCCTCATATCGGCGAGTTGAACAGAACGAGCAGGTCGCCGCCATCCACTGGGCCGATGGGCTGCAACGGATGGTGATCGCCTGCCGCTACGAGGCCGAGGCCGCCGACAAGGCGCTCTGGATATTCCCCCTACCTTCTGGGACGAGTCTCGCACGGGTGGAGGTCGTCGAGTCCTTTCCTCGCATCGCTGGCTTCGACGCGACTCGGAGAGGCCGAAGCTCGCTCTCGGGGTTCGTGACCTGCCTCTACCTCACCCAAGGCTGGCCCATGATCTACTTCTGTTGCTTCTCGTTCCTCTCCGCCAGCAGACTCGGGATGCCCGGTGGAGTTCGGATCGACGGGATCGTGGAGCGCTGGGGGATCCGGGCCGAGGTGCTTGCAGCGGACTCCCACGAGGCCCTGGCGGGTCACCTCGCACGCGCTGGCGTCAACCTCGGGACAGAGGCGCTGGGCCCCTTCCGAGAGTACCTCGATGGTTCGCACCTGCTGGTAGTCGCGTGGATCTCCTCGAGGGACGAAGTGCGCGCCCACTTCGGCGAGGATGCGGCGCGGCCCCTCGCGTTCGGTCGATCACCCTGCCTGTACGTCGAGTTCCCCGCGCCCAGGCCCTTCTATCCCATGAAACCGACCTCGTCCTATGGGGCGACCGAGGTGCCTGTGCGGCTGTACCTCATGGGGACCTTTGTCCCGGAGTGCGATCCTGCGATGCGGGCCGTCTCCACCGTCGAGTATTTTGACCTGTTCAGGATCAGGTCGCTGGACGAGCCACGAGTGATCCGAGCGGGTCGGCCCCGCAATGGAAGCGCATCCCACGAGGCGTCCACCGCGGGCGTAGGAGAGTTCTCGGGGGACGCGCTCTTCTTCACCGGTCCGGAGGGGCAATACGATCGCTACACGCTCATCACCTGCCGCGCACCCGCAAGCACCTACACAAGCGACTTCTCCTTCGCCTCCACGCCCGGCTCGGCGAGGTTGCGATACGCCCGGTGGGTCGACGGGTGCGCGAATCGCCCGGTCCTGCCGTGGGTCCTGCTGTTGACGGCCATCGCGACGCTCTCCTATGTGGCCGGAGGCCTCGTCGGTGTGTTCCTGTTCCGCGCGTGGCATCCGTACGCGCTGGTCGGGCTGGGCAACGTCGCCACCCTGGCCGGTGTGTACGCGGCGACCCGATGCTGGCGGGGGCCGGTCGGAGAGCGCCTTCGAACGACCCGATACGAACTCTTCGCACTCCCGAAATTCGTGGTGCTCTTCTCCGCCCTGTTCGTTCTGCTCGCCGGCATTGTCCACGCGGCGCTCTGGATGCCATTCTGGTTCGGCGGCTGATCCGTGCCGTCCTGCGAACAGTCGAGATCCTCGGCGCAGGACGCGATCGGGGAGAGGGACCCGATCGCTCCGAGTCGATCGCAGACGCTGGTCGTCCTGCAGGCACGAGCGTTTCAACGGCAGGAGGGACCCATGCGCATCGGTAACCGGTTGGGCGACTACGTCCTCGTCGACAAGCTGGGCGAGGGGGGCTTCGGAGAGGTCTGGCGCGCGGAGGACAGGGAGCGCCCCGGCGAGTTCGTGGCCGTGAAGGTCTCCACGCGGTCCGACGCCGCCGCCCGAGCATCGGTCGACTGCAGTTCGATCCCCAGCAGATGCCGGTACAGCTCGGTCCTCGCATGGCCACCCTCCTTGAAGGTGGCCCAGAGTACCCTGCTTTCTACCCACGGAGAAGGATGCGCTATCCGATGCCGACAGCGAACGCGGTCCTCCACGGAATACTCGCGCGCGCGGCACAGGTCCCTCACGGCCTCGTCCGCCGCGGTGGGCGGGTGGACCTCGGTGAGCAGCCCGGCGCGCAGCAGCTCCGCGAGCTTCCGAGCGTCCCGACGATTGGTCTTGATGCGGTCCCCCAGCTTCACCGGGATCAGCGACGGCGCGATGACCTGGCACTCGACCCCAAGAGCCTGCATCTGGCGCTGGAGGGCGTACCCGCACGGCCCGGCCTCGTAGCAGCACACGACGCGCCCCGGGGCCTCAGCCCGGATCTTCTTCACCATCTTCCGAACCGCCGCCTCCTCGTGCGCCACCTGCCACTCGACCAGGCGAGCCTCTGTCGGAGAGAGCATCGCCACCGAGATCGAATCCTTGTGCGTGTCCAGCCCCACGTCAGTAGTATCTTTCTGCACGACCGACTCCTTTCGAGAGTGAATCCAGGGCAAATCGTCACCCTGGGGTCCTTCGGAACGAAGCCGGTCGCTCCATACTGTCTATTGCCTCGATCTCGTCAGGATGAAGGCAGCGTCCCTCTGCCGGGGAGACCCCCCATGCACGATATTCGCTGCGACCCTCGATCCGTTCGGCGTGGTTCGAGGCGAGGACCGATCCGGGAGGAAACGTCGCACGGCGCCCACTCGCGGGCCGTCGGTGTTGGGGCGGCGATCCTCCTCTCCGTGTGCGCCTCGCTCCTCGCGCCCTCCGGCGACGACGACAGGGGAGAGAGCCGGAAGCGTGCCCTCGCCATGAACGAGGAGGTCGCGGAGCTCTACGGCGCCGGGAGACTCGAGGAGGCGCGGAGCCTCGCCGAGGAAGCGCTCGATGTCGCCGAGAAGGGTCTGGATGGGGACGATCCCGTCGTTGCGGCCATCCTGAGCAACCTGGCGACCGTCCTCGACAGCCTCGGCGACAAGAAGGGGGCCCGTCCCCTGTACGAGCGCGCGCTGGCGATCCATGAGCACGCCCTGGGAGCCGAGCATCCCGACACGGCGTTCGTCATGAACAACCTCGCCATGCTCCTGCACGAGCTGGGGGACAACGCGGGCGCGAAACCCCTCCTGGAAAGGGCCCTGGCAATCGACGAAAAGGTCCTCGGTCCACGGAGTCCCGAGACCGCGATGGACCTCAACAACCTCGCATCGGTCCTCGTGGCGATGGGCGACCTCCAGAGCGCGCGGGACCTGTTCGAACGCGCCCTCTCGATCCGGGAGGAGACGCTCGGTCCGACGGAACTGGATACGGCGCAGACCGCCAGTAGCCTGGGGGCCGTCCTTCACGACCTGGGCGATCTTCGCGGTGCCAGGTCGCTCTTCCAGCGGGCGCTCGAGATCCGCGAGGGCAAGCTGGGCGCCGAGGATCCGGAGACGACCAAGTGCGTCAACAACCTGGCGCTGGTTCTTCAAGACGCGGGCGACCTCGCCCAGGCACGATCCCTCCTCGAGCGTGTCGTGACGATTCGCGAGAGGCGCCTGGGACCGGACCACACGGAAACGGCGCGGGCCCTGCACAACCTCGCGGGCGTCCTCCTGGACTCGGGCGACCTCGGCGCAGCCATGCCCCTCTTCGAGCGGGCCGTGCGGATCTTCGAGCGGTCCTTGGGCCCGAAGAACATGGAGACGGGGAGGGTCCTGAGCGGCCTGGGGCTGCTGCGCGAGGCGATGGGAGATCTGGAGGGAGCGCGATCGCTTCTCGAGCGATCCCTCGCCATCCGGGAGGAGTCGCTCGGTGCCGACCACCCCGGCACGGCGACCGGGTGGAACAATCTGGGGTTTCTCCTCCAGGGCCTCGGCGACCTGCCAGGCGCAAGGCGATGCCTCGAGCGATGCCTCTCGATTCGCGAGAAGAGCCTGGGGGCGTCCCATCCCGACACCGCGACCTGCCTCAACAATCTGGCCTTCGTCCTGGAGCGCCAGGGCGACCTGGAGGAGAGTCGTCGGCTCCACGAGCGGACCCTGGAAATCCGCGAGGCGACATTAGGTGCGCGGCATCCTGCGACCTCCAACAGCCTGAACAACCTTGCCTTGCTCCTCCAGCGGCTGGGGGACATGGAGGGCGCCAGGTCGCGCCTCGCACGCGCCATCGATCAGTCCGATGTCGCCCTCGGTCCCGACCACCCCGAGACGGCGAAGTACCGCAACAATCTTGCACGCCTGCTTGTGGCCCAGGGCGATGCGAGCGCCGCCCGTCCGTTGTTCGAGCGGGCCTGGCAGGCCCACCGCTCCGCGGTGCACTCCCTGCTGCCGGTCCTACCCCTCGCGCAGCGCGTCTCGCTAATGCGCTCCCGGGCCGTGAGCCTGGAGTGGTTCCTTCAGGGATTCGAGGGACAGGGGTCGGTCACCTACGGGGCAGTGCTCGCCTGGAAGGGCGCGGCGCTCCGCGCCACAGCGGCGCAGATGCGGCTGCCGGCCGATGTCACCAAGGAGGTCGCCGTCGCGGCCGAGGAGCTCGCGGACGCCCGAAGGGACCTCGCCAGGCTGGTATTCGACCCTGGTCCGGCGGAGGCGTCCAGCCCGAGCATCGCCGATCGATACGCGGCCGGCAGCAAAAGGGTGGCGGAGCTGGAGGAGCGACTGGTCCGCGCCGTGCCGGAGATTGCCAAGAGGGGCCTTCTCCAACCGGACGTGCGGGATGTCCAGGCTCTCCTCCCCGAGGACACGGTCCTGCTCGACATCGTAGAGAACTTCGGGAGGATTCGCGCCTGGATCGTGAGGAGCGCAGGAGAGCCGAAGGAAATCATCCTGCCGGACGCGGCGGAGCTGGCCCCGCACGTGCGGAGGTTCCGCGCAGCCCTCGAGAGGGAGGACGAGTCCGAGTGGAAGGCCTCTGGCGCGGCCCTGCGGAATTGTCTCGCCCCCGCGCTCCTTCCGTCGCTCGAGGGGAGCAAGACGCTCATCGTCTCGCCCGATGGGGCGCTTGCGACCATCCCGTGGGGATGTTTGCCGGAGGGGGACGGATTCCTCATCGAACGGCTGCCGATCGCCTATACGAATGGCGGGGCGTGGATGGTCATGTCCGCTCGAACGGAGGCGATTTCGCGGACGCGCGGCGTCGTCGCCTTCGGCGATGTTGAATTCGGCGGCACGCAGCGGGCCTCGCCACTTCCGGAGACACGGGCGGAGGTGGAACGGGTCCGCGAGCGGTACGAAGCGCGATTTGGGGACGAGGGTGGCACGTTGTTCACGGGAAAGGAAGCGACCGCAGCGCGCTTCCGGATGAACGCACCGCTCGCGCGATTCGTTCACGTGGCGTCGCACGGCTACTTCGATCTGGACCATCTTGCGGCGGCATACCCGGACAGTCGGGGGCTCGCCAAGGGGCACATCTCGGCTCCGTTCGAGCCTGCCAAGGCGGATGGGAATGGGGGAACGCGGGGCAACTGTTGGAATCCGCTCCTCTTCTCGGGCATCCTCTTCGCCCCAGAGGGGGGTGACGGCTCCGGACGCCTGTCCGCGGAGGAATTGCAGGGGCTGGATCTCTCGGGCGTGGAGCTGGTGGTCCTCTCGGCCTGCGACACCGGACGCGGTGAGCTCGCGGCCGGCGAGGGCGTCCTCGGACTCTCCCGCGCGCTCTCCGTCGCGGGGGCCAAGGCGTTCCTGCTCTCCCTCTGGAAGGTCCCGGACGGCCCCACGGCTGCCCTGATGGATGGGTTCTACGAGGGCCTCTGGGGAGACCCGGCCATCCCTGCGGAGCAGGCCCTTCGGGCGACCCAGCTTGGGCTGATCGGGGCCGATCGTGAGGAAAACCAATTTCATCCGCGTGACTGGGGCGCCTGGATCCTGGTGCGCTGATCCTCAGGCTCCTGGCGCCCGCGCTGCCCGAGGTCCCAGAGGTCTTCGACGCCTTCCGCGCGACACCGCCCGACCACTGAGTGCTCGCGCGCAGTCAACCTCGCCAGATGGTTCTTCACGAACTTCTCGTCGATCGCACGGTCGTCCAGCGGCATCCTGAGCGCGTTGCCGACTAAGCGTCATTTGGGCGGTTGCAGGAGACGTTGAGCCTCCTCGATGGCCGCACGTACTCGCGGATCCGCCTCCACGTCTCCACGCCCCTTCAGCCCCTCCGCGATCCGCGTGCGGCGTTCTGCGCCCTTGGCTAGGCCCACTTCGAGCGCCCAAGCGATCCGGCGAACCGCGAAGAAACGAACGATGGGGGCAGGATCGCTCGAGAGCCGAAGGAGCTCTTCGATGGCCGCGTCCGGGGCACCGTCGAGCCGCCATCCGCAGATCACGCATGCGTAGACGGCGCGGGTGTTGTCGTCCTCATGCCGGGCGTAGTCGCGGATCATCTCGCTTTCGAGATCTCCCTTCGCAAAGATCATCTGGTGGTACCGAGCCCGAAGCGTATCGAGCGGTCCTGCAGCCACGATGGCCTTGTGGACGCTCTCCTCTCCGCACTCAGCTCGGTTGCAAAGGGCGGCGAGAGCAACCTCCCGGTCCTCGGACTCGGATAGCTTCCGTAGGAGTTCCCTGAACTTCGCTGAGAAGGGACGGTCGGCGTCGTGCAGGTAGTGGGCCACACAGTGGGATGGGTGCGAGAGCTCCAGCGCCGAGAACAGCACCTCCTCGCGAAGGTCCGAGGACCCTTGCTCGAGCAAGTCGAGGACCGTCCGGTGAGCGTTCTCCGTGAGGCCATGCATGAGCCCGCGGATTGCCTCTCTACGGACCTCCCAGGGAACCGTCGACGACAAGGCGTGAGGGAGAAAGACTCCGTCTACATCGGGTTGCGCGTCCACCGTGGTGCATAGGAAGTAGCTTACACCGACAAGGGCCGCGGCCCGGTCATCGGGCATGCGGGATTCGTCCGCGGCGAACTCGCGCAAGGCCTGAAGCCACCGCTCTCGCGCTCCGTTCGTCATGCGCGAGATGTCGTTGAGATAGTTGTAGGTCAAGGCCTTGGAAGGTTTGCCGTACTCCACGAACTGCTGCAGCGTCAGATCCAGGCACGGGCTGAAATGTGCCCGGCCCTCCTTTCGGAGCTTTGCGACGAGGATTGGCGGGGTCATCCGAACGACGATGACGGCCCGCTCATCCACGACGTAGGTCGCGTCGATCCACTTGAGCGCCTGCATCAGGAGGAACTCGGCGGCGTCCTGGTTACTCACGCCGATTCCGTGCTCTAACCGGGTCCGCTCGGCTTCGAGGCATAGATCCTGGTCCCGCTCGTCGAAGCTGACTGCGACTCCGAAGCTCTTGCCGACCTGATTGATTGCCTCCGCGACGGTGATGCCCCCCTTCAGGCTGCCTCCCGTGCCGCCGCCGTGGATCTGGGGAAACGGCTCGCCTGCGGAGACCCGCCGAATGGCGAAGTCCTCCACCTCTCGCAAGGCAATTCTCGCGAGGACCGTCCCGATTCTCGCGATGACCTCCGGGTCGGTTGCGGCAGCGGCCGCGCGTTCGAGCGCTTGTCTGGCAGCGGGACCGAGCGACACGAGATCCCGCTCCGCCGCGTCGCGTTCCGCGGCATCCTCATCCGCAAGCCGGGCGACCCCCGCTTCCACGCGCCGATCGATGGCGTCGTCCGCGTGAGCCGCTGTCCATGTCACCGCGAGAAAGAGCATGATGGCAAGTCTTCGCATGCGAACCTCCCGGAGACGCGTCCCCGTGTCGAGAGCCTACTTCGATCGGCTCTTCCCAAGCAAGGCCCTGGCGACAACCGTGAGCAAGCTGCGGTTGGCCGCTCGGGCAGGGGCGCTCTCGGACGAAGAGATGCGGCGCCTCGGGAAGGGCCCGCGCATCCAGCTCGACCTGTGACTCCGCTCCAGGCCTTGGGAGCGAGCGCCCTCCGGCCTGAATCCCGTCCGATGGATTCCGGAGCGCTTCCGTCGCGCGCCGAGCTCACTCGTTCCGGTATCCCCACCCGAAGGCGTACGGCGCTGTGCGGTCCATGGGGCGCTCCCCGGCGATCCTGAACTCGAACCCGATCGGCCCTCCTGCTAGGTCGTCCGCCCGATCACTCCACCGTCAGCGGAGACGGCGCCCGTGGTCCTCTCGCAGTCGGCGGCGAGCTTCGTGGGCGTGCACGAGGGGG
>CAZYRM010000230.1:0-9468 GCA_964649705.1 uncultured Planctomycetia bacterium
GAGGATCGCGATGATCAGCAGGACGGTCAGCAGCTCGATCAGCGTGAACCCGCGGGACGAGCTCCGCGGGATGCGCACGCCCATCGCGCACCTCATCCCTCTCGAACCACCAAGCTGGCCCTGCCAGCCGGCAAGCTGGCCTTGCCAGCCGGCAAGCTGGCCTTGCCAGCCGACAAGCTGGCCTTGCCAGCGACGCGCCGACTCGGCCTAGTGCGCCGCGGGGGGCGGGGACGGCCCCTTGTCCGCGGGCGCCTCGGCCTTCCGAAGCGCCTCCTCCAGTGCCGCGCAGGCCCGATCGAGGTCCGCCACCAGGTCGGCGGACCCGCCTCCCTGCGCCGATTTTGCCTTCGCTATCCGCGCCGCCTCCAACCCGTCGCGCACCTTCGCCTGCCTCTTCCTGAGGTCGGCGAGGAGGACGTTCATGTCGGTGGCGACGTCCTTAAGGTAGTCCTTCTTTCGGAGAGTCACAGTGAAATCGTAGGCCCCCTCGCACATCCGCTGGACGCACCGCGAGATCCGGTACGCCGGGCCCGCGACCCGGTGAGAGAGGAGGATCGTGTAGAGCCCCATGAAGAGCGTCAGGAGGACGACGAACAGGCCGTTCGCCTTGAGCATGAAGGAGAGCGTCGAGAAGGCCCTCTCCGGCTCGACTTTGTGGAGGAGCGTCAGGCCCGCGTAGAGGACCGCGATGATGACCGCGATGAACCCCAGCGTCATGAAAATCCAGTTCGTGAGGTAGCGGAACTGGAAGTCCCGATCGACGACGTAGATCGTCCTCCGCTCCTTGGGGAGGTAGTCGGTCGGCGACGCGTTTCTCGCTGGCGGTGTCGGTTCGGTCATCCTCTGCGTCTCCGGAGTCCCGCGGCGGGGGGCAGCAGGAAAGAGACAGTCTACATCTCTCTTGGGCGGGCCGGCAATCCTCAGGTGACCTCTCCGGTAACGCGCTGCGGCAAGGCGTCGCGGCCGAAGGCGATCGAGGAGGCCCCGGGGCCCCTGGTCGCCATCCCTTCCCGCTCCGGAAAGCCGGTGCATCCCGCCCTGCCCCCACGTAGACTCGTGTTTGGGAGAGGGACATGCCGACTGCCACCACGGATCCGTCCGCCGTCGAGAGGGAAGTATCCCTCCTCGCGGGAAAGCTGCTGCGCGAAATCGGGTCCGGACGCGCGCTCGCTCAATTGCGCACCGAGGCCCTCCTCGATCGCGACCTCGGCATCGGCAGCCTGGAGCGCGTCGAACTCGTCGTGCGGATCGAGGAGGCCTTTCGCGTCGAGCTCCCCGAAGGCGCCGCAGCCTCGGCGCGCACGCTGGCGGACCTGGTCCGCGCCGTCGAGGCCGCCCTCGCGTCCCCCGCCGCGGGCCCGGAGGCCGCATCGAGGCCGCTTGCCGCGGCCCGCCCCGCCCAGCGTCCGGGCGCGTCCGGCCCGACCGGGGCGCGGACGCTCGTGGAGCTCCTGCGGACCCGCGCCGAGACCGCCCCCGAGGTGATCCACATCCACCTCTCCGCGGGCCGGGAGGAAGAGGTCCCGATCACCTACGGGGCGCTCTGGAGTGCCGCAGCCTCCGTCGCCGCCGGCCTCGCCCAGCGCGGCCTCCCCGCCGGGGCGCCGGTCGCCCTCGTCTTCCCGACATCGAGGGAGTTCTTCGAAGCCTTCTTCGGCGTCATGATGGCCGGCGGCGTCCCCGTCCCGCTCTACCCGCCGCACCGGGCCGACCAGATCGAGGAGTACGCCCAGCGCCAGGCCTCCATCCTGACGGCCGCCGAGGCCAGGATGCTGCTCGCCTCCGAGTCGACCGAGCGGATCGCGCGAGTGCTCAGGTCGCGCGTCCGCAGCCTGCTGGGCGCCTGGCGGCTCGACGAGGTGCGCTCTCCCGGCGCCTCGTGCTGCATCCAGGTGCGCGAGGAGCACCTCGCGTTCCTGCAGTACACCTCGGGGAGCACCGGCACGCCCAAGGGCGTGATGTTGACACACGCGAACGTCATGGCGAACCTCCGGGCCATGTCGCTGGGGCTCCGCCTGACGCCCGACGACGTCTGCGTGAGCTGGCTTCCCCTGTACCACGATATGGGCCTCATTGGCACGTGGCTCGGGGCCCTCTACGGAGGCTTCCCGACGCACATCGCCTCGCCGCTCTGGTTCCTCGAGCGGCCCGAGCGGTGGCTCCGCGCCATTCACCGCCACCGCGCGACGATCACCGCGGCCCCGAACTTCGCGTACAACCTGTGCGCCTACAAGCTGGCCGACCGGGCCCTGGAGGGGTTGGACCTGTCGAGCTGGAGGGTCGCGATCAACGGCGCGGAGCCGATCCACCCCGACGGGCTCCGTCGGTTCTGCGAGAGGCTGGCGCCGTACGGCTTCCGTCCCGAGGCGATGTTCCCCGCGTACGGGCTCGCCGAGACCGCGCTCGCGCTGACGTTCCCCCCGTGCGGGCGCGCCCCGCGCATCGATCGCGTGAGCCGAGGTCCCCTCGAACGGGAGTGCCGCGCCGTCCCCCTCGGCGGCGGCACGCCGACGGAGGCCATGGAGTTCGTCGGCACGGGTTCTGCCGTTGCGGGGACCGAACTGCGCGTGGTCGACGCGGACGGACGGCCCGTTCCGGAGCGGTCGGTCGGCAACATCCAGTTCCGCGGCGAGTCGGCCTCGCAGGGGTACTACCGCAACCCCGAGGCGACCTCGGCGTTCGTCCGCGCCGACGGCTGGCGGGAGACGGGGGACCTCGGGTACGTGGCAGAGGGGGAGCTGTTCGTCACGGGGCGCTGGAAGGACCTCATCATCAAGGCGGGTCGCAACCTCGTGCCCCAGGAGATCGAGGAGATCGCGGGCTCGGCGCCGGGCGTACGGAAGGGGAGCGTGGCGGCCTTCGCCGCCCCGGGGAGGGACGGGGCCGAGGCGCTCGTCGTGGTGGCCGAGTCGCGCGCGCGCACCGAGGCCGAACGCGAGGAGGTCGTCCGAGGGATCCGCGAGCGGATCGTCGAGGCTCTCGGCGTCGCGCCCGACGACGTCCTCCTCGTGCCGTCCCACTCGATCCCGAAGACGTCGAGCGGGAAGATCCGTCGCTCGACGGCGAGGGAGGCGTACTTGCATGAAGGCTTCCAGGCCCGCCCCGCGACGCGGGCGTGGAGGTTCCTGGCGCGCGCGGCGATCGAGCGGACACTCGACGTGGCACGCCGTGGGGCCCGGCGCGCGATGGAGGCGGTCTACGGGGCGTACGTCCAGGCGGAGATCTTCCTCACCTACGCTCCGGCGTGGGTGCTCTGCCGCACCGCGAGATCGCCGTCGAGCGGGTGCGCGGCGGTGAGGACCTGGGCTCGCACGGCGATGGGGCTGGCGGGACTGGAGCCGCGCGTGGTCGGGAGGGAGCGCCTCGGGGGGCCGGGCCCGCGTGTGCTGGTGTGCAACCACACGAGCTACCTGGACATCCTCGTGCTCGCGTCGATCCTGCCTGGGGCGCCCCGGTTCGTGGCCAAGCACGAGCTCTTCACGGACCCGGTCTTCGGCCCCCTCGTCAGGGGGACGGGGGCGTACGCCGTTCGACGCGAGGACGCGCGCGGGGGGGTCGAGGACCAGGCCCGCATCGAGGCGGGTCTCGCGCGCGGGGAGACGCTCGTCTTCTTTCCGGAGGGGACGTTCACTTCGGCAACGGGGCTCCGCTCGTTCCGCCTCGGCGCCTTTCAGGCGGCCGTGTCGGCGCGAGCCGCGGTCGTGCCGGTGGCCATCCGCGGGGCGCGTGAGGTGTTTCGAGACGGCACGAGGCTCCCCCGGCCGGGCCGGATCGAAGTCTACATCGGCCCGCCGATCACTCCCGAGGGAGACGGCTGGCGCGAGGTGGTCCGCCTGCGCGACGCTGCGCGCGCCTGGATCGCCGAGCGCTGCGGCGAGCCGCTCCTCGACACGGTGGACACGCGAGTCCCCGTTGCGCCATGACCCTGGCCAAGGCCCCTACATCGCCGCCGGGGCTGGGGCGTGGGACTCCATGAGGCGCGCGAAGCGGTCGAAGAGGTGGAGCGAGTCGCGCGGGCCCGGGCTCGCCTCGGGGTGGAACTGCACCGAGAACACCGGCAGGCTCCGGTGCGCCATCCCCTCGCACGTCTGGTCGTTCAGGTTCACGTGCGTCACGTCCACGCCCTTCCCCGCGAGCGAGTCCGGGTCGACCGCGAAGCCGTGGTTCTGGCTCGTGATCTCCACCCGTCCCGTCGTCAGGTCCTTCACCGGGTGGTTCGCGCCGTGGTGTCCGAACTTCAGCTTGTACGTCTTCGCGCCCAGCGCGAGGCCGAGGACCTGGTGCCCCAGGCAGATCCCGAAGATCGGGACCTTTCCCAGCAGCCCCTTCGCGCACGCCACCGCGTACGGCAGCGCCGCAGGGTCCCCCGGACCGTTCGAGAGCACCACCCCGTCCGGCCGCCTCGCGAGCACCTCGTCCGAGGTCGACGTCGCCGGCATCACCGTGACCTCGCTCCCGAGCCCCCGCACCGACCTGAGGATGTTCGCCTTGATCCCGTAGTCCACCGCGACGATCCGGAACCGCTGCTCCGCGCGCGAGGCCTGCCCGTACACCGGGTGCGGCGGCTGGGTCCACGTGCGAGGCTCCTTCGCGCTCACCACCTTCACAAGGTCCTGCCCCTCCATCTTCGGGGCCGCCTTCGCCTTCCTCACCAGGCTCGCGTCGTCCAGGTCCACCGAGGAGAGCACCCCCACGAGCGAGCCCTTCACGCGCAGCAGCTTCGTGAGCATCCGCGTGTCGATCCCCTCGATCCCGATCACCCCGTACCGCGCGAGGTATCCCTCCAGCGACTCCGTGGCGCGGAAGTTCGACACGAGGCGGGAGCGCTCCCGCACGACGAACCCCTCGACGTGCGGCACGGGCGACTCCATGTCCTCGGGGTTCACGCCATAGTTCCCGATGAGCGGGTTCGTCATCGTGACGATCTGCCCCTTGTACGACGGGTCCGTCAGGATCTCCTGATAGCCCGACATCGCCGTGTTGAAGACGACCTCGCCGCACCGCTCGCCCGGGGCCCCGAACGCCGTGCCGGTGAAGACCGTCCCGTCCTCCAGCGCGAGTTTCGCCTGCAACTGCTACCTCTTCTGCTTCTGGAGGACCTTCCGGACCGTGACCTCGCCGCTCTTGGCGTCGATGGAGACCTCGTACCCGTCGAGGTAGGAGGGGCGTCCGCCCTTCATTGAGCTCCACAGGTCGTCCTCGGACAATGGCGGCGACCCATTCCGCTTCGTGTAGGCCTCGACCATCCCGATCAACGCCTGCCTCGGGTCGACCGGCACCTCCGCCTGCTGCATGTAGGGCTCCGGCGGCTCGTTCGGCGCGACGATCGTCGGTCCGCTCATGTCGATCCGGCCCGGCGCAGGGGGCGCGGAGACGGGGTCCGGCCTCTTGGTCGTGACGAAGACCGTCATGGCGAGGAAGACCGCGAACACCGCGGCCGCGGCGCCTCCGAGCACCATCCGCATCGGCCTCGGCCCGGTCCGCGGGGGCGGCATCGGGACCGCCGCGACGGCCGGACGCAGCCTCGTCGGCTCGTCCGTGGGCGCGCCGATCGACGGGAGCGGCCGCTCGAGGACGTCGCGGAGCGCCTTCGCCGTCTCATCCGCGGAGGACGGGCGCCGCGCCGGGTTCTTCTCCAGGAGCCGCAGCACCAGCGCGTCGAGCCGCGCGTCGACGTCCCTGAACTTCTCGCGCGGCGTCTCGAAGCGTCCGATCGGCAGGCCCCCCGTGAGCGCCTCGTAGAGGACCACGCCGAGCGCGTAGAGGTCCGCTCGCCCGTCCACCTCGGCGGCCCCCTCCATCTGCTCCGGGGCCATGTAGAACGGCGTCCCGAGCGCCATGTTCGACATCGTCAGGCGGAGCGACTCGCGGGTATCCCCGCGGACGATCCGCGCCAGGCCGAAGTCCGCGATCTTGACGTTCCCCGAGCGGTCCATGAGGAGGTTCTCGGGCTTGATGTCGCGGTGGACGACGCCCTTCGCGTGGGCGTAGGACAACCCCTCGCAGACCTGGATGGCGATGCGGACCGCCTCCTTCGGCGTCACCGCGCCACGCTGCATCCTCTGGCGCAGCCCCTCCCCCTCCACCAGCTCCATCGCGAGGAACGCCATCCCCTCCTCCACGCCGCGGTCGATCACCGAGACGATACGCGGGTGCGAAAGGGACCCGAGCGCGAGGGCCTCGCGGTGGAAGCGCTCGACGAACTGCGGGTCGCTCGCGAGCTCCGGCGGGAGGACCTTGAGCGCGACGGGGCGCGAGAGGGAGGTCTGGAGCGCGCGGTAGACCACGCCCATTCCCCCGGAGCCGAGCGGGGCCTCGAGCGTGTATCCGCCGAGCCGCGTCCCGGAGGGAGGCCCCTCCCAGCCGCGGCCCGCCGTCCGCTGCGCGCCGCTCACCACGACGGGCGTCGGCGGGCGGACGTACGTCTGCGCCGAGGAGGGCGGGAATGTCGCGCCGCACTTCGTGCACGTGACGAGCGCGCCGACGGTCTCGTCGGCCACTTCGAAGCTCGTCACACACGCGGGGCAGATGAATCGCATCGGTCGGATGATAGGGCCCGGCGAAAAGGAGCGTCAAGGTTGAACGACGGATCGTACAATCCGCCCCATGTCGTCGCCAGCATTGTTCGGCCAGATCGCCGTTCGGTACGGCTACGCGACCCCCGATCAGGTCCGTGAGGCCCTCGCTCGGCAGGAGAAGTACCTCGCCGCCCACGTCCAGAAGCCGATCGGCGAGGTCCTCAAGGAGATGGGCCTCCTCACCGACCGCCGGATCGCGCGCATCCTCCGCGGGCAGGGGTACCGCCGGGAGCGGTCCGCCTCCAAGGAGGTCGCTCGGATGGCCGTCGAGGAGAAGATGGCCACGCAGGCCCAGGTCGACGAGTGCCTCGCCCTGCAGGAGTCGCGGTTCCGAGAGACCAAGAAGATGTCCTCGCTGGCCGACCTGCTCTTCGAGAAGCGCCTGATCGACAAGTCCGCGCAGCGCTCGCTCCTCCGCGCCCAGCGCCGCATGGAGAAGGGGCAGAGCGACCGGCACACGACGATCGCCTACGGCGTGAAGGAGTGCGCCAACTGCTTCGAGACGGTCCACGTCGACGCCACGAAGTGCCCCCACTGCGGGAACGGGTTTGGGACGATCGAGCTCGCGATCCCCTGCCCGAAGTGCTCCGCCCCGCAGACCGACGGCAGCGAGTTCTGCGCGAAGTGCGGGGCGAACCTCGTGACGGGCGTCGCGCCCTCGCGGCCGTTCGCCGCGGCGGGCCGCTGTCCCGGATGCGGGAGGATCATGTCGCCGGACCAGCGGGTCTGCTTCCAGTGCGGGTACCTGAGGCCCGCGCCGATCGGCCGACGCGTGTCGCGGGCCTTGGGCGGCCTCGTCGAGTATGTATGGGGCGCGGGAAAGCCCGTTGTGGCCCTCCTGGTCGTTGCCATCCTCGTCATCGTCGGGATCCGATTCTGGCCGAGGCTCAGGCAGACCTCGAGCGACCTCGCGTACGGTGAGTCGGAGAGCCGGCTCAGGAAGTGCGTCGACGAGGTGGCGAAGGCCCTCCTGTACCGGGACGTCGTGCGCGTGAGGAAGTTGATGGTCTCCGACCCCGCGGGCACCCCGGACGGCGAGCTGCTCTCGGCGCTCGTCGGAGCGAAGGGCGTCCCCGTGGAGGTCGTGGAGTGCCGCATCGCCGAGGTCCTGCCCGGCGAGGACGAGGCGAGCGCCTACGTCGACATCGACCTCAAGTGCACCGAAGAGGCGCCCCCGCACGAGAAGACGGGAAACCCGTGGGGGGACCTGGAGCTCGTGGTCGGGCAGGCGCTGACGAAGGGGAAGCAGTTCACGAAGAGGCTCACGTGGCGGTTCACGAGGGTCGGAAGCGAGTGGAGGCTGGAGTCGCCATGATGCGTTGGGCGTGGCTGGTGTGTCTCGCGGGCGTTGCGCTGGCGGAGGAGCGGGCGATCGACACGCTCCCGTGGAACGCGACGCTCCAGGAGGCGCTGGACGAGGCCGAGGACCGCGGCGCGCCGCTCGCCGTGTACGTCTACGAGGCGTGCGAGGAGGGGGACGCCCCCGCGGCGATCGGGGCCTCGGAGGCCACCCAGGTGCTGTACAAGTTTTCGCTCTATCGCCTGGACGTCTCGAAGGAGTCCGACGAGCGGAAGGCGTTCGACCAGCTCTGGGGCGCGGCCTGCGACCTCGAGCGGACGCCCGCGATCCACCTCTTCGGCCCGGACCAGCAAGCTGGCCCTGCCGCCGCGCAGTGGCGCGGTATGGCGGACTCGTTCGCGGACACGAAGGCGCTGGCGGAGACCTGCCAGGCCGTCCTCGCGCAGCTCGAGAGGGCGCCGATCGACGCGGGGTTCTACCGGAACGCGCGGGGGGCCTGGAAGCGTGCCTCGGAGGCCCTCTCGGCGGGTGACAAGAAGACGGCCGTGCAGGACCTGGAGATCGTCGTCGCGATCGCCTCCAACTGCGGGAAGGACTTCCGTTTCACGGCGGAGGCGCGGAAGCGGTACGACGAGCTGATGGCGGAAGGCCGAGCGAGCCTCGATTCGCTGAAGAAGGCCCTGGCGGCGAAGGACTGGCGGACGGTGTGGAGCCTGGGGAGGGAGTTGGCGGAGACGTACCAGTTCACCGTGCTCGGGTCGGAGATAGGCGACGTGCTCGGCTCGATCGACGGCGACCCCGAAGCGTCGAGCGCGATAGCCGAGATCGCCGCGCACGAGGAGAAGGGGAAGTCGGAGGAACGCCTCGCGGAGGCCGCGAAGCACCGCGTGGAGGCGCTCGCCGCGCTCCGCACGCGCCTGGACGCGACGCAGGCGCCGGACGATCGCGTGACCGTGGTCTTCTGGGTGCCGATCCTCGACGAGATGTCGGCGCAGGGACCGAAGGGAGTCACGATCGTGCGGTCCAACTTCGTCGTGGCGGGCTTCTGGATTGGCGACGACCGCGCCGTGGCGTTGCTCTGGGACCCGGCCGCGGGAAAGGTGGTCGAGCAGGACGACGCGGAAGCCCACGCGGAGCCCTTCGTGGAACTGACCGCTCGGGACGACGTGGAGCGGAAGGTGTTTTCGCTGCTCCGCGAACAGGCGCGTTACGAGGGCCGTCCGGTCGTCCCCGTGTCGATCCAGCCGGGCGACCACGGGAAGCTCAACGTCACCTGGTATGACGGGTGGGACCTGAGGGCCGGGCGCTGGTCCGCCGGCTACTCCGCCGTGGACGTCCTCTCCGGCACCGTCGAGGACCGCGGCCACGGGAAGTAGCGGGGCTACCCGGAAGGGGTGCGCTCGGCCTGCGAAACGACGTACTGCACCTCCTCGAACAAGCCGAGCTTGATGGACCACGACCGGAGATAGGAGTAGTCCAGTCGATCCAGATGTGCCTGGATGACCCGGATTGCGTCCGCCATGTCATGGTCCCGTTGCGCCTTCACCTTGAGGAGGACGTAGTCCTCTGGCGCGAGCAGCGGACAGAAGC
>CAZYRM010000231.1:0-9461 GCA_964649705.1 uncultured Planctomycetia bacterium
TCGAGACGCGACTACACCTGGGTCGACGACATCCAGCAGGGGCTCGTGAACGCGCTCACCGCCGAATACCGCCACGAGATCGTCAACCTCGGCGAGTCGAACACGACGACGCTCTCCGATCTCGTCCGCTCCATCGAGGAGGGGCTCGGGAAGAAGGCCGTCCTCGAGCGGCTGCCGGATCAGCCCGGCGACGTCCCGACGACGTACGCCGACATCTCCAAGGCGAAGGCCCTCCTCGGCTACGCCCCGACGACGCCGTTCCCCGTCGGCATCGGGAAGTTCATCCGCTGGTACCAGGACGTCGGCCGGGCCTGGTGGGGGCGGTAGGGATGGTCGACCTGAACCAGGTCAAGGACGCCTACCGCGAGGGCCGCTTCGACCAGATGTGGCAGGCGGTCCTCGAGATCAGCCGCTCGGGCCACGACGAGCTGGCCGCCGAGTGCCTCGCCTTCCTCGGCACGATCTCCGTCCCCGAGGTCGAGCAGCTCTTCCTCCTCTTCGACCGCTTCGCCAACACCGCGAACCCCGACGTCCGCGCGGCCCTCCGCAGGAACCTGGAGGCCCTCGCCACCCGCCACGAGCCGTTCCGCACGCGCATCTACGAGAAGCTCCTCGAGTACTCCAAGCGCTGGGACGGGATCGACGCGAAGACCAAGGTGATCCTCAACTCCGCGCTCCGCGAGAACTGGGCGAAGCTCTCCCTCGTCGAGAAGCTCGTCCTCAAGTCGATGGCCGACGGGAAGGGCCCCTTCGACGCGGAGGGGATCTCCTCCGGACTCGGGTCGCTCGAGGGGATCCTCCACCCGATCGAGGTCCGCCCGGTGCTCGAGCGGCTGACGCGCCTCGGCATCCTCGAGCGCCACGCGAACGGCACCTGGAGCTTCCTCGACCCCGAGGAGCGCCTGTGGCTGGCGAAGCGCGTCCGCCTCGTCGACGTGTTCCGCGAGCACAAGGAGGACTTCCTCCGCTCGATCACGCTCGACGGCTTCCGAGGGACGAGCCAGCGGCTGAAGGGCTCGCCGTGGCCCACGTTCGACGACGTCCTGGGGGCGCTGGAGCTCGATCGCCCGCGATGGGAGTGGGCGGAGGCCCACATCGAGCTGCTCCGCGCCTGGAAGGACGACGTGAGCGGCATCGTCCGCCCGAAGGCGCCCCCGCGCGGCGAGCTCCTCTCCGACATCTTCCACCGCTGGGCGGAGCTGCTCGGGATCCGCATCCTCTCGCTGGGGATGGCCGGCGTCTCGCACGTCTTCACGGGGAAGAAGCTCGGGAAGCGGAACCCGAAGCTCGGCAACCTGACGCTCATCGCTGCGCACTCGCCCCGCATGGACGGTGTCGCGCTCCAGATCCTCGAGGACTGGATCGCCCACGAGGAGTACGCCAGGCAGATCTTCGTGATCTTCGCCTTCCACGCGGCCGAGGACTTCCGCCAGGCGGCCGCGCGGTCGGTCTACGACATCGTGGTCGTCGACGAGCACGACCAGGTGGCCCTCGCCCTCGACGCGCGCGCCGAGGAGCGCTTCATGTCGCTCGCGGTGGGGCAGCTCGACCTGGAGAGCCTGTCGCCGTACGAGACGGCCGCCCCCGTGCGCGAGATGTTCTTCGGTCGGTCCCAGCTCCTCAAGGAGATCCTCCGTTCGGAGAAGGGCTACGCAATCGTCGACACCCGCCGCATGGGGAAGACGTCGCTCCTCTACCGGATCCACGATGAGCTCAAGAAGGACCCCGCCAACCGCGTCCTGTTCCTGGAGTGCGGGGGCGTGCGGGACAACGTCGCGCTCTGCCGCCGCGTGAACACGGCGCTCGGCCTCTCGCGGAGCCCCGTGAACGGCGTACGGCAGTTCAGCGGGCTCCTCGCGCAGTACTGCGTGGAGAACGGCAAGCGGCTCGTCCTGTTCCTCGACGAGATCGACAACCTCCTCGCCTGCGACCCCCAGGCCGAGGAGATGTTCCAGGTCTTCAAGAGCCTCGCGCTCGAGGGGCGCCTGCGCGTGTACGTCGCGGGCTTCCGAGAGCTCTTCGCGCGGTTTCGCGACTACGAGTCGCTCTTCTTCAACTTCCTCATCTTCCAGAAGCTGGGGAACCTCGACCACAAGAGCGCCATCGCCCTCGTCGCCGAGCCGATGGAGGAGCTGGGGTTCTCGTTCGACGACCGCGAGGCCCTCTCCGAAAGGGTCCTCCAGGTGACGAGCCTCCACCCGAACCAGATCCAGATCTTCTGCAACCTCCTTGTCCACACGATGGCGGGGAAGCGCAGGAGGCGGATCGTCGAGAGCGACGTCGACGAGGTGAGCCGACTGCCGGAGTTCGAGGACGGGATCATCCGGATCATGAACTCGAACCTCGTGCACCCGCTCGAGAAGCTGTGCCTCTCGCTGATCGTCTACTACGAGGCGTATCCGATCATCCCGCAGCGGATCGTCGACCTGCTGGCGGAGTGGGAGATCGAGGTCGCCTTCAGCGACGTGGAGCAGATGCTCGAGAAGCTGGTCCTGTACGCGGTCCTGGAGCGGAGGGACCAGGCGTTCGGCTTCGCGCACCCGTACTTCCCGACCATCCTCAAGAAGCGCGACGTGCAGAGCCTCGTGGAACACTACGCGCAGGAGCTGCACCAGGCGAGCACGGGGAAGTGGGCGAGCCGCGGGGCGACGGCGGAGGACGAGTCGGTGGAGCTGGAATGACCGAGAACCCGTACGAATTCCACCTCCCGATCTCGGCGGGCGAGCCGCCGAGCGGGGCGACCTGGCTGGAGCGCGATCGCGCGCTCAGGCAGGCGCTCGACGGGCTGAAGCGGGGCCACTTCCTCGTGGTGACGGCGCCTCCGCGGAGCGGGACGACGACGTTCCTGCGCCACCTCGCCCGGCACGCCGCGCAGGCCTTTCGCGGGATGCGGTTCGTCTACGTAGACCTGGCGAACGTGGCGCACCATGCGGAGCCGTGCGCGGCGGTCCTCGCGGCGCTGAAGCGGGAGCTCGCCGAGGAGGTCCCGTCCGACGTCTCGGGGATCCCGGACCTCTGCACGGCGCTCCTGGAGCACAAGGGGCCCCCGCGCGTGCTCGTGTTCGACGGCTTCGAGAAGGTCCCGTCGGAGGTGGCGAAGGAGATCGTGATGGACCTGCGCTCCGGGTTCACGGAGGCGCAGGCGCGGGGGGCGACGCCTCCGATCCGATTCGTCGTGGGCAGCGCGATCGACCTGCGCGCGCTGACGAGCGTCGGGATGACGAGCCCGCTCAACGTCGCGCGCGAGGTGTACCTGGAGGACTTCGACTCGGCGTCGCTGGCACGGCTTGCGAGGGTCGCGCTGCCGGGGGAGGGGTGGGGCGAGTTCCTGGCGGAGGCGACGGGGGGGCATCCGTGCCTCGCCCAGATGGCCTGCCACGCCGCGTTCGAGGCGATCCAGGGGGGCGCTCCGCCCGCGGAGGCCAGGGAGCGCGCGACGAGGTTCACGGCCGAGCAGGTCGAGGCGGCCTTCGGGCCGATGTTCGAGCAGCTCGCCCAGAAGCACGACCAGCTCGTCCTCCTGGCGGGCGTGCTGCGCGGGCGGGAGTACCCGTTCGATCGGAACGACAAGCGGATCCGCGCGCTGACGGAGATGGGGATCATGAAGCCGGGGGCGGCGTCGAACTGCCTCCTCAGGAATCGCATCTTCGAGGGGACGCTCAAGCGCAGGTTCGAGATCATCGAGCTGGAGCAGGTCGCCAGCCGCGCCGACTTCATGCAGAGCACGGTCCACCGGCCGCCGACGGGGTCGGCGACGATCGGCGTCGGCGTCCACCTGGGGGACTTCCGCATCGTGGGTCAGATCGGCCACGGATCGATGGGGACGGTGTACGAGGCCACGCAGGAGTCGCTCGGGCGGCGCGTCGCGCTGAAGGTGCTTCCCGCGTACCTGTCGGTTCGCGACAAGTGCGTGGAGCGGTTCTACCAGGAGGCCCGGGCGGCCGCGAACCTCAGGCACCCGAACATCGTGACGATCTACGCGGTCGGCGAGGCCGCCGGCGTGCACTACTACGCGATGGAGCTGGTCGAGGGGCACACGGTGGAGGCCCTCTTCGCGGCGCGGAGCGAGGACTGGCGGCGGATCGCGGAGATCGGCGAGCAGGCGGCCCTGGCGCTGGGGCACGGCCACGAGAACGGCGTGATCCACCGCGACGTGAAGCCCTCGAACATCCTCGTGAACAACGAGCAGCGGGTCAAGGTGACCGATTACGGCCTCGCGCGCCTGGAGGTGGCGGCGACGAGCGTGACGAGCGCCTACCTGGTCGGCACGCCGATGTACATGAGCCCCGAGCAGGCGCAGTCGCCGCGGGTGAAGATCGATGCGCGCACGGACATCTACTCGCTGGGGGCGACGCTCTACTACATGATCGGCGGCCACGCGCCCTTCGACGGCGAGGACGTCTACGAGCTAATCCAGAAGGCGATCAAGGCGGAGCCGGTCCCGCTCAGCCGAATCAACCCGAACCTCCCTTCGGCTCTGGAAGACGTGGTCGTCAAGGCGATGCGCAAGGACCGCGAGGTGCGCTACCAGACGGCGACCTCCCTCGCCGAGGACCTCCACGATGTCGTCCGCTCCCTCGGCGGGTAGCGAGAGCGTGCGCCTGGCCGGACCTGTGGATTGCAGGGAGCCTCGAAATGTCAATCAACACCAGCGGCGAGTGGTGGAGGGGTTCGGAACCCGCAGATATCACCACGTATCTCGAATCGCTAAAACCCGGGGGCTATCCGGTGAACCGGGTCGTGCACGCTGTCTGCGACTGCGGAAGCACCCGGTTCGACTTGTTCATCGAGCGCGAGAACGAACTAGCACGAACTGTCTGCTGCTCGTGCAAGCGCAAGGCCTTTGTGTCCGATTCGGAGAGTCACTGGTCGGCGCAAACATCGGCTCCGATCAAGTGCCCCTGTGGCTGCGAGCAGGCTGAATTGGGGCTCGGCCTCTGCATCCGAGAGGACAAATGGGTGCGATGGATGAGTCTCGGCACTCGTTGTGTCGCGTGCGGAGTCTTGGGTAGCCCACTCGATTGGAAGTGTGACCTGGACCTATCCGACCCCGATGCGATCCGAATTGGAGGCTAGGTGGCCGTGTCGCGTTGGGATTCGAGCAGTCCTGCAAGATCGGGCTCACGCGGCAGGGCTCAAGCCTTCGTCCGGAACGGCAGGTGCTCGACGACCTTCGTCCACTCTGCGGTATCGGAGATGTGGGCAATCAGGTCCAGATCCCGGACGCAGTCGCCGATGGTGCCCCGGTACCTCCGGCCTGGGATCTGCCCACTCGGACCTGGAGCCTGTCTGAGACCTGTCCACTGGAAACTGGGGTCTGGGGAGCCCATCGAGGCAGGAATGGCGGGCACCTGCGCCGGGATCGACCCACGGAGAAGCCGGAAGCGCCCGATCATTCACGTGCGTGACGCCCGCGCCTCCAGATCCAGGAGAGCTATCGCCCTCTGCCAAAACTTGCCCGCGAGCAGGACGAGCAACAGCGTCAGGAGATTGAGGGGCAGTCGTCCGTACAGCATGGGGAGCCCGATCCAGCCGAGGGCAAGCAGTGTCGCGCCGATCGCCCCTGTCCATGCGAAGAGCATGTGCCTGGTGAGACGGAGGCACACTCCGCTTCCAAGCTCGGCCGCACCAAGCGCCAGGATGGCCCCGCCCAGCGCCAGGTGACGCGGGAGGCCGAACAGCGGCTCGGCGTCTCCCGGGATCAGGTACACGGTCACGCCGCCCCAGAGGCCGAGCATGGCCCCGAGGGCTACGAGCTCGCCCGACGCCCCCTTCAGGGCTCGAAGAAGCTCCTCCTCCCTTTTCGCGGTCTCGCGAGGGTCTGCGGACGCAAGCGCTGCGGGAGGGCGTCCGTCGACTTGGGCAAAGGCCGGGACGACCGACTCCCAGCCCTTCATCGAGTGGCAGGCGGAGCAGATCCTCGTTTCGAGCATATGGAAGCGCATGTCTCCAATGTCCCGCCACTGGCCGCACTTCGAACAGGTGAATCGGTCATCGGGCATCCCGGCCTCTCCTCACTCATCGCCATGCGCGACATGGACGGACTGTCCGGTCCTCGGGGCGCGTCAAGGCGTGGCGTCGAGGATACGCCTCACGCGATCTTCGAAGTCCCGTGCGGCGAGCCCTCCCGAACTCTCGATCGCGGGCAGCCAGGCGCGGATCACGGCGAGGTCGAGACGCTCCCGTTGCGCTGCGATCACGGAGTCCACGTCGAGCAGGTCCTTCGGCCTCGCCGCGATCCACTTGGTGAGAATCAAGTGCTCGGGAGTGACCACGCGAACCGAGCGGTTGAGGAGCGTGATCCGGCGGCTCGCGGCGAGCGCCTCGCTGTGGAGCGGATCGGCCACCGCCAGGAGGTCGAGTCGAAACCCGTCCCTCCACATCTGGGTCAGGCCGTCCCGGGCGAGCTCCTCCAACGCGTCGCGCTGGGCCCTGGGTGGGCCTCCGGGGCGCGCGAACCCAAAGCGTCGCGCCTCGAGGCGGTCGAGCAGGCCGGGCCACGCGACACGGGCGACCTTCACGATGACGTCGACATCCATCGTGAGCCGGGGAACGCCGTGGAGGTTGACGGCGATCCCCCCGAGGATCGCGTACTCGGCGGCGGATTCCTCGAACGCGTCGATGGCGGCCTGAAAGGCCTCCACCAGCCTGCCTGAGAGGGGGAGCGGCGCGTCAGGCACGGTGCCTCCGTACCCAATCCACCCACCGGCGGTGCCCCTCATCCTCCTCCCGCTCGTAGAGGCGCGTCTTCTCCGAGAGGGTCCCCGCGTCCGTCAGCATCCGGAGGGAGAAGTCGAGAATCTCGGCGAGCGCGCGGATGCGATCGTCCGGGCTCATGCCCCTCGCCGCCTCCGCCTCGTCCCGAAGCTGTTCCTCGTAGCTCTTCCAGCGCACGGCCATGCACGGATGCTAGCACGCCCGCGGCGAGGCGTTCAACTGGCCTCCGCCACGCGGAATGGGAACGGGCCCGTCGCCCCCTGCGAGGCGTCGGGCCCGTGTGAGTCGGGTGGTCGAATCTCTAGTGCACCTGCCCGAAGACCGGGCGCGTGCTCCCCTCCGTGGAGTTGTACTGCGTCCACGGGACCCGCAGCCAGCGGAACGGCGCGAAGCTCGTCTCCAGGCCGCCGCACATCTGCACCCATCCGCCGTACTGCGGATACCGCCCCATTCCGATCGCGACCTCCAGGTCCCCGTCGCCGTCCGAGTCCCCCGCGGAGACCCAGGTCTGCCCGTCCGCCGCGTTGTACTCGCCGATCGTGAGCCTCGCCCAGCCGCGCGTCGCGAAACGCGCCGCCGGGTCGTCCCCGATCCAGACGAATCCGCCAGCGGCCGGGTAGCTCCCCAGCGCCACGAGCAGCTCGTCCCGCCCGTCGCGGTCGAGGTCGGCGAGGGCGGGCCGCGTCTCCCCGTTCACCCGGTTGTAGGCCTCCCACGGGACCCGCGCGACGCCGAGCGGCGCGAAGCCGGGCGCGTTGTCGAAGGTGAACACGCGGCCGCCGAGGGCCGGGTACGGTCCCAGCCCGGCCACCACCTCGTCCGCGACATCCGCGTCGAGGTTCCCGCAGGCAGGATGCACGCGCCCGTCCGCGGCGTTGTAGGAGTCGTCGGGGATGCGGATCCACGTCATCGGCACGAACCCGGCGACCGCGTCGTCGAACACCTGCATCCAGCCGCCGTTCGACGGGAAGCGTCCGGGCGCGACGACAATCTCCGCCCGCCCGTCACCGTCGACGTCGCCGCACGCGGTCTCCGTCTGCCCGTCCACGGCGTTGTACGCCGGCAGGTTGAGCCTCACCCACGCCAGGTGCGCGAACCCGCCCGCCGCGTCGTCGAACACCTCGACGAAGCCCCCGTTCGACGGCCAGCTCCCCAGCCCCACCACGAACTCGTCCCGCCCGTCGCCGTCGACGTCGCCGCACGACACCCGCGTCTCGCCCACCGCGTCGTTGTACGGGGCCCACTGCACGCCGCCCCACCAGGTCCTGAGGCTCCGCGTCGCGTCCATCACCAGGAAGCTCCCGCGCCCCCCGGGGCCCAGCCCGACGACCAGCTCCTGCAGGCGGCTCCGAGGCCTCTCCATGAGGTACGCGAGCGACGCGCTCATCAGCTCCCGACGCTTGACCGGCTCGAACGCCTCGATCGGCACCGTGAAGTACAGGAGCCGCCCGTACCCGGCCCACTGCACGCCCGCCGCCTGGCCCGTCGAGCGGTGCACGAGGCACGCCCTCGATGCCGCCGTCGGGGCGATCGCGTCCGCCGAGTCGACGTTGTACACGCCCAGTGTCCCGTCGTCGTACGTCAGATTGGAGAGGGAGGCCAGTGCGGAACCCGCCACGCCGTCGAGAGGCCCGCGCGTCGCGGAGTCCGCCACGTACGTCGCCCCCAGCACGTCGCGAAGGAACGCCACATCCTGCGCCGCGCCCTGCGACCCCAGGTCCCAGGCGACCTCGCTCCCCGAGAGGAGGAGGGCCCCGCCTCGGTCCAGGTACCCGCGGAGGATCGACTGTTCCACCGTGGTCAGCGTCTCGTCGTTCGTGGACTCCTCCCCCAGGATCCAGTCGACCACGTCGAAGGCGTCGAGGGCGATCCGCCCGTCCCGAACCGCCTCGTTCGTGGCGGAGTCGAAGGTGATCCCCGCCGGGATGGCCAGCGCGTGCTGAATCACGTAGTCGAACGTGTTCTCGCCGTCGCGGAACCTGACGTTGCGGTCGATCCGATCGAAGCCGCTCACGAGGAGGACCTTCCCCCGGTCCCCAACGCGAACCGCGAGCGTCTCCGTGGGGAAGCTCTCCCCCCCCGCGTTCACCGCGCTCACTCGGAAGTAGTACGTCTGCCCCGGCGCGAGCCCCGTCGCGTCCCAGCTCACCTCGGTCGCCGTCGAGGACACCAGGACGCCGTCCTCGAACCCCTTCCCGTTCCGGCTGCGGTAGACGCGGTATCCCGTCGGCGTCGAGGAGGCCTCCCGCGGGTCGATGGCCTTCCTCCAGGACAGCTTCACCCGGCCGCCTCCCCAGTTCCGCATGCGGAAGTGCGTCGGCGCGACGGGCAGGATCGTCGCGTTGGGGTCGAAGTACCTGACGATCCCCTTGTAGATCGCCCTCGCGGAGATCTGGCGGAAGTCGTCCTCCCAGAGGTAGGCGTTGTCGGGGTTCTCCCGGTCGTGGAAGGCCAGCTCGATGAGGACCGCCGGCATCGTGTCGCACTCGCGGACCTCGCCGAAGTTCGCGGTCTGCATCCCGCGGTCGGTCCACCCCGGGTTCCAGCCGGCGCGGATGTCGGAGACGATCTGCGTGTGGATCGCCCGCTGGAGCGCGGAGCTGCCGGCGCTCGGCGCGGTGTCGTGGATGAAGGTGTCCGTCCCCGTGCCGCCCGCCGCGTTCGTGTGGAGGCTGACGTACGCGTCGCCCCCCTGCCAGTCCGCATACATCGGGCGGCAGGTGACGTCGCTGTCGCGGTCCGTC
>CAZYRM010000232.1:0-2466 GCA_964649705.1 uncultured Planctomycetia bacterium
CCTTCTTCTCCTCGGGCTTCGTCTCGCCCTTCACGACGAGCTCGAACACGCAGCGAGGGCCGGCGTCGCCGAGGCGGGTCGCCGCGTACTTGCTCTCGTCGGTCCAGCGGCAGCCGCCGAGCTTGAGGATGCGCGTGTAGCCGCCCTTCCGGTCCGTGAACCGCGGCGCGATCTCGCGGAAGAGCTTCTTCACGATCGCCTTGTCCTGCAGGCGCGACAGCGCCAGGCGGTACCGCGCGAGGAGCGCCGGCGACGCCTTCTTCGCGATCGTGATCATCTTCTCCGCCATCCGCCGGGCCTCCTTGGCCCGCGTGACGGTCGTGATGATCCGCTCGTGCAGGAAGAGCGCGTTCACGAGCTGCTGCAGGAGGCGCTGGCGGTGCGACTGCGTGACCCCCAGCTTCCTCCCCTTGTTACGATGGCGCATTGGCTGCCTCTTCCTTCTTCCCGAAGATCCCCTCGAGGTCCATCCCGAGAGCCAGGCCCAGGTCGGACAGCTTCTTCTTCACCTCCTTGAGGGAGGTCTTGCCGAAGTTGCGCACCTTGAGGAGGTCGTTCTCGCTCCGCGTGACCAGCTCGCCGATCGTCTGGATGTTCTCGAGCTGGAGGCAGTTGGAGGCCCGCACGGAGAGGTCGAGCTCGCTGACGCCGAGGCCCAGCTTCTGGCGCAGCTCCTCGAGGTACTTCTCCCGCTTCCGGGCTTCCTCTTCCTTCTTCTCGTTGAGCTGGAGCTCGCGGCCCAGCTCGAAGTACTGTACGAAGGGGTTCAGGTGCTTCCGGAGGATCTTGCTCGCCTCGACGAGCGCGCCCTCAGCCCGGATCGTCCCGTTCGTCCAGACCTCGATGATCAGCTTGTCGTAGTTCGTCAGCTTGCCGACGCGGGTGTTCTCGACCCTGTACTTCACGCGGCGGACCGGCGAGAAGATGGAATCGACGGAGACCTTGCCCAGCTCCTGCTCGGGGCCCTCGTTCTCCTCCGCCGTCACGTAGCCGCGGCCGCGGCGCGCCTCCATCTCCACGTCGAACTCCACGTCCTCGGTCAGCGTGGCGATGTGGAGGTCCGGGTTCACGATCTCGCAGGCGGGGTCGGTCTGGATGTGGGCCGCCTTTACCTCGCCCTTCTCGCGGACCTGGATCCGGAGCTTCTTCGGCTCGTCCGTGTGCAGCCTGACCACGAGCTTCTTGATGTTCAGGACGATGTCGGTGACGTCCTCATAGACGCCGGGGATCGCCGTGAACTCGTGCGACACCCCCTTGATCTTCACGCTCGTGACCGCGGCCCCCTCGATCGAGGAGAGCAGCACGCGGCGCAGGCTGTTCCCGATCGTGGTGCCGTAGCCGCGCTCGAACGGCTCGGCGATGAACGTCGCGTAGGTGTCCGAGAGCGTCTTCTCGTCCACGACGACGCGGGTCGGCAGCTCGAAGTCCTTCCAACGGACGCGCATTCTTTGTACCTCCACACTACTTGGAGCAGAACTCGACGATGAGCTGCTCGTTGATGTCGACCGTGATGTCCTGCCGGTTCGGGATCTGCACGATGGTCCCCTCGAGCGGCTCCTCCTGGAGGCGCAGCCACGACGGGATGTGCTCCTTGTTGATGATCTTCAGGTTGTCGTTCAGGAGCTTCTTCGCCGCCGGGCGCTGCGTCGGCCTGAGCACGTCGCCGACCTTCACCAGGTAGCTCGGGAGGTTCGTGCGGTCGCCGTTCACGGTGATGTGGCCGTGGCGCACGACCTGCCGCGCCTCGGAGTGCGAGCGGGCGAACCCGAGGCGGTACACGACGTTGTCCAGGCGCCGCTCGAGGAGGATCACGAGGTTCTCCCCCGTGTTCCCCGGCATGGCCAGGGCGTGCTCGAAGAAGCGCCGGAACTGGCGGTCGAGCAGGCCGTAGATCCGCTTGGCGCGCTGCTTCTCGCGCATGTGGACGGCGTAGTCCGTCAGGCGCTGGCGCTTGTCGCCGTGCTGGCCCGGGACCTTCGCCTTGTTCGGGCGGTGCTTCTCGTCCATGGGACACTTCGGCGTGTCGCACCGGGTCCCCTTCAGGTACAACTTCTTGACCTCGCGCCGGCACTGGCGGCACTTGGCATCGAGCATGCGGGCCATGGTCGTTCCTTTATTGAGAATCTAGACGCGGCGCTTCTTCCGGGGACGGCAGCCGTTGTGCGGCAGCGGCGTGACGTCCTCGATCGCCTTCACGTCGAGGCCGCTCGCCTGCAGCGCGCGGATGGCGCTCTCGCGCCCGGCGCCGGGGCCCTTCACCTTCACTTCCACCTCGCGGACGCCGAACTTGAGCGCCTTCTCGGCGACGCTCTCGGCGGCGCGCTGTGCGGCGAAGGGCGTGCTCTTGCGGGAGCCCTTGTAGCCGATCGTCCCCGCGGAGGCCCAGCACAGGGTCTCCCCGTTCACGTCCGCGATCGTGATGATGGTGTTGTTGAACGTCGCCATCACGTGCGCGATCGCGCGCGG
>CAZYRM010000232.1:2566-9427 GCA_964649705.1 uncultured Planctomycetia bacterium
CGATCGTGATGATGGTGTTGTTGAACGTCGCCATCACGTGCGCGATCGCGCGCGGAACGATCCGCTTGATCTTCCTCTTCTTCGCGGAGGCCGCCGGGGCCGTCCCAGAGGGCGCCCCTTCTGCCGCGGGCGCCGCCGCGGCCGGCTTCGCGGCCTCGGGTTTCTTTTCCGGAGCGGGGGTCGTCATCGTGTTCCTTCCTTTGTGGACTAGCTCACGCCCTTGGCGAGCTTCTTCCCTGCGACCGTCTTCCTGGGGCCCTTCCTCGTGCGGGCGTTCGACCGCGTGCGCTGCCCGCGCACCGGCAGGCCGCGGCGGTGCCGTGACCCGCGGTAGCACTGGATTTCCTTCAGCCGCTGGATGTTCTGCGCGATCTGGCGGCGCAGGGCCCCCTCGGTCGTGAACTGCTTGTCGATCAGCGTGTTGATGCGGCTGATCACGTCCTCGGGCAGCTCCTTGATCTTGGACCAGGGGTTCACGCCGACCTGGGCGAGGATCCGCTTCGCCGTCGTGTCCCCGATCCCGAAGATGTACCCGAGACCCACCCAGGCGATCTTCTCGCCGGGGATCTCAACGCCCGCGATACGAGGCATCTCGTCCTCCTAGTTTCCCTGGCGCTGCTTGTGGCGCGGGTTGTCGCAAATGACCCGCACCACCCCGCGACGCCGGATGATCTGGCAATGCTCGCAGATCCGCTTGACGCTCGGCCTGACCTTCATCGGACACCTACTTTGAACGGTACACGATCCGCCCCTTCGTCAGGTCGTAGGGCGACATCTCGAGGGTCACCTTGTCCCCCGGCAGGATGCGGATGAAGTTCATGCGCATCTTCCCGGAGATGTGGGCGAGCACCTCGTGTCCCCCCTGGAGCTGGACCCGGAACATCGCGTTCGGGAGCTTCTCCTTGACGACCGCCTCGACGCGGATCGGTTCTTCCTTGGCCATTCCGTCTCCTAGAGCGGCGGTTCCCCGGGGAGCTGCGTCAGCACCTCGTGCCCGGTCTCCGTCACCGCCACCGTGTGCTCGAAGTGGGCCGACAGCCGGCCGTCCTTCGTCACCACCGTCCACTTGTCGGAAAGCTGCTTCGTCTCGTGCGTCCCCTCGTTCACCATCGGCTCGATGGCGATCACCGCCCCCGGCGCCAGCACGTGGTCCCACTCGTCGAGCGAGGCGTTCAGCACGAAGTTCGGCACTTGCGGGTCCTCGTGCATCTCCTGGCCGATGCCGTGTCCCACGTACTGCCGGACCACCGAGTACCCCTGGGCCTCCGCATACCGCTGGATCGTCTCCGCGATCGTGTACAGCCTGACGTACGGCTGCACCTTCTCGATCGCCAGCTTCAGGGCCGTCTCGGTCACCCTCATCAGGCGCTCGGCGCGCTTCGAAATCTTCCCCACGGCGAACGTCTTCGCGGCATCGCCGTAGTAGCCGTGGTAGATCGACCCCACGTCGATCCCCACGATGTCCCCCTCCGCCAGCTTCCGCGGCCCCGGGATCCCGTGCACCACCTGCTCGTTCACCGAGATGCAGACGTTCGCGGGGAACCCGCGGTACCCCTTGAACGCGATCCCCGCGTCCTGGGAGGCGATGTACTCCCCCATCGCCCGGTCGATCTCCTGCGTCTCGAGGCCCGGCCGGATGATCTCCCCCGCCAGCTTGAGCGCGCCGGCCACGATCTGGCCCGCACGCCGCATGAGCTCGATTTCTCGTTCCGACCGGAGGTTGATCACCGTTGGCGCACTCATGCCCTCGGGGCGCACTTCCGCGCGCCCCTCCGGTCAGGACCCTTCTTGTGCCCCTTCACCAGCTTGAGCAGGTCCTCGTAGACCCGCGCGATCGACCGATCGCCGTCGATTTCCACGTACAGCCCGCGCTTGTGGTAGAACGACCCGACGCTCTGGACCACCCGCTCGTAGTCGTCCAGCCGCTTCCGCACCGGCTCCGGCTTGTCGTCGTCGCGCTGGTAGACCTCCCCGCCGCACTGGTCGCACACGCCCGTCTTCTTCGGGGGGTGCGCATCCATGTGATAGGGCGCCTGGCACTTGCGGCAGAGCCGACGGCCCGAGAGGCGGCTGAAGAGCGGCTGCCGCGGCACCGTCAGGTGGATCGCGCGGTCGATCGGCATCTCCAGCTTCTCGAGGATCCCGTCCAGCGCCTCGCACTGGCCGAGGGTCCTGGGGAACCCGTCCAGGACGAAACCGTTCGCGCAGTCCTTCCGCTTCATCCGGAGCGCGATGATCTTGATCACGACCGCGTCGGGCACGAGCTGCCCCGCGTCCATGTACCTCTTCGCCTCGAGACCGACCGACGTGCCGCGCTTCACCGCGTCGCGGAGGATCTCCCCGGTCGAGACGTGGGCGTACGACATCTCGTCGCAGAGCCGACGGGCCTGCGTGCCCTTCCCCGCGCCGGGCGGTCCCAGGAGGACGATGCGCACTACCGCCTCCCCCGGATGCGGCCCTTCTTCATGAACCCCTCGTAGGAGCGCATGAGGAGGTGGCTCTCGATCTTCTGCATCATGTCGAGCCCGACGCCGACGACGATCAGGATCCCCGTCCCGCCGAGGAAGCGCGTCACGTACCGCCCGACGTCCATGCTGCCCGCCACGATGTCGGGCATGAGGGCCACGAGGCAGAGGTAGACCGCCCCGACGAGCGCGATCCGGTTCATGATGTACTCGAGGTACTCGGCCGTCCGCTTCCCGGGGCGGATCCCCGGGACGAACGAGCCGTGTTCCTTGAGGTTGTTCGACATCTCGTTCGGCTGGAAGAACAGCGCGGTCCAGAAGTAGGTGAAGAACACGACCAGCGCGATGTAGACGATGCTGAAGACGAACCCCTGGCGGTTGAAGGCGTCGCGGAGCGGCTCCCAGCCGATCGCGCTCGCGATCCCCTGCGGGAGGATCATGATGGAGCTCGCGAAGATCACCGGCATGACGCCCGCCTGGTTGACGCGGAGGGGGAGGTAGTTGCGCTGTCCGCCGTAGACCCGCCGTCCGCGGGTGTGCTTCGCGTGCTGGACCGGGATGCGCCGTTGCGCCTGCGTGGTGAGGACGATGCTGACGACGACCGCGACGTAGATGGCGGCAAGGATGAGGACCTTGTCGATCCCGACGTCCTCAGTGATCAGGGCGGCCGCCGCCTTCGGCATCCCGTCCACGATCCCGGCCATGATGATGAGCGACGAGCCGTTCCCGATGCCGTACTCGCTGATCTGCTCGCCGAGCCACATGACGAACATCGTCCCCGCGGCGAGGGCGAGGATACCGATCGCCTTGAACCAGAACCCCGTTACAAGCACGACGTGCGCGTTCGTCGCGCCGATGTTCCCCCCGCTCCGCTCGAGCCAGTTGAGGATGAAGAGGGCCTGGACGACGCAGATCCCCACCGTCGCGTACCGCGTGTACTGGGCGATCTTGCGGTACCCCGACGGGCCCTCCTTCGAGAGGGCCTCGAGGGAGGGGATCACCTTGACGAGGAGCTGGAAGATGATGCTCGCGCTGATGTAGGGCATGATGCCGAGGGAGAACAGCGACATCTGCGACATCGCGCCGCCCGAGAAGATGTTGATCAGCCCGAACATCTGCCCGCCGCCGGCCGACTTCTGCATCCCATCGATCCACGCCTTGATCGCGGAGACGTCGAGCCCGGGGATCGGGATGAACGAACCCAGGCGGAAGACCGCCAGGAGCCCGAGCGTGATCAGGATCCGCCGACGGAGCTCGGGGATCGAGAAGATGTTCTTGATGACTTCCTTGAAGCGTTCCATCCTAGTCCTTCAGGACCTCCGCCTTGCCGCCGGCCTTCACGATCTTCTCGATCGCGGACCCGGAGAACGCGTGCGCCTTCACCGTCAGGGCCTTCGTCACGTCGCCCTTCCCGAGGACCTTCAGGCGGTCGAACGAGCCGCCCACGACGCCCATCTTCCGGAGGAGCTCGACGTCGACGACGGTCCCCGCGTCGAAGCGGTCGAGCGACTTCAGGTTGACGATCGCCGTCTTCAACTGGAACGGCTTGTTGTTGAACCCGCGCTTCGGCAGGCGCCGCACGAGGGGCATGGTGCCGCCCTCGTAGTAGGCCCTCTGCTGGAAGCCCGAGCGCGCCTTTGCGCCCTTCTCGCCGAGCCCGGAGGTCTTGCCGCGGCCGCTTCCCTTTCCGCGGCCGACGATCTTCTTCCGGCGGCGCTTCACCGGGGACTTGAGCGCATCTGCGATGTTCATGCCTGAATCTTCACTCCACGGAGATGTTCCACGAGCTTCTTGCTCCGGAGGGCGCGCAGGCCCTCCATCGTCGCCTTGACGACGTTCGTCGCCGTCGTGCTGCCCGAGACCTTCGTGAGCACGTCCTTGACCCCGGCCATCTCCATGACAGCGCGGACGGCCGCGCCCGCGATCACGCCGGTCCCCTTGCACGCGGGGCGCATCAGCACCCTGCTCGCGCGGTACTTCGCGCGGATCGTGTGCGGGATGGTCGTGCCGGCGAGCGGGACCTTGACGGCGTTCTTGCGCGCGTCCTTCCCCGCCTTCTCGACCGCGAAGGGGACCTCCTTCGCCTTGCCGTGGCCCGCGCCGACGGTCCCCTTGCCGTCGCCCACGACGACGAGGGCGCTGAAGCTGAAGCGCTTTCCGCCCTTGACGACCTTCGCGCAGCGCTTCACCTTGACGACGATCGAGTTGAAGTCGTCGTGCGGCTTGTCCCGGTCCCGACTTCCACGGAATGGCTCGGCCAAGGTCTCTCTCCTAAACGAGGGGGGCTCGCCTCACGGCTGCGACTCCCTGTTGTCCGTTAGAATTTCAGTCCGGCCTTCCGCGCCGCGTCGGCCAGCGCCTTGACGCGGCCGTGGTAGCGGTAGGAGCTCCGGTCGAAGACCACCATCGTGATCCCCTTCTTCTTCGCCTCCTCGGCGATGAGCTTCCCCACCTCGACGGCGGCCTTCACGTCGCCGCCGTGCTTCAGCTTTTCCGCGAGCGCCGGCGACTGCGATCCGGCCGCGGCCAGCGTCCGTCCCGCGATGTCGTCGATCACCTGGCAAAAGATGTGCTTCACGCTGCGGAACACGGACAGGCGCGGGCGCTCCGGGGTCCCCGTGACCATCTTCCGGATGTGCGCCTTGCGCCGCTCGCGCGTCTCCGCCTTGGCTTCCCACTTCCCCATGGTCGTCCTCTACGCGGTGGTGACGAAGGTCTTGCCAGCCTTCTTGCGGATGATCTCGTCGCTGTACTTGATCCCCTTGAGGTTGTAGGGCTCCGGCGGCCGCTTGTGGCGGACGTCCGCAGCGAACTGCCCCACGAGGTGCTTGTCGACGCCGTTGATCGTGATGTTGTTCGGGTTCGGGCAGGTCACCTTGAGGCCTGCCGGGACCGACATGTGCACGTCGTGCGAGAACCCGAGCGCCATGACCAGGTCGGTCCCCTGGATCTTGGCGTTGTAGCCGACCCCGTTGATCTCGAGCTTCTTCTCGTACCCCTTGGTGACCCCGATCACCATGTTGTTCACCGTCGCCCGCGCCAGGCCGTGCAGGGCCTTGTGCTGGCGGGAGTCTGAAGGACGGTCGACCATGATCTTCTTCGCGGCCTTGTCGACCTTCACCTTCATGTCGGGGTGGAGGCGCTGCTCGATCGACCCCTTCGGGCCCTTGACCTTTACGGTCGCGCCGTCGACGGAGATCTCCACGCCGTCGGGGATCTCCACGGGCTTCCTGCCGATCTTCGACATGGCTACCACACCTTCAGAATCATTTCGCCACCCAGGTTGAGCTTCCGCGCCTCGCGGTCGCTCATGAGGCCCTTCGACGTGGACAGGATCGTCGTTCCCAGCCCGTCCAGGACCTTCTCGAGGTCCTGCATGCGGCGGTAGATCCTCCGCCCGGGCTTCGACACCCGGATGAGCTTCTGGATCAGCTTCTCGCCGTGCGGGCCGTACTTGATGTAGACCCGGAGCGTCCCCTGCTTCTTCTTCGGGTCCTCGATGAAGCGGTAGTCCGCGATGTACCCCTCGTCCTTCAGCACCTTCACGAGCGCGATCTTGTGCTTGCTCGAGGGGATGTCGCAGCTCTTGTGGCGGGCCGCATTCGCGTTCCGCACTCGGGTCAGCAGGTCCGCAACCGGATCCGAATACATGCTTCCTCTCCTGCGCCCTCGCGGGCGCGACTCCGCTACCAGCTCGCCTTCCGCATCCCGGGGACCTCGCCCCTGTTCGCCAGGGTCCGCAGGCAAATCCGGCACACGTGGAACTTGCGGTAGTACGCGCGCCGACGGCCGCAAACCTGGCAGCGGTTGTACTTCCGCGTCGAGAACTTCGGGGTGGAGCGCTGCTTGTTCGTCCATGCCTTCGTGGCCAAGGTCGTCTCCTCTTACCTGCGGAACGGCATCCCGAGCTTCTCGAGCATCGCCTCGGAGGCCTCGGGGCTGCTGTGGTCAATCACCAGCGTGATGTCCATCCCCTGGACGAACTGGACCTGGTCGATGTTGATCTCCGGGAAGACCGTCTGCTCGCTCACGCCCAGCGAGTAATTCCCGGCCTTGTCGAAGCTCTTCTTCGGGACGCCGCGGAAGTCCTTGATGCGGGGGAGGACGATCGTAATCAGGCGGTCCAGGAACTCCCACATCCGCTTCCCGCGGATCGTCACCTTCGCGCCGATGTCGAGCCCCTCGCGCAGGTGGAACCCCGCGATGCTCTTCCTGGCCTTGCAGATCGCGGGCTTCTGGCCCGAGATCATCATCAGGTCCTTGGAGGCGGCCTCGACGAGGTTCTTGTTCTCCGTCGCCTTGCCGATCCCCATGTTGATGACGATCTTCTGCAGGCGAGGCACCGCCAGGCGGTTCTTGTACCCGAACCGCTCCATCATGAACGGGACGATCTCGC
>CAZYRM010000233.1:0-9338 GCA_964649705.1 uncultured Planctomycetia bacterium
AGCGATCGGGCACGGGCACGGGCACGTGGAACGGGCGGCGGGTCTCGGGCTTCGGGGCTCGGGCTTCGGGGCTCGGGTATCGGGGACGGGCACGGGGACGGTTGCGGCATGGGCTTCGACCTCGCGTTCTGCCTGGGCGTCCTCTGCAACGTGGCGATCCTCGCCCTCCTGCGCTACGTCGTCGCGCTCCGCCACACCGGCGCGTTCCACGCCGTCGCCTTCGTCCTCTCCCTCGTCGGCGTGGGGCTCATGGTGCAGGCCGGCTTCTCGAAGTCCAGCAGCGGCTCCTTCCGGTTTGGACCGACCGGCATCCGCGACCTCCTCGGCTTCATCGGGATGTGGATCGCCTACGGCGTGACGCTCCTCCCCTTCCTCGCTTTCCTGGCCGTAGAACACCTCGACACGCTGCGCCGCTGGGCCCTCGGCGATCGAGGCAGGGCGAAGCGCTCCTACGACCAGGTCGAGGCGGCCCTCCTTGTGCGGGACAAGGACCGCGCCGAGCGCCTCGTGCGTGAGATGCTCGAGGAGGACCCCAAGGACGCGGAGCTGCATCTCGTCCTCGGTGACGTCCTCCTGCGCAAGGGCGCCGCCGCGGAGGCGTCGGAGGCCTTCCGCGCGTCGATCGCCCTGACAACCGACCCTGAGGTACGCGCCGGGCTGCGCCTCCGAATGGCGGACCACCTCGCCGAGCGCGGCGACCCTGCCGAGGCGATCGTGCATCTCCAGGCCGTCCTCGACTCCATGCCCGGGACCCGCTACGCCGAGGCGGCCCTGGCGCGGCTGGCCCGGCTGCGATCACGGCCCGCAAACGAACGACCCGCTTGACACGACGTCGCCGTCGGCACGACACTGGGCGTCCATGCGGTGGGTCGTACCGGTTCTCCTGGCCGCCCTGTTCCTCGGCAGCTTCGCGCTCGGCGTCTGGCTCGGTCGGCGGCCGAAGCGGACGGTGCTCGGCGGAATGGCTGCCGCCCTCGGCGTGATCCTGCTAAAGGCGCTCTTCCTCAACTTCCCCGTCCTCGAGTTCTCCCTCTTCCCCGTCGGCCCGTACTCGTACGTCCGCTGGTGGTGGGGCTTCCCGCCGGCTTTCGTCGCCTGCGGGATCGGCGTCTTCCAGATGACCGCCGCTTGGAGGCGGATGCTCGTCGAGATCTTCGCGGGCCTCCTGTTCTGCCTGGTCGGGAGCTGGCTCGTGGAGCACGCGCGTTCCGACCCGTCCGAGCTCGGCGGGCGCCCCGACAAGGACAAGGTCTGCATGCAGACCTCGACCTACAGTTGCGGCGCGGCGGCGGCGTGTACCCTGCTCGCCCACCTTGGCGTCGACAGCGACGAGGGGGAGATGGCCGACCTGTGCGGCACGAGCCCCGGCTGGGGAACGGACGAGTTCCAAGTGGCTCGGGGCCTGGAAGCGAAGCTCCCGGGCCGTCACCCCGTCATCGAGAGGACGGACTGGCAGTCGCTCGTCGCCCTGAAGGCCCCGTCGATGGCGACGATGAAGCTGACGTTCCTCGTGGACCACTGGGTGGTCGTGCTCCACGCGGCGGACGATGGCGTGCGAGTCGCAGACCCGCTCATGGGGAACGTCACGCTCACGAAGACCGAGTTCCTCGACCGCTGGCGCCGCTCGGTCGTCCGGGTCGAGCCGGAGTGAGCCTCGGTACCTGACAGGCCATTCCGATGCTCGGGGGTGGGATGGCGCGTCGCAGGGGGATCGGCTAGAATGACGCCCATGTTGAGCTTCGCTGAGCGGTGGCGGCGGATCGGCGCGTTTAAGGAGCGGGAGCGGCGTCGGTGGATGCGTGAGACGTCGATCGAGGCAAAGGCCGAGCTCCTGCGATCGCTCCTCTCTCTGGATTGGCCCGTGCCGCCCGCGACCGAACCGGAGGGCCCGTACTCCTACGCGAAGCGTCTGGAGGCCATGCGACGTGCCCGAGCGAAACGTCACCCTGGAAGAGGTCCTCGGCGCCGCCGTCCGCTGGCTTGAGGACGCGGGTGTCCCATACGCGCTCGTGGGCGGTCTGACCGTAGGCGTCTGGGCGGAGCCGCGCGCCACCGCCGACGTGGACGTCATCGTCGCGGCCTCCCCGGAGGAGGTCATCGGGGCGCTACCGGGGCACGCCGATTCGGCTTCCGATTCGACGCGAAGAAGACCCCCGCCCAGGCGCGCCGACAGGGCATGTGCCGCCTGTTCCGTCTCGATCAGCGCCCAGCCGGCGAGGAAGCGCGAGAAGTCGTCCTCGATGAGCAGCAGGCACTGGCGCTGCTTGTGGACGTAGAAGTGGAGGAAGTCGAGGTGGTAGAGCTGGCGCGGGCGCACAGCCTCGTAGGAACCGGTGTGCTCCGTGCGCTTCACGCGCGGCTGAACGTAGCCGTGTTCCTCCATCACGCGGCGCACGACGTGGAGGGAGGCCGAGAGGCCGCGGCGGCGGAGCTGGTTCTTGATCTGGGTGGGCCCCAGGCCGGGCTGCTGCCGCCACGTCTCCAGGATGACGCGGTGCCGTTCCTCCTGCTCCGGGCTGATCCTTGCGTCGCGCTCAACGGGCCCCTTGACCTTCGCCACGGGCGCGGCCTCGCGCTTGGCCACACGCTTCGCCCGCTCGATCCACCGGTAGACCGTCCAGTCGGCCACGCCATGTGCGCGAGCCGCCTCGGGCACCCCCTTGGCCTTGGCGGTCTCGAGGATGGCCGCCCTCTCAGCAGGCGAGTAGCGGCGCCCACGCGAGGGACACTTGGAACCGGAGCGACCCTTGTTCTTCTCCACGATGATCTCCATGAGGAGCGGATGCTCGCCGCCCCGGGAGCGTCAGGATCTGTCAGGGATTTCGCCCTCGACAGCCAGTGGAGAGAGTAAGACAATCGCACGTACCATCGCATTCTATTGGACGGAACTGGAGAGCCGCGATGACGAACTACGTCTGTGATGGTTTGGACGCCGCGGGAAAGCGGATATGCGTGCCGATCGCCGCGGAGGGCGCCGCGAGCGCCCTCATCGCGAGCGCTCGCGTCTGCGGACAGGTCGTGCAACTGCACCGCCTCACCGAAGGGCCCCAGCCTCGCCAGGTTCCCCTCCTCGGCGAACCAAACGTCCCGCTCCCCGATAGCCTGACATGGTCCTGGACGCCCCTGTTCGACGACGGGAGGCGAGACGCCTGCCGCCGCCTTGCGGAACAGGTGCGCAAGGGCGAACTGCAGGGGGAGCCCGGCCTGCTGTCCGTCACCGTCTCGACACGCTCGGTGGTCGACTACTCCATGCGCAGTCTCCGCGAGCTGGCGGGCCGGTCGGTGCGCCCACGGAGGGTGTCGACCTCCAGCTTCACGCCTTCCCCTGCGCCCGATCTCGAGGTCGAGGGGCTCCTGCGTGAGCTCGGCGAACGAGTCGGACACCCCCCGGATCCGCCAGCCGATACCCCCATCGGGTGCGGTCGCACGGGCGTCCTGCTGGAGCCCATCGAGGCAGGGTTCTCGGCTGAGGACCCGCCCGCAATCTGGAGGCTCTCCGCACTGCTCCTGGACCTGGCCTTCACGACGGTCGAGGGAAGGAGACTCGACACGCTCCGTGTCTTTCCTGGCCCCGAGGGCTCCCGAGCCGAACGCTCTCGCGGAGGCGAATCGCCAGAGATCATGGAGGCGCCCCCCTCCCGCCTTCACGCCGGGCTCGTCACGTGTCTGGCTGCGATCCTCGGCATAAGCCCAACGTCCCTCCCCCCTCAGTGCGGGGAGGTCGCAATCCACCTCGACGGCGAGGAGTTCATCCTCTCTGGTTACACGAACGTGACCGAGTGGGGGGAGGAGATCACGGTGCGATGCCGACCGTCGATTGAGGGATCGCAGGGTTGCTCTGTTCCCCTGACTTAGGTTGACACCCTGCTTGGACGGCCTCTCGAGGATCATCGCGCGCCGGAACCGCTCGCGGGCGACCCGCGACTCTCCGATGGGGAGCGCCGAGGCGGCCACGACGCGCACCGAGAGGGTGAGGAGAATCCGCGCGGAGCAAGCGGACAGCGACGCCAGTCCGCGACCCTGGCTCAGGCCTTCTTCCTGGTTGCGGCCACGAGGAGGAGCACCAACACGACCGCGGCCGCACCGCCGATGATTACCCCGGTGGGCAACGGCGCTGCCGCCCCGCCCGTCACCGAGAACTTCCCCGGCTCGACCGCGACCATCATCTCGTACGGCAGAGCGGTGTCCCTGGTGTTGTCCCAGGCCTTCGCCGCCTCCAGGCCCAGGGCGCATTGCTGCCCATTCTTGCCGCGCACGATGAACGTCGCCACCACCAGGGCGCCGTCGCCGTTCACCGAGCCGCTAGCGGAAGTGCTCAGGACGATCCGCAGGCGCCCGGGGGCCACGACATTGTGCTCGATGAAGATCTCCGCGCTCATCGAGCCCTTCTCGACGCCCCTGACCTCGAGCACTTGCGGGTCATAGGTCAGGTCGAGTTGGATCGCGCCCAGCGCCTCGCATTGGCGGACGGTGAGCGGCACCTTGACCTCGCCGCCTTCCGGGCCTTCCACCGGCGCTACCACCAGCGTGACCGAGGACGCGAGGACCGTCGCTCCAGCCAGGAGAAGCACGCCCAGGGGGGCCAGGGCCGGCCCCAGCACGCGGCAGATCTTCACGACACCCTCCCCCTCACTTGCCGACCACCCGCAAGCGGATGAGGCGCGCATCCGTGCTCGTCACCTGGCCATCGCCATCCAGATCCGCAGCCATCTTGATGGCGATGAGTTTGACGGACATCTTGAGGGCTTCGAGGGCGTCGCCCACATCGAGGCCGCCGTTGCCGTTGGAGTCGCCGGGCAGGACGCCGTCGCTGCCGACGATGACGATTTCGCCGTCGAGCGTCTGCACGGCGGGCTTCGGGCCGGACGCGCTGCCCGCGTTCGTTACCCGAACGCGCAGCGTCGTTTTGTCCCCGGGCTTGCCGGTGGCGCGGAACGGGATTTGGGCCACCGGGCCCGTGCCGCCGCCCCCGAGGTCAGCCGTGTGCGCGAAGCCGATGCGAACGATCCCAGGCTCATTCGAGTTCGCCTCGAACATCGCCTTGTCCACCAGCGCGCCCTTGACGGCTGCCCCCGCGGACGCGACGACCGCCACGTCATAGACGATCTCGAAGTTCAGGTCCGCCACGTTCGGCCCCTTGATGAGCCAGACGGGGACGACGACGCTCTCGCCCGCGCGCACGTTGCGGCGGCCGACCTGGAGAGTCGTCAGGTCCACAGGCGCCGGCTCACCCGGACCGGGCACCGGGGTGGGAACGGGCCCAGGGGCGGGACCAGGACCGGGCACCGGGGTGGGACCGGGACCGGGCACCGAGGTGGGACCTGGCCCAGGGACGGGTCCCGGGCCGGGCTCGGCGGGGAAGTCCGGCAGCGGCGTGTGCGGCACCGCGTTCGCGCCGGTCCCGGTCGGCGACCAAGCGTAGTTGTAGACCACCCCGCCCATGCCGGATCCAAGGGCGACTACGACGGTGAGGTGCATCTTCCCACTGCCGAGGCCAGGCCCGGGCACCGTTGCCTCGCCCTCGAGGGTCCGACGCGTACCGGTCGGGTCCTTGGCATAGAGGAGGACGGAGTATTCCCCCTTGGCATTGGCGAAGCCCTCGGGAGTGCCGCCCCCGCTGGCCCTCCACCCCATATCTCCCCCGTCCTGCTCCGGGCCAATGGCGCCCGCCCCAAACCCCGCATTGCAGCTCCGCTCCTGCAGAGGATGAGTAGGGAGTCCCTGTACCATCAGGACCATCAAAGTCATCCCGACCTTCTCACCAGGCGTCAGCTTGCCGGGCGGCGCAGTCCACCCGAATGCGCCGGCCTGGGTGCCGGGAGCCCCCGCCAGCATGGTCTGCTTGAACGTCATGCCGCCCGGACCCCCAGTGAACTCCAACCCATACGATTCGAGCACCTTGGGCTTCGGCAGGACGACCCGGTGCTCCGTGAAGACCCAGGCGCCTTCGTCGGCGCGCGCCACCGAGGGCAGCGCACCCGAAGCCAACCAGGTCGCCAGGAGGCAGGCCGCCCCCCATCCTCTCGCTCTCATCGCGGGACCCTCCATTGTCAAAGCATGCTCGGGGAATCCCCCCACGCCCGGCAGCCCCTACGAGCAGAATGCCAAGCGATCCAATGCCGAGGGAATCACGCCAGAGGCGCGCGCGACGTGGACCGCGGTGGTGGCGGTCCGGAATTCGGCCACGGGGCCCTCCTGGGCGGAGGTCGTGGCGGGAGGGACATCCTAGGTGGTCCGGCCCGGCGGGTCAATGCGATTCGTGGCTCATCCTACTACCCACGCTCGGAACAGATTCAACGGTTGCCAGATTGGATCAAAAGCCCTCAGGGGAATTCGCGGTTGATGGCTCTGGGGTTGCGGGCTTCACGGGATTGAGCAGAGGGTGAGCGAGGAGCAGTGACTGGCGGCGGGAGAGCTACGAGGAGGCGCCGTGATGATCACGGCCTCCTTCCTGGCGCCGCTGCGGCGCGGGGATGGACCACGCGAAGGGCGGTACGGCCATCGTCGGGACCGCGGAGCTACGTCGCCGCGACGGCCGCAGGGCGAGGGGCGGTGCGCTTGAGGAGCGGGGCGAGGTACTGGCCCGTGTAGGATCCCTTCACGCGCGCGACCTCCTCGGGCGTCCCCGACGCGATGACGCGGCCGCCCGCCGCGCCCCCCTCGGGCCCCAGGTCGACGATGTGGTCCGCCGTCTTGATGACGTCCAGGTTGTGCTCGATCACGACCACCGTGTTCCCCGTCGAGACCAGCCGGTCCAGCACCGCGAGCAGCTTCTTCACGTCGTCCAGGTGCAGCCCCGTGGTCGGCTCGTCGAGCACGTAGAACGTCCTCCCCGTCTCCCGCTTCGCCAGCTCCCGCGAGAGCTTGATCCGCTGCGCCTCTCCGCCCGAGAGCGTCGGACTCCCCTGCCCCAGCGCCACGTACCCCATCCCCACGTCCGCAAGCGTCGCCAGCACGCGGCGAATCGTCGGGTGCGCCTGGAAGAGCTCCAGCGCCTCGTCGACCGTCATCTCCAGCACGTCCGAGATGTTCTTCCCCTTGTAGCGCACCTCGAGCGTCGCGGCGTTGAACCGCTTGCTGTGGCAGACCTCGCACGGGACGAAGACGTCGGGAAGGAAGTGCATCTCGACCGTCTTCACGCCCGCCCCCTGGCACGATTCGCAGCGCCCCCCCTTCACGTTGAACGAGAAGCGGCACCGCGAAAAGCCGCGGACCTTGGACTCGGGGAGCGTCGCGAAGAAGTCGCGGATCGGGTCGAAGGCCTTCGTGTACGTCGCGGGGTTGCTCCGAGGGGTCCTCCCGATCGGCGTCTGGTCGATGTCGATCACCTTGTCGATGTGCTGGAGGCCGCGGATCGCCTTGTGCTTGCCGACCACCACGTCGGCGCCATGCAGGTGCCTCGCCAGCGACGGGTAGAGGATCTGGTTGACCAGCGTGCTCTTCCCCGCGCCGCTCACCCCCGTCACGCACACGAACAGGCCGAGCGGGAAGCGGACGTCGACGCCCTTCAGGTTGTTCTCCGTGGCCCCCGTCACCTCGATCCAGCGCTCCCCCGGAGCCCTCCTCGACTTCGGCATCGCGATATCGAGCGTCCCGTTGAGGTACTTCGCCGTGATCGAGCGGCCGCGCTCGCGGACATCCTCCGGGCGGCCCTCCTCGACGATCTCGCCCCCCCGCTTCCCGGCGCCGGGGCCGAAGTCGATCAGCCAGTCCGCGCTCTCCATCGTCTCGCGGTCGTGCTCCACCACGACGATCGTGTTCCCGATGTCGCGGAGCCGCGAGAGCGCGCCGATCAGCTTCCGATTGTCCCGCTGATGAAGGCCGATGCTCGGCTCGTCGAGGACGTACGCCACGCCCGTCAGCTCGCTGCCGATCTGGCTCGCCAGGCGGATCCGCTGCGCCTCCCCGCCCGAGAGCGTCGGCGCCGCGCGATCGAGCGTCAGGTACATGAGCCCCACGTCGATCAGGAACTGGAGGCGGCTCCGGATCTCCTTGAGGACCTCGCTCGCGATGATCTTCTCGTTCCCCTCAAGCGACAGCCCGCGGAAGAAGGCCGCGGCATCCTCGATCGTCATCGAGGAGGCCTCCATGATCGTCCGCCCGCCCACGCGGACCCCGTGGACGTCGCGACGGAGGCGCGAGCCCTTGCACGCGTCGCAGGGGCGGTTCGAGAGGAACTGCGTGTAGTAGTTCCGCGCGTGCTCCGACTGGGTCTGCTTCATGCGGCGCATCATGCGCGGGAGGACCCCCTCCCAGCGGTAGGAGTACGTCCCGCGGCCGTGCTTGTGGACCCAGTTCACTCGGATCCGCCGGTCGCCGATGCCGAAGAGGATGACGCGCTGCTGGTCCTTCGTGAGCGCCTTCCACGGGGCCTTGAGGTCGATCCGGTACTCCTTCGCCAGGCCGCTCACGATGTCCCAATCCCAGCTCTTCGGGTCGACCTTGCCGATCGGGGCGCAGGCCCCCTGGGCGAGCGAGAGGTCGGGGTCCTTCACGGCCTTCTCGGGGTCCATCTCGGCGCGCGTGCCGAGCCCGTTGCACTCGACGCACATCCCCGCGGGCGAGTTGAAGGAGAAGTTCGTCGGGTCGAGCGGCGGGTAGGAGATCCCGCACGCCGTGCAGGTGCGCTGCTCGGAGAGGAGCGACTCCTTGCCGCCCTCGGGGGCGAGGATGAGGTTCCCCTTGCCGTAGCGGAGGGCGAGCTCGACGGCCTCGGCGACGCGCGCGGGGCTGGTCTTGCCGACTGTGAGGCGATCGACGTGGACATCGACGCTGTGCTTGCGCTTCTTGTCGAGGACGATCTTCTCGGAGAGGTCGACGGCCTGGCCGTTGACGCGGACCTGGGAGAAGCCGCTCGCCTTGAGGCCGTCGAAGAGCTGCTTGTACTCCCCCTTCCGGTCGGAGACGAGCGGGGCGTAGAGGACGCAGCGGGTGCCCGCGGGGAGGGAGAGGACGGCGTCGGCGATCTGCTGGGAGGTCTGCGGGCGGACGGGCTCGTCGCACTTCCAGCAGTGGATCCGGCCGACGCGGGCGTAGAGGACGCGGAGGTAGTCCTGGATCTCGGTGACGGTGCCCACGGTGGAGCGCGGGTTCTTGCTGGCGGCCTTCTGCTCGACGGAGATGGTGGGCGAGATCCCCTGGATGTGGTCGAAGAGGGGCTTCTCGCACATCTCGAGGAACTGGCGGGCGTAGGCGGAGAGCGACTCCACGTAGCGCCGCTGCCCCTCGGCGTAGAGGGTGTCGAAGGCGAGGGAGGACTTGCCGCTCCCGCTGACGCCGGTGAAGACGACGAGCTTCTTCTTGGGGATCTCGACGGTGACGTTCTTGAGGTTGTGCTG
>CAZYRM010000234.1:0-7498 GCA_964649705.1 uncultured Planctomycetia bacterium
CACGAGGCGTGCCACCAGCTCGTCACGCAGTGCCTCGGGCTGCGCGGACCGAACGGCGCGAGCTGGGCGGAGGAGGGGATCTGCTACTACCTCCAGAACGAGTACCTCCCGCAGGCGAACCTCGCCGAGGAGGTCGGGAAGCTGCTCGAGAATCCGAAGCGGCCCTCTCTCGACAGCCTGAAGGACACGACGCAGACGACCGGCGCGGTGAACATGACCGGGATGCTCGTGATGGCCTTCCTCGCGGAGGGACCGCACAAGGACCGCCTGGCGGCCTTTGTGGCGGAGCTCCGCGAGGGCCATCACGACCTCGCACGCGCGGTCGATCGGGCCCTCGGAATGAAGATGGGCGCCTTCGCCTCCGAGTGGGAGGCCTGGGTGCGCGCGACGTACCGCTGACTTAGGGAAGAGGGTTGCGCGCAGTCCCTCGCGTCTCTAGCATGGAGTCGTCCGGTGGGAGCCGCGCCATGGGCAAGCCGATCCTGGAAGTCACGGTGCAGGAGATCCAGGGCCGCACGTCGAGCGTTCGGACGGTCTTCGACTCCGGGTCGCACTACACCATCGTCCGCGAGGGGGCCCTGCCTGCCGGAACACAGATCCTCGAGTATCCGACTCCCAGGGAACTGCGTACCGCCGCCCAGGGAGGGCGACTTCTCGTGAAGGGGACTACGCACCTCGTCTTCACGATCGGCGGCAAGATGATCGAGGACGACGCGATGGTCTCAGCTACGCTCTCCCAGGAGGCAATCATCGGCGCGGGGACCATGCAGAAATGGGACATCTCGCTCAAGAACGAGAACGGCCACACCACGGTCGTCGTCGGTCACGATATGCGGGACCCTGACATCACGGAGGTCGACCTCCTCTAGACTCTACGTCCCGCGGGAGTTCGTGGAGATCTCCTCCGCGGGAGGCTCGTCGGCCGGGGGGCGCGAGGTCCCTCCCTCGACCGGTCCGCGCGGCGCGAGCGTTCGAGGAGGACATCGTGATGGTCGACGCGCCCGTGCAACGCGCGGGCGAGGGTGATCATCCCGAGGGGGTCTGCGCGCCGAACCGCTTTCCGTCGGAGGGGCGGAGCCAGTAGGAGGTCGTCTCGCTTATCGTGCGTCCCGGTGCCGCGAAGGCGGCGCCGATCTCGCTCGGATCGCCGCGCGCCATGCGACACTCCGCACCGGCGTCGAGGCGATGTCAAGGCGGACGGCGCGTTCGCCCCAAGAGCCCCTTGCCGCGCACGGAGTTGACCCCGCCAGACGGGTCGTGCTAGTGTCATCTCGCGCCAGCTACCATCCTGGCAATCCGACTTGACGCGACCCCCAGCCTTCTGATCACCCGCATCGTCAGCAGAAGGAGTACGGATTGATCACGGTCGTCTGCGGCTGCGGAAAGGTCCTCAACGTCGACCCGAGCCTGAGCGGACGAGCCATCTCCTGCCCCGAGTGCGCCAGGTCGCTCCAGATTCCAGGGCTGCCGCCCTCCTCGACGGCCCGGCCGCCGAAGTCCCCGCCGTCCGACGGTCGCATCCCCCCTGCGACGGCGAAGGCTCGCCCTGCGACGCCGTCGCGCGGCGTTTCCGCTCCTCCGCCGCCAGGGGCGACGAGGACGCCACGGCCGACCCCCGCGCCGACGGCGAGGGGGACGGACCGGGCGGCCGCCCGCGCGCTCCCGACCCACTCCGCGCCTCCCGAGGGGCAAGGGACGACGCTCTGGCCATGGAGCCTCGCCGCTCTCGGATTGGGGGTCCTCCTCCTCTTGTGGGGAGTCGCCGGGGGGAGAGCCGGCGCCCCGAGTCCTCCCGCGCCCGTCGTCAGCCAGGCCCCGACACGCACAGGCGATGCCCCGCCAACCGCGGATGACAAGGTGCCCGACGAACTCGTCCGGATGGAGCAGGAGGTCGCCCAGATCAGGGACCAGGTCTCAGCGAGGCAGATCGAACTCTCGCGCTTCCAGGAGTGGACCAAGCTGTTTCCTGCCAAGGCGCCGGAGCCCACGACGGAGGCGGACGAAGGCAAGGACCTGCCGCTGGCGGACCTCGTCGAGAAGTGCCAACCAAGCGTCGTGCTCGTCAAGACGGATCGCGGATTCGGCACCGGCTGGGTCGCGAAGGGAACCAGCTTTCTTGTGACGAACTACCACGTCGTGCGCAGCGCACGGCGAATCGTCCTCTCCATGCGCAGTCCCGGATCCAGTTCAGCCTCCGACGTCGAGGGCGCGACCGTGTGCGCCGTATTCCTGGAGGCCGACCTCGCCCTCATCCGACTGCCGGCGGGGACGACAGCGAAGGGGCTGCCGCTCCCGAAGGAGGATGCGGCGCGAGCGGGCGATCGCGTGTTCGTCCTGGGCAATCCGGGAGTCGGGGGGCAGGCGCTGGAAATGACGGTCACGGAGGGCATCGTCAGCAACGCATCCCGGCAGGTCAACGGGATCCGCTACATCCAAACCAACGCGGCGATCAACCCGGGCAACAGCGGCGGGCCCATCCTCGACATGAGGGGCCAGGTCCTGGGCGTCGTCACGCTGAAAGTGGAGGGGGTGGACGGCATCGGATTCGCTGTCTCCTCGGCGCACGTCCGGCGCCTGCTCGACTCCTGGGACTCCGAGTTCAGGGTCGAAGGCAGCCTGATCGCCTGGGAGGAGGAGCGCGGGATCGCGGCGCCGCCCGACATCCCCCTTCCGGAGGGGTCGCGCGTGGTTGACGTGGCGCACCGGATCTCATCGATCTGGTTGGAGCCCAGCGGCAAGAAGCTGTACGCACTCGACTACGATGCGAACAGCATCCTCGTGATTGACGTGGAGAGCGCCGAGGTCCGGTCGAAGGTCTTCGCCGGGTCGGAACCGGCGTCGATGGCCGCGTCGCCGGACGGCAGGCTCCTCTACGTCGCCTGCCACGGCAGTCGGGAAGTCGTTGTCTACGACGTCTCCGCGGGGAAAGCGACGGAGAAGTTCACGGTCCCGTCACCTCCCATCGCCGTGGCGCCCACGGGGAGCCGGAGCAGGTTCTTCTACATCGCACAGAAGGGCCGGCCCGATCTGCTCCCCGGCGAGCTGACGATCCACGACTCGGGCGCAAAGAACAAGGATGTCGGCCTCTGGCCCCTGGGCGACGTGTCGCTCATGTCCCCTGCCGGATTCGCCTGGGTCCCGTCGCAGGAGACGCTCGTGTGCGTCCTCCCGCCCGGCGGCGCCGCGAACGGTGTCCTGTTCCTCCATCCCTGCCCTTCGCAGCCCCATCCCATTCCTCCCGAACGGCGATCCCATCTGTGGCAGGACGGCTGGGAGAGGTGGCAACAGGGGATCGAGGACGCGGAGCTCGTCTTCTCGCCGGTGCTCGTGGAGAAGTCCGGAAACACGATCGTCATGGCGAAGAGACGCTGGGGGTTCGAGAAGGCAGGCCTTGCCCAGAAGGGGTACTTCAAGCCGGCAGAGTACCCTGGAATGGACGACCCCGACCTCCAGCGCTACCGCGCGGCCCTGAAGGTCCTCGACCAGTTGATCGCACTCTCGAGCGACGGCAGCCTGGCGATGAGTTCCACGAACGTCTACGATGCAAAGACCTACACGGTCCGACAACCCCTTCCCTTTCCGTGCGCGATCGGTGCGCTCAGGAAGGACGCGATCATCGTCTACGACGCCCTGGGGAAGCGAATCGTCATCTGCCCGATGAAGTGAGCCATGCAACATCCTCGCGGCGGTCTGGCGGCCGGGTGCGTGCTCGCGGCAGGCGTGCTTCTCGCGATCGCGGGGCTGGCCATGCGCTTCCGGGCGCCTCGTTCCGTCCCCGTCGCGCACACCCCCGTGCCGACGCCTGGGGCGGACGCTCCTCCCGAGCCGGCCCCGTCGCCCTATGCGGCGCGACTCGAGTACGCGCGGGCGGACCGCGCCAGGCTCCAGAAGGAGCTGGAGGCCATCGCGGGCGAACGCGGCAGGCTCTCCGAGCTCCTGAAGGGAACCGCGGCGCAGCGGGAATTTCTGCAGGGCCTGCCCTTCATCGATCCCGAGCTTTCGGACGCCGTCGACTGGGAGGCGCGGTGCGGTCTGGAACGGCTCGGGCCGTCGCTGGCGCGAGTGTACCTGACTTCCCCCGTGCAGCAGTCCTGTCCGGCCGTCGTTGTCGATGCGGATGGACATCTCCTCGTGTTCTGCTGCCCATTCATGGAAGACCCGAAGGTCCCGGCCAGAGCGGTGTACATCGAGACGGGGCCTTCGGGACAGGCCCCAGGTGAGGACCCTTCCGCGACGTGGGTCGGGTACGCCTGGGCCGGAGTGGGACTCCTTAAAGTCAAGGCCAAGGGAAGCCTCTGCCCTGCGACGCTGGAGCGTGATCCTCCTTCGCCTGGCGCCCGAGCGTTCCTTTACGGCCTCGGCCAGGGGACAAACGACGGTTCCGGAGTGGCCGGCGTCGCCTGGTCCGCCGACGGATTGACTTTCGCCGATCGAATCTCCTGCGAGTCGCTCGGGGGCCTCCATGCCCCCTCATTCCCGGTCTTCACGACCGCGGGAACCCTCGCGGGGTACGTCTGCTCATGGATGGCCGCAGTGCCTGGGCCTCCTGGAGCCGCGGCCGCGCTCTCGTGGAGCGTCCAGCCCCCCGAGTCGATCCGGTCCCTGCTGTCACGCAAGTCGGATGGGTATCCTGCGACTCATCCGCCGCCACCGGTAGGACCGAGGTCGACCTCTGTCACGACGAAGCCGGCCACGCGCATCGGGGGAGAAGCGTACGACTTCGCCGTGTTCGGAAACGGCTCCCTCGTCCTCGCGAGGCCCTGTGCCACTCAAAAGGGCTCTGGACGGTTCCAGGAGTGGGACATCCTCGTGTTTCAGGAAGGCGGCAACTCCCCATCGAGACGCGTTCCGCTGGGAATGCGCAAGCCGTCGCGACTCCGCATGTCCCCTGACGGCCGATCCGCCGTGATCGCCCTTCCGGAACTCAGCGCGGCCTACCCGCCGGAGCTCCTCCAGGTCAAGGCGGACGGCGAGCGATCGGCAATCCAGCTTCCGACCAGCGCCGCCGCAATCGACCTGGCGGAGGACGGGAGGCACGCCTGGGTGCTCTCCCAGGTCCGGGTAGGCGCGACCGTGCTTCGGGTCGATCTGGAGACGCAGGCCATATTCGAGTTCTCCCTGCCCGAAGACCTGCTCCAGGCGCCGATTCCCGAAGGCGCCGACGACGCGGTGCACGGGATCCTCGTCGACGGGGAGAACGGGCTCCTGCTGGTCTGGGTCGCCCGCTCCGAGCTCGTGGTCCTGTCGCTGGCCGTGCCGCCGATGTCCGAGGGGAAGCCTGCCATCGGGAAGGTACGTGCCATCTCGAGGTTCCCCGCCGACCCGGGCTCCTCGACGGACTGGCTCCCCTACTTGGAGCGGCGATCTGGGACGCTCTTCTGCGGGAGCCGGATCCTCCGGAGGTCCGGCGATCGCTTCGTCGAGACCGATCCCCTGCCGGCCATCACATGGGACGAGGGGACCCGAGCGGCTCTCGAGGCCGACCAGGGGATCTTCGTCGATGGCGCATCGGAGCAGGGGCCTGAGCTCGTCCTCGGCCTCTCGCCCGACGGGACCCGTTTCCTCACGCAACGGGCGCTGCGCGACACCGCGACGCTGGAGTGCATCCGCCCCACACGTTTCTGGGCGACGCGCGGCGCATTCTCACCGGACGGCCAGACCTACTTCCTCCTGAATCACGTCGCGTGGACCGTCGTCTCCGGCCACTGACCTTGCGCGTGGGTGCGCCGCCCGCTAGACTGACCGCGCCATGACCAACACGAAGCGCGTGCTCGCCCTCGTCCTCGCGGGCGGAAAGGGCGAGCGGCTCGACCCGCTGACCCGCGACCGCGCCAAGCCCGCCGTGCCCTTCGGAGGAGTCTACCGGATCGTCGACTTCACCCTCTCCAACTGCATCAACTCCAACATCCGGCGCATCATCCTCCCCATCCAGTACAAGTGCGCCTCGCTCAATCGCCACCTCCGCGACGGGTGGACCTTCCTCTCCTCCGCCCTCGGGGAGTTCATCGAGCCCATCCCCCCGCAACAGCGCATCGGCGACCAGTGGTACAGCGGCACCGCCGACGCCGTGTACCAGAACCTCTACGAGGTCGAAAAGCACGAGCCCGACCTCGTCCTCATCCTCGCAGGCGACCACATCTACAAGATGGACTACTCCCAGATGATCCGCTTCCACCGCGAGAGGAACGCGGATGTCACCGTCGCCGCCGTCGAGGTCCCTAGGAAGGAGGCGAGCGGGTTCGGAGTCGTCGCGACCGACGAGGAGCATCGGATCCGCGGCTTCCTCGAGAAGCCCGAGGACCCGCCCGCCATCCCCGGCCAGCCCGACCTGGCCTTCGCGAGCATGGGGATCTACGTCTTCAACGCGAAGTTCCTGACCGACGCCCTCGAGGCCGACGCGGCCGACGAGAAGTCGAGCCACGACTTCGGCCGGAACATCCTCCCCAAGGTCATCCACACCCACCGCGTCTTCGCCTTCGCCTTCGCGGACGAGAACAAGAAGGCCGCCAAGTACTGGCGCGACGTCGGGACGATCGACGCCTACTACCAGGCGAACATGGACCTCATCGCCGTGTCGCCCGAGTTCAACCTGTACGACCCCGAGTGGCCGATCCGCACCTACCAGCCCCAGGCGCCCCCGCCGAAGTTCGTCTTCGCCCAGGAGTATCCCGGCGGACGGCTCGGCATCGCGCTCGACTCGCTGGTCTCGCCCGGCTGCATCGTCAGCGGCGGCCGCGTGCAGAACTCCATCCTCTCCCCGAACGTCCGCATCAACAGCTACGCGGAGGTCAAGGAGTCGATCCTCTTCGAGCGGGTGACCGTGGGCCGCCACGCGCGGATCCGCCGCGCCATCGTCGACAAGGACGTCACGATCCCCGAGGGGATGGAGATCGGATTCGACCTCGAGGCGGACGCCAGGCGCTTCGTGGTGAGCGACGGCGGAATCGTCGTCATTTCCAAGGGCGCGCAACTGTAGGGAGGGTCCATGCGTCTCCAGTTCTGGGGCGCCGTCCGCACCGTCACGGGGTCGATGCACCTCGTCGAGACCGCCGGCGGGCGGGTCCTGCTCGACTGCGGGATGTTCCAGGGGAAGCGGTCGGAGGCCAACGACCGGAACCGCAACTTCCCGGTCGACCCCGCCTCGGTCGACGCCATCGTGCTCTCGCACGCCCACATCGACCACTGCGGCGCGATCCCCTCGTTCGTGAAGCGCGGCTTCAAGGGGCGGATCTGGTGCACCGACCCGACCGCGGACCTGTGCGAGCACCTCCTGAAGGACAGCGGGTTCGTGCAGGAGAAGGACGCGGAGTACATCAACAAGCACCTGCGCCGGGACGAGCCCCGCGTGGAGCCGATCTACACCCAGGTCGACGCGATCGAGAGCCTTAGGCACTTCGCCTCGACGGGGTACGGAGGCACCGTCACGCCTGTGCCCGGCATGAAGGTGACCTTCCTCGACGCCGGCCACATCCTCGGGTCGTCGGCGCTGCTCGTGGAG
>CAZYRM010000234.1:7598-9287 GCA_964649705.1 uncultured Planctomycetia bacterium
GTCCCGATCTTCGTCGACTCGCCGCTCGGCGTGAACGTGACCGAGGTCTTCCGCAGGCACGTCGACGTAATGGACAAGGCCGCCCGCGCCGTCGTGGAGCGGGAAGGCGATGCCTTCGGCTTCCCGCGGCTCTCGTACGTCAAGGACGTCGAGGACTCGAAGGCCCTGAACGTCATGCCCGGCCCCCTCGTCATCATCAGCGCGAGCGGCATGTGCGAGGGCGGGCGGGTCCTGCACCACCTGAAGCACACCGTGTCGCTCTCGAAGAACCTCGTCCTGCTCACGGGGTACCAGGCCCAGCACACGCTCGGGCGGAGGCTTCAGGAGGGGGCGAAGTTCGCGAGGATCTACGGCGAGGAGGTCCCCGTCCTCGCCGAGGTCGTGAAGATCGACGGGCTCTCCTGCCACGCCGATCAGGCCGAGCTGACCGAGTACATCGCGGCGTGCTCCAAGGCTGCGAAGGTGTTCCTCGTCCACGGCGAGATGCAGGCCGCGGAGGCGCTCCAGGGGACCCTCAGGGGCGCCGGGGTCGCCGACGTGACCATTCCCGATCGCGGTCAGAAGTTCGAGCTGTAGGAGGGAGACATGCTGCGAGCCCTGCCACTCATGCTGTCGATCGCGGTCCTCGCCGGGGCCGAGGAGGGCTTCGACGGAGCGATGGACCGGATGGAGGAGTTCGTCCGCGACCGGCAGGTCAAGCCGCTCGCGGAGGAGCCCGACTGGGCGGAGAAGGACGGGGCGCCGATCTTCCGCTTCGCCCAGTACGCCGACATCCACCACCATGCGGGGCGACACGACGAGATCGTTCGCGCTCTCGAATTCACCAACGCGACGCTGAAGCCCGACTGGGTGGTCCTGACGGGGGACAACATCTCGGGACCGGTGACGGAGGCGCACCAGCGCGAGCTCAAGGGGATCCTCGACGGCCAGCTCGCGTGCCCCTATCACATCGTGAAGGGGGACAACGACGAGCGGGACTTCGAGAAGGTGTTCGGCTCCTCCCGCTGGAGCTTCGACTGCGGAGGGGTGCACTTCATCGGCCTCGGCCTCGACTTCGACGCGGAGGGGGTCGGCATCGGGTACCTGGACGGGTCCACGTACCGGTGGCTGTCGAAGGACCTCAAGGCGAACCGCGACGAGCCGACCATCCTGTTCATGCACGTCAACCTCGTTCCGCCGGACTTCCTGGACGCGGCGCGGCTGGGGTTGACGCTGTCGTGGAGGCGGAGCCTCGTGGCGACGATCACGGGGCACCTCCACATGGACCTGGAGGCGCGCGTGGGGCAGGTGACGCACATCATGGCCCCCGCGGTGGGTCCGCACGAGGGGCACGGGATCAAGCTGTACGAGGTCCACGAGGACCACATCACGGTGAAGACGTACGAGGTGGTCGACGGGAAGTACGCCTTCACGAACAAGTGGCAGCGGATCCCGTTCCCCCGGCGCCTGCGCGCGGACCGCTCGAAGGGGAGCCAGGTGGCGGACCTCGCGGCGGCCGACCCGCTGCCGACGCAGTGGACGGAGGGGCTGTCGACGTTCGAAACGACGGGGCGGGACTGGGTCGGACGGCTGTTCCGAGCCTTCTCGCCGGAGAAGTAGCCCTTGCTGCCCGAGGTCTCCGCCCGTTCAGCCTCCCGGGCCGCGTACGCGGCGGCGGCGTTCAACCTGATCGGCGCCGCGACGATGCTC
>CAZYRM010000235.1:0-2464 GCA_964649705.1 uncultured Planctomycetia bacterium
GTACTCCTTCCCGTCGAACGTGCGGATCGTGATCCCCGTCACCGAGTCGTTCGGCACGACGACGTGCCGGTTCGTGATGAGGTGCCCCTTCTCGCTCACGAAGAACCCTGTGCCCAGGAAGTCTCCGTCCCCCGTGCGGACGGAGAGGTAGACGACTGACCGCTCAAGCCCTTTCACGACCTGCTCGACTCCGTCTCCGCCCCCTCCGCTCGGCCCGGGCCCGACAGGGGGGAGGGGAGGGATCGGCTGCCCTGGGATCCTCCCGATCGCCCGTGTCTCCTCCCCCGGCGGGATGAGAACGTACTCCACCGCGTTTCCTGCGATCATCCCCGGCACGAGCGACAGGTCGCCGCAGACCCGCTTCTTCAGCGCGCCGTCGTCCTTCCCGAGCGCATCCCAGATCGCCTGGTCGAGGCGATAGATGTCCCCCTTGACGAGCAAGTCGAGCTGCAGCGTCCTCTGGCCGGCGTCGTAGACGCGCTTGACGTCGGCCACGCCCTCGGTCGCCTTGACCGTCTGCTCGAAGAGGAGACCGGCGGGATCGAAGCGGTCCGCCGCGAGGTTCCGAAGCCTGACGGAGGCGCGCATCCGCTCGCCGAGCGCGGAGAGGAAGTAGTAGGAGGGGCGGTTCGCCACGAAGTCGCCGGGCGCGAGCGTGGCCAGCCCATCCGTCGCGGCCGCGACGCGCTGGATCTCCGCGTCGAGCTGGAACGGCGTCCCGTCGTACTTCAGGCGGAACTCGGTGACGGCCCCGTCGCGCTCCACCCCCTTCTCCACCTCGGTGACGCCCGGAGTCGACTGGAGCAGGTCGTTGAACGCCCTCGCCTGCTCCGGCGAGGCCCCCGTGAGGCTCATCACGACCTTTCCGGGCTGTCCCTCGCGGCCGCGGAAGAGGTACCGGATCGTCGATTCGTCGCTCCGTCCCATCGCGAGCTCCTCGAACCCGCGCGCGGCCGAGATGGAGGTCCACAGCCGCCGCTCCACTTCGAAGAGGGGCAGGGCCGAGTGGAAATCGATGCGTACCGTGTCTGTCTCCTGCCGGTACGTCATCGTCGGGTCCACGACGCCGTCCATCCCCTGCAGGACCCCCTGCACGTGCCACCCTTGCTCTCGGTAGCGCTCCTCCGAGGCGTTCCCCAGCTCCACCGCGTAGACGCCGCCCGACATCCGGTAGGCGAACCGGATCCCCGCCGGCTCGGATCCGACGAGGCTGGCCGCGTCGCGCAGGGGGGACGCCGCGAGGGCCTCCTCCAGCGCGCTCGCGAGGTCGCTCACCTTCCCCTTCTTCCAGACGTGGATGGTGAGCCGCCTGGCCATCCCGTCATACAGGCGCTCGACCTGCTCCACGCCCGGGAGGCCCCTCACGAGGCGCAGGAACGCCTCGCCGTCCTTCCGCGCGAGGCCCGCGGGCAGCCCCTCGAGGAGCACCGTCCCCTCGGGGTCGCGCTCGCGCTGGAAGAAGTACTCAATCCGGTCCTCGGTGCAGCTCCCGAAGGCGAGGAGGCGGAAGTCCGGGTCGTCCATGACCGCCGCCAGGAACCCCGCGTCCAGCTCGGCCGCGGGGCGGCTCGTGACGAAGCTCAGCTCGTAGCGCTGGTTCGCCTTGTCTTGCGAGCGCTTGAAGTCCGAGAGGCCCTCGATGCTCGTGAAGTGCTGGTAGACTCGCACGGCGACCCGCTTCGTGTCCTCGTCCTCGGGAAACCGGCAGATCGCGACCGTGATGGTGCGCGCCTCGGGAGCTGCGGCGGCGAGGCGCTTCATCACCTTCTCGGCGAGCCCCGGGAGGATCGCATTCACCGCGGCGACCTCGGCCCCCTCGCGAGCGCGATCGACGTCGGTCGCGCTGTCCTTCGCCTTCCCGCTCTCGATCGCCAGGATCTCCCCGTCCACGGTCCGCCGCACCTTGATCGTGATGTCCGACTCCACGATCGTGTCGCCGGTCGGGGTCTGCTTCGCGGTCGAGCTGATGCGGACGACCACCATCACCTGGGCGAGGGAGTCCTCGGCGAGCGCCTTCCCGACCGCGCCCGCGCGGGTGTCGTCGTTGAAGAGGTCGGCGTCCATCGCGTCGACACCGCGGCGGACGCGGTCGATCTCGCCCTTGTCGACGACCTTGAACCTCGCGTCGATGAACCCGTTGACCACGGCGGAGTAGGTGGCCCCCTCGTCCTCCATGGCGACCGCGACGGTCGGGCGCGTCTGCGCGGAGGCGGGTCCGCAGATGGCGACGATCGAGACGAGGACGAGCATGCCCGCGCGATGCGAACCCATGTCAGTCTCCCGCGGCTTAGCGCTTCACATGACGGATGGTGAACTTCCTGGAGACCACGTCGAACCCCGCGACGACCTCCGCGACCGCCTTGAGCGAGCTCTTCCCCTCGAGGAGGGCCATGTCGATCGAGCCCTCGCTCACGCCCCCGATCCCGCGCGTCCCCTGGACCCGCGCGTCGAGGTCCCTGGCCAG
>CAZYRM010000235.1:2564-9241 GCA_964649705.1 uncultured Planctomycetia bacterium
TCACGCCCCCGATCCCGCGCGTCCCCTGGACCCGCGCGTCGAGGTCCCTGGCCAGGGCCGCGGCGTCGGCGGAGTTCCCCTCCTTCGCGGCCGCGCGCATCCGCTCGACCAGACGATCGAGGTCCGCGATCGGCTGGACGGAGGCGAAGACGAAGAGGGTCTCGACGCCCGGCTGGTCGTCCAGGTAGTAGCACCAGCCGTCCGCCGGGAGCACGCATCGCCTCCCCGCCGCGATCGGGTTCGCAAAGTCGGGGTCCTGCCCGAGATGCACCGTCGGGTCGGGGAAGAGCCGCTCGACCGACAGCGCCGAGGAGAGGAGCAGCACGTAAACGTGCGCGGGGCGGCCGACCTGGACCTTGACCTGGAACTTGTCGAAGTCCCGCAGCGCGCTCCCGTCGGCGAGCTGGAAGGCCTCGCCGAGCACGTCGAATTTCCCGAGCTGCCCCTTCTCCGTCTTCTGACCCGCGACGGCGATCTCGAGCTGGAGCGTCCGGTCCTCGGCGTGGGAAAACGGGTTCGCGACCTCCGCGTGCGCGATGGGGGAGAGGTCCGTCCCCCTGAGCAGATCGGCCTTCACCACGGAACCGATCGTCCCGCGGACCACCGCCCAGGGCGCGAGCTTCTCGGCGACGAGCTTCACGGCGTCCGACCCCTCGCCCAGGAGGAGCCGCGCCTCGCGGAAGCCCCTCTTCACGTCATCGCGGGGGCACACCTTTGCGCGTCCGGCGAGGAGGCCCTGCACGGCCTCGGCGACCGCGGCGCCGCGCGCGCTCGCCCCGCCCCCCTCGGCCTGAAAGTCGAGCACCGCGATCTTCCCCTGTGCCGCGCCCGCGAGGAGGCCCTCGACCAGCTTCCGCGCCGCCGCCGCCACCCACGCGTCGTGGATCCGCGAGAGGCGATCGGGCGAGGGGGCGATCTCCACCCCCTCCGAGAGGTACTTCATCGCGTCGACCGAGGGGTCCTGCACGATCTCGAGGATCCGATCGACCCACCGATCGCAATCCGCGCGGACCGCCTGCTCGATGTTCGCCACCCCCTGCGCCGTGAGAAGCGCCGTCTGCGCGCGCCGCGCCACGATGAACTCCCAGCGCCGCGTCGCGAGGTCCACCTGGATCGCGAGCGCCTCGCGGTTGGCCGGATCGGCCGCGAGGATCCGCGAGAGGTCCGCCTGGGCCTCCTCGTACCGCCCCTCCGCGGCCGCCTTGCGGACGGCGTCGAGCCCGCCCCCCTGGGCGAGGAGGTGGGACGAGGCGACGAGCAGGATGGCCAGCGCGCGCCTCATCGCGGTGATCCGGGCTGGGGTGGAAGCGACGCCTCGATCTCGGCCTGGAGGCGTTGCGCATACGTCATGTCGTCGTGCGCGTTCCCCCACTCCGGGTGCTCCGGATCGGGAGTGCCCGTGAGCGGGTGCTTGGACAGGTCCTGCTGCACCTCGACGCGGACATCCACCCGGTTCGGCCCGAGGAGCCGCGCGTGGACACGCCGCCGCACCTTGGATGTCCCCTCGATCGTCTCGGCCCAGTCGGTCGTCAGGCTCATCCCGGCATCGTCGACGCCCGAAGCGTGCGCCGGGTAGTGGCGGAAGACGATCGTCTTCGTCGCCTGCCAGGCGGAATACGGGTCGACGGGAGCGGGCGGCTGGTGCCGGCACCCGGCGGCCGCGAGGAGGATCGCTGCCAGGGCGAGACGCTTCATTTCTCTTTCCTCGTGAACTGGATCCTCGCCTCCTCGGTGCTCGGACGGGAGGCCGTGAACGGCAGGCCCTCGGACTTGAGGAGCTTCTCCACGCTGTCTCGCAGGTCGAGGAGCCGGCTGCGCGGGTGGTTCACCGAGACCACGAGCGTCCCGTCGCGCGGCGTCACCTGGACGTCGCGGTCGAGGCGGTCGCGCAGGACGCGCACGATCTGGTCCTCCTGCTCGGGCGTGAACCCCGTGAAGGCGAGCTCGATCGCCTCCGTGGGACGCTCCTGCAGCCGCAGGTACCAGGTCGTCGCCTCCGTCGACATGCGCTCGGAGAGTTGACCGGCGAGCTCGGCGACCGCCTCCGTTTTCGCGATCGTCACGGTCCGCGATCCGACGGGCCGCGCGAGCGACCCCTGGTCGGAGACGACCACGGCCCCGCGGTCGGCGTCGCGCAGGTGGACCTTGATCCCGACCTGGACCTCGCCGCGGTCGACGCGGAGCTCGTAGATGTTGTAGGAGAGCAGCAGGCGGCCGTAGCGGCGGAGGAGCGTCAACGTCCCCTGGTACTTGTCATCGGGGGCGTACTTCGGGTCCTCCACGAGCCGCTTCATGAAGGAGTCCACCTCGACGTCCCGCAGGTTCCGGTCCTCGGCGATCTCCGTGCGGACGTCGTCCCACAGGCGCACCTCGAAGCCCGCCTCGTCGAACCGCGCGGACAGGCGGTGCGCGACGTCGGTCAGGAGGTCGGCCTCGACCGCGGTCGCCCCGTGGACCGTGAGGAGCATCTGGTTCCTTGTCGTCACGGGCGTGTCGCCCACGCGGTCCACGTCGCGGGCGAGCCTCGCGCGGTCCACAATGAAGACGACCTGCGCGCCGATCCGCCTGCCGTCGTCGTACACCTCCTCGCGGGCCAGGTTCGTCTCCCGGATGTAGTTCTGGCTCTGCGAGAGGAGGTCTTCCATCCGCCCGCGGTTCTGATCGAACCAGGAGGGGGACTTCGTCTTCTTGATCACGTAGGTCAGCGCGTCGCGCCGGAGCTGGTCGTAGAGGTCGATGCGCGCCATGTCGACCGACTGCGTCACGGCGATGTTGCCGCGCACGAGGAAGGTGAACTCCTCCGCCTGCGGCTCGATCCGGTGGCCGAACATCTCGTTCCGATCGATGACCACATCCCGGCGCTCCGGGGGCACGACGACGCGGGGGGGCACCGGCGGGGGAGGGGGCGCGTTGGTGCAGCCTGCGACGCAGGCGAGGAGGGCGGCCAGGGCGAGCGACAGGGATCTCATCGGTGCCTCCGCGTGGACGGTTGCGCTAGCGCACGATCGACAACGGCATCGACTCGTCGAAGTTCCCCGTGAGCAGGGGGGTCTGTTTGCCGTCGGTGGCCTCGCTGCACTTCGAGTAGACGAATTCGTACGCCTCGCGCGGGGTCACGAAGCCGTCCTTCGGCGCCTTGTCCGCCGCGCCCTGGAGAGCATCGAGGAGGTAGAAGGTGAACACGCCGTGTCCGCCGCCCCACTTCGCGTCCTCGTAGGAATACTGGTTCGCGGAGCAACTGGAGAGGACCGCGACGCCGTCCCGCGCCTCTCCAAGCCGCTTGAGAAGCTGGGGCGTCAGCTCGGAGTCGCCGCGGCGCGCAACGGCGACGCCGCCGCCGAGGGACCCCGCGTGGCAGGCGTCGAGGAGGAGGACGACCTTCCTCGCGCTGGACGTCCGAATCTGCTTCTCGAGCGTGGCCTGCTCGAATCCGGTGCCGAGCACCTTGCTCTTCTTCGCGTCCTGGAACAGGAGGTAGAGCTCCTCCCCCGTCTTCGGGTCCGGCACGCCGTGCACGGCGAGGTAGATCACGACCGCGTCCTCGGGGGCGGCGCGCGTGAGCGTCTCGTCGAGAGCGGAGATGAACTCCTCGCGCGTCGCCTGCGCGCCCAGTAGCACTTTCATGCGCTCGGAGGCGATCCCGACGTGCTCCCCTCGCAGGAGGTCCGCCATCGCCGTCGCGTCCCGTTCGGCGTAGGCGAGGTCCTTGATGTCGGGGTCGGCGTAGTCGCCCACGCCCGCCACGAGCGCCCAGATCCGCGGGAGGCCCGTGATCGGCTGCCCGGGCGGGTCGCTGGTCACCTTCACCGTCTGGACGTCGCCGCTGCCGTCCTTCTCCGCGATCCGGACGAGGATCACGTTCTCGCCGCGGGCGAGCGAGACGTCCACGGACAGCGTGCGGGAGTTCCTGTCGTTCGGGTCGTTCGAGAGCGGCGCGGCGCCCCCGATCCCGCGATCGCTCAGGAAGACGCGCGACCCGTTCACCTCCACGTTCACGTCCCCGTCCCCGCTGCGGAAGCGGATGACCGCGGAGAGGCGGACCGTGGTCGACTTGATCACCTCCCCCTGGCGCGGGCTCGCGATCGTAATCCGCCCGTCCGAGGTGCGCGCGACGACCGGCGTGGGGGTCGGCGGCGTGTCGCGCCCCGTGGCGGGGACCACGGCGGCCGCCGTCCTCACGGGCCAGAGGAGGATCGTGCGCCCGTTCGCGACCGCCAGATCGAGGCCGCTCGGGGAGAAGGCGACGGGCAGCGGAGTGCCCGCGTCGCAATCGCCCAGCGGGTATCGCCCCTTCTCTTCCCCTCCGGCGAAGTCCCAGACCGAGAGCGACGCGGAGAAGCACTCCGACCCGGCCACGGTCTGCCTGACCTGACCTCCCGAGGCGACCAGGTCCGCCCTCGGGCTGAACGCGACGGACATCGCGCAGGTCGGATTCTGGTCCGCGCGCTCGAGCAGGATCCCTCCCACGGCCCACGTCTCCGTGTCCCAGAGCCGCACGCCGTCGAGCCCGGCGGTCGCCATCCGCTCGCCGTCCTCGCTCAGGGCGACGGCCTTCACCTCGCCCGTGTGCGCGGTGAGCGTGGCGACGGCCTTCCCGTCCGCGACGCCCCAGACGCGCACGGTCCGGTCGTCGCTCGCGGAAACGATCCACCTCCCGCGGGGATCGAACGCGAGCGAGTTGATCCGGTCCATGTGGCCGTCCCCCTGCCACACGAGGTCGCCGTTCGCCGCGCTCCAGACCCTCACGGAGCGTCCCTGGCCACCGGCAGCGATCCGCGTGCCGTCGGCGCTCACGGCGACCGCGAAGATCCCCTCGCCCCAGGTCGGGGCGGCCCCGTTCAGCGTGGAAAGGACGGTCCCCGCGGTCGGGTCCCAGACCTTCACGAGGCGGTCGTGGCTGCCCGAGACCAGGCGTCGCCCGCTGGGATCGAACGCCAGCGCGGAGACGCAAGCGGCGTGGTCGTCGAGGGTGCGTAGCTCCTGCGCGCGGACGGGGTCCCAGAGCTTGATGAGCTTGTCGCGGCTCCCGGAGGCGAGGACGGAGCCGTCCGGGGAGAACGCAAGGGCGTGGACGACGTCCCAACTGCCATCGAGCCTGCGCGGCTGCGGGTCCCCCGCGCGCGCCGTCCCCGAGGAGGCGACGCACAACGCGACGAGTGCGCCCCACGCGATCGGGCGGACTACCTTCATCACCGTCCCTATTCTGGCGCAGGGAGTGTAGGCCCGGAGGCAGAATCCCGTCAACCTCTACGTGGCAGAGCAGGTCAAGCCGCGGCAGCGGGTGGAAACTCTGGAGGATGGACCTGGCGGGGCAGGCCCCGGGGTTTGTCAGGGCTTCCCGCCTGGGTTCAGGTCCTCCACAAAGCGCCTTGCCGTGACGATCGAGACGCCTTCCACCGATTCGAGATCGAGGAGGTGGTGGTCGCCGGAGACGATGACGCTCGCGCCTCCGACGATTGCGGTCTCGACGATGGGGTCGTCGTTCGGATCGGCATGAACCCAGCCGCCGCGACCCTGCAGGGGGACGACGTGAGCCAGGACGCGCAAGCGGCCGACGATGGCCTCCGCCTCCTCCCCCGGAAGTTTGAACTTGGAGACGAGCTTGTCGCGAAGTTCCGCGAGGATGGGTTCGGACGTGACGAGCTCGCAGAGGCCGCCCTCGACGGCCTGCAGGCATCGATACGGATTCCCGCGCCAAAACGTCGCGGACACCAGGATGCTCGTGTCCAGCACGACCCTCACGAGGTACGCCTACTTCTCGTGGACGATCTGGGCGATGAGCTCGATTCGCTCTTCCTCTGTCATCGCGTCCCATTCGCGGCCTCGCTCCGCGGCGGTCGCGCGAATGCGGTCCCGATTCCGGTCGACCACGTGATCCCAGAAGGCGGAGGCGGCAAGGAGGCGTCGCAGGGCCTCCTGCCGCGCCTGCGGCGAGAGGCTGTCGAGGGAAGTCAGGATTTGATCGTCGGTCACTTCGATCTTGGCCATCGGGTGTCTCCGTGAGCTTCCATGGCTTCATGATAGCGCGTTGGGATCCCAGACGCCAGACCGCGGGGGGGGGGGCGGGGTGGGGGGGGGGGCCCGCGCGGGGGGGGGGGGGCGCGCGGGGCGTGATGGGAAGGGGAGCCGTCCGGGCGGTTCGGAACTGGGCGGCGGCCGGAGCCGCGGCCAACCCGAGAGCCAAGAAAAACCTCATCGGCGACAGTATAAAGGAAAGAGACGCCCTCCGCCTGGCCCGCTCGTCCCTCCCTTCGGGACGATGGTCCTAGGCGTCGGACTTGAGGAGGGCTATTCCTTTCGGCTGTCGTGGGGCGTGGACGCTCCCCGCTTTGCGAGCCGGAAGACCATGACCCGGTCCTGGCGCTGCAACTGGGCGTAAAGCTCGCCGAGGAGGTTTTTCACGTCTTCCCAGCGTCCCTGGTCCTGTTCCGTGGCCGTGTTTGCCGCGCGGTTGATCATCCGAATCTGGTCCTGGATGTTCGGCAGGGCTACCACGATACGCGGATGGGGGGAGCGCAGCTTGGTCTTGGTTTCCATGGGCCCTCCTATGTTGGCCGGCCGTCACCTCCAGCATACGAGATGGCGTCGCGAAAACCAATGGGAGATTTGATGATTTTCCGTCTAGCGCCGTCTGTCAGGCGCGGCTATACTGGACGCATGGGCGGGCCGACCATCGA
>CAZYRM010000236.1:0-9176 GCA_964649705.1 uncultured Planctomycetia bacterium
AGGCGGGCCTGCGCGCCGGAGACCTCCTCGTCGAGGTCGAGGGGGTCGACTTCGCCAAGGACGCCGAGGGGCTCCTGACGCGCTTCCGCGACGCCATCGCGGCGCGCGCCGTCGGGGACACCCTCGCCGTCTCCGTGGTACGGGACGCGGTCGATCGGTCCGCGCGCCTCGCGGGCGAGCCGTTGGACGACGCCGCCGCATGGGGAGATCCGGACGCCTTCCTCCGCGCACGGCCGCCCGGGGCGCCGCTCGAGCTGACCGCCCTCCGCAGGATCCAGCGGGTCGAGCTGCGCGTGACTCTCGAGGGGAAGCCGCGGATCGCCGCGCAGGCGGCCATGCCGCCGAACGCGGCGATCCTGCCCGAGGGGGTCGCGGAGCCGCCCGTGGAGGCCCTCGCCGCCGCCCTCCGCGAGGAGCTGGGGATCGAGGCCGACTACCAGGACCTCCTCTCGCGGCTCGCGAAGCTCCACGAGCAGGCCGATCCGTTTCGCCTGCGTCGTTTCGCCTACGCGCACCGCGCCCCGTTCCGCATGGCCCCGCTCGCCCGGGCGGCCGCGGCGGACATGCTCACCGACGGGGGGTTCGCCCGGACGTTCGCCTGGCTCGATCGCGCGCCCGCGCCCGTGGAGGCCGGGCTCTCTCCCGCGGGCATGACGATCGATCAGCGCGTCGACGAGATCCTCGAGCGCCTCGGACGCGCCAGGGCGTGCTGGGACCGGGCCTTCGCGGGCGTCGCGCGCGAGGAGCGCGACTTCGCCCTGAAGCAGATCGCGGCCCTCTCCGATGCCTTCGTCGACACTCTGGTCCTCCAGAGCGACGAGAAGCGCGATCGGATCGAGCCGAACCTCAGGCTGACTCGCCTCGCCGCCCGCGTGGACTTCGCCGCGCTCTTCGAGGCCGCCCTCTACGTCCAGGAGGTCCAGAGCGGGGCGGACGCTATCCGAGCGGACCTGGAGGCGGCGTGGGAGGCCGCGGGGCGCCCCGCCGAGGTCTTCTACACGAGGGACTCCTCGCTTGGGAAGGTCGTGATCGCCGGCAAGGGCCGCACGTGGCACCGCGAGGACGCGGCGGTCCTGATCGACCTCGGAGGGGACGACTTCTACACGAACAACGCGGGGACGAGCGCGGGGGACCGCCTTCCGCTCGCGATCCTCATCGACTACGACGGGGACGACGCCTACGAAGCGACCTTCGACTGGACGCAAGGCGGCGGGAGGCTCGGCGTGGGGGCCCTCCTCGACTGCGCGGGGGACGACTCGTACATCGGCCGGCGGTGGGCCCAGGGGGCGTGCGCGATCGGGGTGGGAACGCTGACCGACCTCGCGGGGAACGACGCCTACCGGGGCGGGGACTACGTCCAGGCGGCGGCGCTCTGGGGCGTCGCCATGCTCGAGGACCGTGACGGAGCCGACTCCTACGATTCGACTCGGTACGCCCAGTCCTGCGCCATGCCGGGCGGGCTGGCCATCCTGGACGACCGGGACGGCGACGATCGCTACTACTGCAAGGGGCTCTACCCGACGGGGTACGGGGACGCGGGGATCTTCGACGCCTTCGGGCAGGCGTGCGGAATCGGCTTCCGCGGCCTCCTGTCGGGCGGCCTGGCCCTCCTCGTCGACCACGAGGGACGGGACCGGTACGAGGCGGGGAACTTCTCGCAGGGGGGCGGGTACTACTTCGGCTGGGGGATCCTGATGGACGGGGAGGGAGACGACCGCTACATCGGGTCGCGGTACAACCAGGGGTTCGCGGCGCACGAGGCGATGGGGTACTTCGAGGACGCCTCGGGGAACGACGTCTACGACACGAGGCAGGGAGTGGCCCAGGGTCTCTCATGGGACGAGACGGTCGTGGCGTTCCAGGACGGGGCGGGGGACGACGAGTACCACGGCGGGGGGTTCTTCTCCCTCGGGGCCGTCGCGCACAACGGCTGGTGCCTGTTCATGGACCTGGAGGGGGACGATGTCTACGACTACGCCCCGGGCCCGGCCCAGGTGAGCGGGAACGACTACCACGGCGGGACCAGCTTCGGCCTCTTCGTGGATGCGGGGGGCGGGTCGGACCGCTACACGTCGAAGGTCGCGAACGACGAGGTCCGCGCTGCCGGCGAGCACGGGGTCACCTGCGACCTGCCGGAAGGCCTCGACCCGCAGAGGGCGCGGACGCTGCTCAGGAAGTGACCGTGCGGGTCAGAAGCCCCGGGAGAAGGCCAGGAGCACGAGGAGGATCAGGAGGACGACGAGGAGGCACCCGCCGGCGGCGCGCTCGCGGGAGACGCGCGACGCGGAGGCCTCGTCGAGCATCGGCGGGCGCTCCTCGTGGCCGAGGATCCCGTTGAGCTGCGCCGCGAGCGCCTGGGCGCGCGTCGGGGGGAAGCAATCCCATTTCCCGAGGACGCGGTGGAGGCTGCCGTCCGGCAGGACGGCGACGACCGTGTAGCGGCTCGGGTCCCCGTGGCGCATCGCCCGCATCACCGAGTCGACCTCGAAGCGCACCACGCGGACCGGCTCCGGGGTCTCCACGCGCCCCCCCACCCCCCAGCGGACCTCTCCCCCTTGCAGCGGCACCTCGATCCACGCGACCGGGAGCGAGCGGACGGCCAGGAAGACGAAAACGAGCGCGAGGAGGCCGCAGATCGGCGCGTAAAACTGCAGCGCGACGACCAGGCTGGCGACTCCGAGGAGGGCGTGGAAGAACGCCCACTCCCACTCCGCCGCCTTCAGCGTGTACCGATCGTGCGATTCGGTCCAGGTCACCATTGTGGTACAGTTGTACCACGATGCGAGTCCTCCTGCTCTCCGTCCTGATCGCCGGCGCCGCCCTCGCCTGAGGGTGCGAGACGGGGCCTCAGGGGAGGCCCGAGGCGATCGGCGGGCACGAGAGCGACGTCAACGTCGTCGCCTTCTCCCCCGACGGGCGCGTGGTCGCCAGCGGCAGCGCCGACGATACCATCCGGCTGTGGGACGTCGCGAGCGGCCAGCCCGTCGCGAAGCTCGAGGGGCACACGGCCGGCGTGCTTGCCCTCGCGTTCTTCCCCGACGGAGCATCGCTCGCCTCCGGAGGCGTCGACAAGACGATCCGCCTGTGGCCCCTCTCGGGCGACCCGAAGCCCCGGGTCGTCGAACGGCACACCCACCACGTCACGTCGCTCGCCTTCCGCAAGGACGGCTCCCTCCTCGCAAGCGGGAGCCTCGACTGCACCCTCCTCCTCGGGAAGCCGGGCGCGGACGAGGCCCCCGCGTCGCTCTCGACGAGGAATACGCCCGTCGTCTGCCTCTCGTTCCACCCCGAGGGGAGGCTTCTCGCGGCCGGCTACACGGACGGCTCGATCACCCTCTGGGACGTCGACGAGAAGCGCGAGGTCCGCACGTTCAACGGGCACTCGGGGATCGTGCGCTCCGTCGCCTTCCGCCCTGACGGGTCGGTGCTCGCCTCGGCCGGGGACGACCAGCGCGTCGTCTTGTGGAACGCCGGGGAGGGGAGCCAGGTGGGCCTCCTCCAGGGGCACGACCAGGCGGTCACCTCGGTGACGTGGTCCCCGGACGGGGCAACGATCGCCACCGGGAGCTTCGACAAGACGGTGCGCCTGTGGGAGGCCTCGGGGGCCGCGAAGGAGGTCCTCTCGGGGCACGCCTACGGGGTCCTCTCCGTCGCCTTCTGCCCCTGCGGCTGCACCGTGGCCTCCGGAAGCGCGGACCGCACGGTCCGCCTCTGGAGGATCCAGGCCCCCAAGTAGCCGGAAAACCCCTTGCGCCGGCCTCCCGCGCTTCTACAATGGTGGTCCACTTCTTCTACCACGTGGGGAGAGAGCCATGCCGAAGACCGTCCTCGTCGTCGCCCTTCTCGCGCTCGCCGCCACCGTCGGCTGCGCGTCGCGTCCCAAGTACGACCTCGCCAAGCAGAACATCCACATCTCGGCGAAGAAGGTCCCGCTCCGCGTCGCGGTGACGACCTTCACCGACGCGCGCCCTCAGGAGGAGCGCACGCTCGACGCCCGCAAGGCCAAGGGCGGCGCCGAGAATGCCGAGGACTACCTCGGCAGCTACACGTACGACGAGGACTTCGTGGACTCCGAGATCGCTGGGCCGCTCGCGGACATGACGGCGAGGCACCTGGACGAGTCGAGGCTGTTCGAGGACGCCGACTACGTCGCGGTCCCCTCCGAGCAGGTGACGGCGGAGCGGGCGAAGAACGGGGACTTCAAGGAGTTCGACGCCGTGCTCGTGGGGAAGATGACCCACATGTGGGGCTACATGTACAAGTCGGTGCTCCGCCAGGCCCTCTTCCTCCCGATGGGCGGAACGGGGCTGACGCTCAACACCCTGATCCCCGCGCCGATCCGCGGCGAGGCCGAGCTGGTCGAGGTGAAGCTGATCAGCACGAAGGACGGCCGCGTCCTGTGGGAGGGGACGCTCAGCGCGAAGGTCGACGAGGACAAGATGCTCAACAACACGAAGAAGATGACCGCGATGGCGCTCTGGCGGAAGATGATCAACCAGCTCTGCCAGAAGCTCGAGGAGGCCGCGCCCTCCCTGTCCTCGAACTAGCGCCCCGATGAGGGCGATCGCTCTCTCCCTCCTCCTCGCGGCGGCCGCCTCAGGCGAGGCGATCGAGGCGGCCGCCGGGAAGGCCGAGATCACGCCCGACCCCTCGCGCGAGCTGGTCTGGATGGCCGGCTACGGGACGGGTCGGCGCGCCACCGGCGTCCACGACCCCCTCTGGGCCCGCGCCGCGGCGTTTCGCAGCGGCGGGACGACGGTCGTCGTCGTCGCGCTCGACCTCGTCGGTTACTTCCGCCCCGAGGTGGAGAAGATCCGCTCCATCCTGCCCAGGAAGCTCGGCGTGACGCACCTCGTGGTCTGCTCCACGCACAACCACGAGGGGCCCGACACGATGGGGCTGTGGGGGCCGATCCCCTTCGTCAGCGGCGTGAGGCGGGACTACATGACGAAGGTCAGGACGACGGTGATCCGCCTCGTGGAGCAGGTCGTCGGGGAGCTGAAGCCCGCGAGGATCAGGATAGCGGAGACGACCGCGCCGGTCGACGGCGTCGTCGGGGACCACCGCGATCCGGTCATCTTCGACGACACGCTCTCCGTGATGGGGATCGACGCCGCGGCGGACGGGGCGCCGATCGCGACCGTCGTGAACTGGGCGTGCCACCCGGAGACGCTCGGGAGCAGGAACACGCAGCTCACGAGCGACTACCCGCACTTCCTGCGCGAGGCGGTGGAGGCGGAGACGGGCGGCGTGTGCGTGTTCCTCTCGGGCGCGCTCGGGGGAATGATGACGCCGGAGCCCCCGTCGGGGCTGGAGGACTTCGAGGCGGCGCGGCACGTCGGGGAGTCGGTCGGAAAGGCGGCCGTGAAGGCGCTGGAGGGGGCGAAGGGGGTCGAGGAGGCGGAGGTCACGGTCCGGACGAAGCCGTTCGACGTCCCTGTGGAGAACAAGTCGTACCGCCTGGGGATGCTGAGCGGGACGCTCAAGCGGGACGTCTACGACGCGGAGGGGAAGCTCTTCGAGGGGAGCGTGCTCGGGAAGTCGAAGCTCTGCGTGCGGACCGAGGTCTCGATGATCCGCATCGGGGAGGCGCAGTTCATCACGGTGCCGGGGGAGCTCCTTCCTGAACTTGCGGTCGGTGGGTACGACGGGAGTCGATCGCACGGAAAGGACATCGTCGGCAAGGGGAACCCGAACCCGCCGAAGCTCGCGGACGCGCCGAAGGGGCCGTATCTCCGGGACCGAATGACGGGGAAGGTGAAGTTCCTGATCGGCCTGGCGAACGACGAGCTGGGGTACATCATCCCGCCGTACAACTTCGAGCGGAACGACCGGAGCCCGATCCACCAGCCCGAGCCTCCGGGCGACCACTACGAAGAGACGAACTCCCTCGGCATCGAGGCCGCGCCGCGCATCGTCGGCGCCATCGAGGAGCTGCTGTCGGAGTAGGCGGCCCGGGCGTGCCCCGGGCCGCGCGTTGCCCCGACAGCGTTTCCTCTCTCGCCCTTGCGGCCCTCCCCGTTACGGGCTCTCCGGCGGGATCTTCTTCTCGGTCGGAGGCGCCTTCTTCTCCTCCAGGTCGGCCGCCCTCGGGAGCGGGACCCGCAGCTCGAGCTCGGGCTCCTCCTTCCCCGGCAGGGACGAAAGCAGGAGCGTCGCCAGCGCCCCGGTCTCCTTCACATTCCCGAGGTCCGCGTTCCCCATCAGGGCCTCGTCCTTGAGCGCCAGCTTCACCTCGGCCGTCTTCCGGTCGGACTCCGGGAACTCGACCCGCGCCGTCCCCTTGGCGGCATCGAGCGACAGCGGCGCCGCCTCGAGGTCGTACAGGTAGACGCGCAGGCCGTCGTCCTGGAAGACGGTCTCGACGAGGTACTCCTTCGTCTGCGTCACGACGCCCTCGTGCGTCGCGGCCTTCTTCATGGTCTCCAGGCCGACCGGGGCGACTTCCTGGCGCCCGACCCTCGGGCCCGAGAAGTCCTGCGAGAGGATGAGGTAGGTCCCGACGCCGAGCAGGGCGAAGATAGCGACGGTCATGATGAGGTCGTATCGATTCGTCTTGTTCTCCATGTGGCTTCCTCCTGGGTGCTGGTCCGTCCGCGTGGGCGAGGGTCGAGGCGCCGAAGCGCAGCAGGCTGTGACCTGCTCCACGGCCTGCCCGAAGGCGGAGGCCGCAAAGGACCGAGAGGTGAGCCTCCGGAATGATACCCCGAACGGACCCCACGCAGGGTGCCCGGGCGCATCCGAGTCGACAACGGGGAGCGTGGGTGTAGCGCGGACGAGGGTCCCTTCCACTATATATGCGTGGCAGCGGAGCCGTCCGCGCCCGCGGTCCGGCAACCGGACGAGCGCGCGATCCGCGCGGGATCGCGCCTCGCACTCACACGCGAGAGCCACGAGCCAGACTCCCATTCGCACCAGTGAGTTACAGCTCATGTAAGTGAATACTTACGGCGGAAGGCCCGTCACGAGTCGAAACGTCGTTACGATCCCACACGTGTGAGGGGGAGCCGCGGAAGGCGCGCCGTCCGGGGAGGCGATTCACACGTGTGACTACGTGCAGCGCAACACACTTGGCGCGATGATGTTGCGTCACATGCCAAAAAGCGCCGTTCCCGGGAGTTCACGCGAGTTCGCGGCAGGCATCCTGCGAATCACTGGGGTGAGGACAGTGAACTTCTGGAGTCGGAGAAACGACGATGCGGACGAGCGTAACGGTGATGGCGGCGGCGGCCCTGGTGCTCGGACTCTCCCTGGACGTCCTGGCGCAGACGAGGCCCTCCACGACGTGGACCCCCGCGTACTCGGGGAATTACACCAGCGGCAGGTCCGCTCGGATCGACACGGTCGTCATCCACACGATCGAGGGGTCCGCTCAGGGCGCCATCTCCTGGTTCCGCAATCCCTCCTCGAATGTCAGCGCCCACTATGTGATCTCTTACGGCGGGCAGATCTTCCAGTGCGTAGCCGACTCCAACACGGCCTGGCACGTCCGGTCCTACAACAGCCGCGCGATCGGACTCGAGCACGAGGGGTACGCGGGGCGGAACAACTGGACCGACGCGCAGTATCGGGCCTCCGCGCGCCTGACCGCGTGGCTCTGCCGCGCGTACGGCATCCCGAGGAATCGTCAGCGCATCCTGGGTCACGTCGAGGTCCCCGGGAACGACCACACCGACCCGGGCAGGTTCTTCAACTGGACCTACTACATGCAGCTCGTGAACGGGAACAGCAGCGGTCCGTCGCCCTCCCCGACGCCCACGCCGACCCCCTCGCTGACGGCGCAGCAGGTGTCGACCTCCACCCTGAACGTCCGGAGCGGCGCGGGGACGGGGTTCGGCATCATCGGCACGGTGCGGAACGGCCAGATCTACGTGTCGAGCGCATCGTCAAACGGCTGGTTCCGGATCTACTACGACAACCGTCAGGGCTGGTGCAGCGGCCAGTACCTCACGCGCCGCACGGGCGGAAGGGGCCGTCGCGTCACCGCGAGCAGCCTGAACGTGAGGACGGGACCGAGCACAGGCAACTCGATCATCGGCTCGTGCTGGAGCGGGGAGGTGTTCGTCGCCGACACCATCCAGAACGGCTGGCTGCGGATCTACTACCGCGGCGCGCAGTACTGGATCAGCGCCCAGTACACGACGATCGTGAACTTCTAGAGACTTTTCCCTCTACCCCAGTAGACCCGGCGCGCGGACGACGGTGTGTCGTCCGCGTGTCCGTTTAAGCGGAGCGGTCGCCAAGCGGTCAGAGGCTCACGCCCTCCTCTCTCACCCGGTCCGGGAACCGGACGGAGCGTCGATCCGCGTAAGATCTTCCTACTCGCTCACACGCGAGAGCCGTGAGTCCGAGTCCCCATCGCACCAGTGAGTTGCAGCTCATGTAAGTGAATTCTTGCACCGGAAGTGCGTCGTCGCACTAGGTCGGCGTTACGATCCCACACGTGTGAGGGAGGGGACCCGCGAGTGTTCGCGTCCGGATCGGAATTCACACGTGTGGGAGCAGCAGCGCAACTCACTGGAGCCACATATGATGTGGCCGACTCTCAAGTGTGACCTCCGGGACGTTCACGCGCGTTCGTGGCAGGGCGGTTGCGAATCACTCGGGTGAGGTCTACGGGTCCCTGGGGTTGGAGGAAGTTCGATGCGGACGAGCGTGACGTCGGTGGCGGCCGCGGCGGCCCTGGTGCTCGGGCTCTCGCTCGACGCACTGGCCCAGACCCGCCCGACCACGACATGGACGCCTGCGAACTCGGGAAACTACTCGACGGGGCGGTCCGCGCGGATCGACACCATCGTCATCCACACCATCGAGGGGTCCGCGCAGGCGGGGATCTCCTGGTTCCAGAACTCCTCCTCGAACGTCAGCGCCCATTATGTGATCGCCTACTCTGGGCAGATCTTCCAGTGCGTGGCGGACTCCAACACGGCCTGGCACGTCATCGGCTGGAATAGCCGTTCGATCGGGCTCGAGCACGAGGGGTTCGCCGGGCGGAACAACTGGACCGACGCGCAGTATCGCGCCTCGGCGCGGCTGACCGCTTGGCTCTGCGCCACGTACGGCGTTCCGAGGACCCGAACGGGGATCCGGGGGCACAACGAGCTCGACCCGGCCCGCCGCTCCGACCCGGGCGCGTTCTTCAACTGGACCTACTACATGCAGCTCGTGGGCGGGAG
>CAZYRM010000237.1:0-3511 GCA_964649705.1 uncultured Planctomycetia bacterium
CGACCGGCGCCGACGCGAGCGAGAACAGCCAGCTCAACTACGGCCGCATCACCGAGATCCTCCCCGTGAAGAACCTGGGGAGCGAGGGGAAGCCCTTCGAGGCGAAGGTGAACGGCACGGGCTCGCAGTCGCGCCGCGCCAGGACGAACTCGGTGACCTGGAACAACCCCGTCGCGACGGGCACGTCGGTCCGCCTGACGGTGAAGGCCCCGACCGAGGTGACCACGGTCCGCTGGTTCACCCAGCGCGTGACGGTGGTCTCGGGCCAGCCGCGCGCGACCCGCGACGCCCTCATCCAGCTCGGCACGGGGAAGGACCTGACGGTGACGCTCACCGCGGGGAAGAAGATGATCGTCGCCTATGCGTACGACGCCCAGAACCGCCTCATCGCGGTCGACGAGATCACGGTGAACGCGCAGTAACGACCTCTCTCAAAACGAAACGGCCCCCGGTTCCACAGGACCGGGGGCCGTTCTCATTCCGGCGCCGTCTGCTACTTCAAGTCGTCGCGGTGGAGCTGGATCGTGCGGGAGGTCCAGGCCTCGTTGTCGATCAGGTCCTTCGCGCGGACCGCGACCTGGTGGACGAACTCCATCATCGTGAGCCGCCCGCCGACGTCGGGCGTGCACTTCCCGTCGTCCAGGAGCTGGAGCACGGCGTTCTTCACCGCGCTCGCCGCGCGAATCTCCCCGAGGTGGTAGAGGAGGAGCGAAAAGGCGAGGTAGATCGCCGTCGGATTCGCCTTCCGCTGCCCCGCGATGTCCGGCGCCGTGCCGTGCGCCGCGTCGAAGAGCCCCACGCGGACCTTGCGCGTCGAGTCGAAGCCGTAGTTTCCGCTCGCGCCGATCCCGAGCGACCCCACCAGCCCGCACGCCATGTCCGAGAGGAAGTCCCCGTACTCGTTCAGGACGAGCACGACGTCGAAGTTCCCGGGCTTCATGACGATCTTCGCGAGGAGGGCGTCGAACAGCTCGACCTTGTGCGGGACCTTCGGGTAGGACCGCGAGACCTCCTTGACGATCGCCTCGAACAGCCCGTCCGTCGCCCGCTGGACCGTGTGCTTCGACGACGACGTGACCGACTTCTTCAGCTTCTTCGCGAGCTCGAAGGCGTAGATCGCCGCCTGGCGGCACGGCTCCTTCTCGATGATACGGAGCGACACGGCGGCCTCCGTGCCGATGAGGCGCCCGGGGTCATCGTAGGTCCCTCCCGTGGCGATCCGGACGATGTCGAGATCGATGCGGCCGTTGAAGTTCGTGGGGATCCCGGGGATGGTCGAGACGGGGCGGTGGATCACCTGGAGGTCGAGCGCGCGGCGCAGGACCGCGTTCGGGCTCTCCTTGACCGTCGCGGTGGGGTGCTTGAGAGCGGCCCCCGTTTCCGTGATCGCCTTGACCGCCTCGTCATACAGCTTTGTGCCGCGGTGGTCGCGGCTGGCGACAGAGAGGTCGATCGGCCTCCACTCGATCCGGAAGGGCAGCGCCTTGTCGGAGAGGAAGTGGACGGCCTCGGATAATTCCGGTCCGATTCCGTCGCCCAGGAGTTCCACGACCGGATAGGACTTCAACGACATCGCACGTCTCGCAAAGGAGTTCCGCGAGGGCATCCTACCCGCCGCCCCGCCCCCGCTGCAACAGGGCGCACACCTCCCAACGCTAGGGGTTTTCTCGCGACCCTGATTCTCTTGACCGACCGGGGGCTGAATGGGACTATTTCGCTCCCTTTCGCGGGGAGTTCGGCTCGTCAGGCGTGGACCCCACCCAAGAAGAGCCGCTCCCCCGGGGATCTGGGCCTCAATAACTAGAGGAAGGACGCATGAACGTCGACTTCACCTTTAGCGATACTGTCGCCGGATACGTGAACGGCTTCGACTCGAATGCCGGCGTCTTCGGCCTCAAGACCTCGGACGGACGGGACTGCCAGGTCCACCTCACGCCCACGACGTACGCGCGGTACGCCTACAACCTCGACGAGGGGTACCAGGACGCGTCGAAGGACATGAGGTCGCTCCTCGCGCTCAACCGCCAGTTCGTCTACGTCTACGGGACCTTCTACCCGGGCGGCGAGGGCCGCTTCGATGCGCAGTGGATGGTCTTCCCGGGCAAGGGCCCCGGCGTCTTCCGCCAGGAGGAGCCGGATTGGTGGATCAAGCAGGCGAGGTCGATCGGGAACAGCTACCTCAAGTGGCAGTTCGGCTACCCCGCCGAGTCGATCGACTACAAGAAGTACCGGACCTTCCTCCACCTCGCGGGGGCCAAGAAGGGCGACCCGCTGCAGGAGACGGACACGATCTCCCGCATGGTCTACGGCCTCGCCGCGGCGTACCTCATGACCGGCGACGACGCCTTCCTCGAGGGCGCGGAACGGGGGACACAGTACCTCCGCGACCACATGCGCTTCTACGACAAGGACGAGGACCTCGTGTACTGGTACCACGGGGTCAAGCTCGACGGGGAGAAGGAGACCAAGCTCCTCACGAGCGAATTCGGCGACGACTTCGACTCCCTCCCGATGTACGAGCAGATCTACGCGCTCGCCGGGCCGTGCCACACGTACCGGATCAACGGCGACCCGAAGATCCTGTGGGACATGGAGAAGACGGTCCAGCTCTTCGAGAAGTCCTACAAGGACAACGAGAAGGGCGGGTACTTCTCCCACGTCGACCCGCTCGAGATGAACCCGCGCGCGCAGTCGCTCGGGGCGAACCGCGCGAAGAAGAACTGGAACAGCGTCGGCGACCACGCCCCCGCGTACCTCGTGAACCTCTACCTCGCGACGGGGGAGAAGAAGTACGCCGACTTCCTCGAGTACACCTTCGACACGATCACGAAGTACTTCCCCGACTACGCGAACAGCCCGTTCGTGAACGAGCGGTTCCACGAGGACTGGTCGCACGACCAGGGTTGGGGCTGGCAGCAGAACCGCGCGGTGGCGGGGCACAACCTGAAGATCGCCTGGAACCTCATGCGGATGCAGTCGCTGAAGCCCAAGGACGAGTACATCGCGTTCGCGCGCAAGATCGCGGAGGTCATGCCCGAGGCGGGCGCCGACATGCAGCGCGGCGGCTGGTACGACGTGGTCGAGCGCGTGCAGAAGCCCGACGGGAAGCACTTCGGCTTCGTCTGGCACGACCGGAAGGCGTGGTGGCAGCAGGAGCAGGCGATCCTCTGCTACTTCATCCTCCACGGCGTGCTCAAGGACCAGGAGTACCTGAGGCTCGGCCGCGAGGCCGCGGCGTTCTACAACGCCTTCTTCCTCGACCACGACGACGGCGGCGTCTACTTCAACACGCTCGCGAACGGCATGCCCTACCTCCTCGGCAACGAGAGGCTGAAGGGCAGCCACTCCATGAGCGCATACCACTCGATGGAGCTGTGCTACCTGTCGGCCGTGTACACGAACCTGCTGATCACGAAGCAGCCGATGTGGATGCACTTCAAGCCGATGCCCGACGGGTTCAAGGACCGGACGCTCCGCGTGTCGCCCGACATCCTGCCGCCGGGGAGCATCT
>CAZYRM010000237.1:3611-9114 GCA_964649705.1 uncultured Planctomycetia bacterium
TTCAAGGACCGGACGCTCCGCGTGTCGCCCGACATCCTGCCGCCGGGGAGCATCTACATCGAGGAGTGCCAGATCGACGGGAAGCCGTACACGAACTTCGACGCGAAGGCCCTCACGGTGAAGCTGCCCGCCTCGCGGGAGCGGATGCGCGTGAAGGTGAAGATCACCCCGACGTCTTGGCTGGACTAAGCCGATGGGCGTCGAGATCCGCACGGCAGGGGACGCGCTGGTGCTGGAGCTCGCGGGGAGCGTCGACGGGCAGACGGTCCCCGCGATCCAGACCTCGGTGACGCAGGCGCTCGGCGGCGCCGCGAGGATCGTCCTGCTGATGAAGCAGGTCTCGTTCCTGTCGAGCGCCGGGCTCCGCTTCCTCCTCCTCGTCTACCGCCAGGCGAAGGCGAAGGGGGGGAAGGTCGGCCTCGTCGGCGTCTCCGAGGAGATCCGGGACGTCATGGAGACGACCGGGTTCCTCCCCTACTTCGTCTTCGCGGACACGGAGGAGGGCGGCCTCGCGGCCGTCCGCTCATGACCCAGGCAATGGAAAACCGCGTGGACGTCTACCCCACCCACGAGCACGGCGCGTTCCGCCTGCGCGTGGGTCGGCCCCTCCCGTTCGGGGCGACGCTCGTCCCGGGCGGCGTCAACTTCTCCGTCTTCTCGAACGCCGCGACGTCGTGCACGCTCGTCCTCTTCCGTAAGGGAGAGCCGGTGCCGATGGCGGAGATCCCCTTCCCGTGCGAGTTCCGCATCGGGTCCGTCTGGTGCATGACCGTCTTCGACCTCGACTACGAGAAGCTCGAGTACGGCTACCGCATGGACGGCCCCGCGGACGGGAACCGCTTCGACAAGACGAAGATCCTCAGCGACCCGTACGCGAAGGTGATCGGCGGGCGGGACGTCTGGCTCGCGCAGCCGGACTGGGACGACGTCTACCAGCATCGCTCGCGCATCCTCCTCGAGGACTTCGACTGGGAGGACGACCGCCCGCTCGAGATCCCGATCCAGGACCTCGTCATCTACGAGGCGCACGTCCGCAGCCTGACGAAGCACCCCTCGTCGAAGGTGAAGCACCCGGGCACGTACGCGGCCGTCCGGGACAAGATCGTGTACCTCAAGGACCTCGGGATCAACTGCCTGGAGCTCCTGCCGATCTTCGAGTTCGACGAGTGGGAGAACAGCCGCAAGCACGCGCAGACGGGCGAGCTGCTGGTCAACTACTGGGGGTACTCGACGCTCGGCTTCTTCGCGCCGAAGGCGGGGTACGCCGCGACGGGGAAGCTCGGGATGCAGGCCGACGAGCTGAAGAACCTCGTCAAGGAGCTGCACCGCGCAGGGATCGAGGTGATGCTCGACGTCGTGTTCAACCACACCGCCGAGGGCGACCACCGCGGGCCGACGATCTCCTTCCGGGGCGTCGACAACCGCACCTACTACATGCTGACCCCCGAGGGGTACTACTTCAACTTTTCAGGGTGCGGCAACACGCTCAACTGCAACCACCCGGTCGTGCGGAGCCTGGTGCTCGACTGCCTGCGTTACTGGGCGAGCGAGTACCACATCGACGGCTTCCGCTTCGACCTCGCGGCGATCCTCGGGCGCGACCAGAACGGCGCGCCGCTCGCCAATCCGCCGCTCCTGGAGACCCTCGCCCACGACCCGATCCTCGCGAAGTGCAAGCTCGTCGCCGAGGCGTGGGACGCGGGGGGCCTGTACCAGGTCGGGAGCTTCCCGGCCTACGGACGCTGGGCTGAGTGGAACGGGAAGTACCGCGACACGCTCAGGCGCTTCCTCAAGGGGGACGAGGGGACCATCGCGGAACTGGGGACTCGGGTCCTCGGCTCGCCCGACCTCTATCCGCACCGCGGGCCGACCGCGAGCATCAACTTCATCACCTGCCACGACGGGTTCACGCTGTACGACTCCGTCTGCTACGACGGGAAGCACAACGAGGCGAACGGCGAGAACAACAACGACGGCGCGAACGACAACAACTCGTGGAACTGCGGCGCGGAGGGGGAAACGGCGGACCCCGAGATCAATCGTCTGCGCCGCCGCCAGGTGAAGAACGCCTTCACGACCCTGATGACGAGCATCGGCGTCCCGCTGGTGCTCATGGGGGACGAGGTCGGGCGGTCGCAGACGGGGAACAACAACACCTACTGCCACGACAACGAGCTGAACTGGTTCGACTGGGGCCTGACGAAGTCGAACGCGGAGCTGCTGCGGTTCGCGCGCCACATGACCCGCTTTCGGGCGGAGCACCGCATCCTGAGAAGGCGCGACCACTTCGTCCATTGGGACGAGGCGGGGATCGGGGCGCCGGACGTCAGCTTCCACGGGAGGCGCGCCTGGCAGCCGGACTGGTCGCCGTCGAGCCGCTCGCTCGCGTGGATGATGGCGGGACGGGACGAGGAAGGGAAGCCCCAGGCGGTGTACGTCGCGGTCAACACGCACTGGGAGTCTCAGTGCTTCGACTTGCCGGGTTGCCCCGGAGGCCTCCGCTGGCACGTCTCGGCGAACACGGGCGTGGAGCCGCCGGACGACGTTCACGAAATCGGTAATGAGCCACCGCTCTCGGATGCATCGCACGTCTGGGTGGGCGCGCGGTCGGCGATCGTGCTGGTGGGCCGCTAGGTTTCGGATGTAGGGGCGACCCGCGGGGTCGCCCAAGGCTGAGAGGAGCAAGAGCAATGGCGTTCACGGTGACATCGAGCGTGGCGGCTGACGTCGCGCGGCTGGTCATGACGGGTGAGCTCGACGCGGCGTCCGCGGGGGCCTTCAAGGCCGAGATCGAGAAGGTCGCCGGAGGGGCGCCCACGAAGCTCGTCCTCGTGATGCACGACCTCACGTTCATGGCGTCGGCGGGCCTCAGGGTCCTCATCTTCGCCAAGCAGAAGCTCGGGGCGAAGTGCTCGGTCTACATGGTCCGCCCGCAGAACCCGATCCGCGAGACCCTCTCGGTCACGGGATTCGACCAGAGCGTCTACGTGGTGGACGAAGAGCCCAAGTAGGGAAGGCATGGCGCTCGAGCCGCTGACGCTGCCGGGGACGCTCGAGGCGCTTGGTCCGCTCCGCGACTACGCGGCGAAGGCCGCGCAGGAAGCGGGGCTGGACAAGAAGGCCTCGTACCACCTCACCCTCGCCGTCGACGAGGTCGCGACGAACGTCGTGCTCCACGGCTACGAGGAGACGGGCAAGTCCGGGCCGATCCGGGCGTGGACCGAGATGACCGACGAGACGCTCACCTACGTCCTCGAGGACGAGGGGGCGAGCTACGACCCGTGCGGACACGAGCTGCCGAAGGAAGAGGAGCTCGCGAAGCCGCTCGAGGAGCGGGTCGCGGGGGGACTGGGGATCTACCTCGCCTACCAGGGCGTGGACAAGCTTGACTACGAGTCTTCAGGCGGGAGGAACCGGCACCGCTTCGTCATGAAGCGGCCGCGCGGCGGAACGGCGTAGGGTTTGGTTGGTACGGAGGGTGTCAGTTCGATGAACAGAGTGCTTGCGTTCGTGCTGGTGGCGGTCCTCGGGGGCGGCGCGTTCGCCGACGAACCCGTGTCGTCCGATGCGGAGCTGAAGGCGCAGGTGAAGCAGCTCCTCGAGAACCAGAAGGCGCTGATGGAGCGGCTGGAGACCGTCGAGGACGAGCTCGCGACCTACCGGAAGGCCGCCGCGAGGCCGAGCGCGCCGTTCGGGCTGCCGAGGTCGGAGCCGGTCGCGATGATGCCCTCGGAGCCGATCGGCATGGAGGGCGGGCAGCCCGTCCTGGAGCCGATGGGTCGCCGCGCGAAGAACGGCTGGTACCTCTCCGTGGCCGGTGGAATCCAGGACCGGAACCGGTCGCGCGAGGACTTCCTGACGTTTATCGACTGGGACGACCACGGCTGGCAGTTCCACGGCGCGGTCGGCCACCGCTTCAACGAGAACTTCCGCCTCGAGATCGAGAGCGGCGTGATGGAGAACGACGTCGACACGCTGTCGGCCAACGACGGCGCGGGCGGGCAGCTCATCGCCCCCGGGTCGGGCAGCGCGACGGTCGCGACGCTCATGATGAACCTGTACCTCGAGTACCCGATCGACATCACCGACGAGTTCACCCTCGTCCCCTACGTGGGCGGCGGGTTCGGCGGCCTGAAGTCGTACCTCGACGACGCCACGAACGAGACCGTGGAGCCGTTCGGCTTCGTGTTCCAGGGGGACAGCAAGGTGGCCCTGGCGAATCAGCTCATTGCGGGCGTGTCGTACCCGATCACGGAGCACCTCGAGGTGTTCGCGCACTACAGGTACATCAACTCGGACAAGCTCTTCTTCTTCATCGAGGACGTGCCGACGCCGCCGGCGTACGTCGGACCGACCGACTCCGAGTGGAATGGCGGCGAGTTCGGCATCCGCTGGACGTTCTAGGCCAGGAGAATCGCGACATGGGAATGATGAACTTCCGCCTGCTCGGGCGGAGCGGGCTCCGGGTCTCCGAGTTGTGCATCGGTTGCGGCACGTTCGGCACGAACTGGGGCCCGCTCGGCAGCGGCATCGACGAGTGCCGCCGCGTCCTCGAGACCTTCGCCGAGGCGGGCGGGAACTACATCGACACCTCGAACCGGTACCAGGAGGGGCAGAGCGAGCAGTTCGTCGGCGAGCTCACCCGAGGGGACCGTGACCGCTGGGTGATCGCCTCCAAGTTCACCCTGTTCGACGGGGGGGCCGACAACAACAACCCGAACCAGGGGGGCAACCATCGGAAGAACCTGATGCGGTCGGTGGAGGGGAGCCTGAAGCGCATGGGCACCGACCACATCGACCTCCTCTGGGCCCACATCTGGGACTTCTCGACGCCCATCGACGAGATGCTGCGCGGCGTCGACGACGTCGTCCGCAGCGGCAAGGTCCTCTACGTCGGCGCCTCGAACTTCCCGGCCTGGTGGATCGCCCGGGCGAACACGATGGCCGACTTCTGGGGAAAGACCCCGTTCATCGCCACCCAGGTCGAGTGGAGCCTCGTCGAGCGCTCCCTCGAGCCCGAGTTCCTGCCGATGTGCGCGGAGCTCGACATCGCGCTCGTCTGCTGGAGCGCGCTCGCGGGCGGGATGGTCACGGGCAAGTACAACCGGGGCAAGCTCCCGCCCGGTCCGAACCGCCTCGTCGACGAGGTCGATCCCGCGAAGAAGGACTACTGGCACGAAATCACCAAGCGGAACCTCGCGATGATGGACAAGGTGGTGAAGATCGCCGACGGGATCGGCCGCCCGCCCGTCCAGGTCGCCCTCCGCTGGCTCATGCAGCAGCCCAAGGTCGTCACGATTCCAATCCTCTCCGCGCGGACCGCCGCGCAGATGAAGGAGTGCGTGGGCTGCCTCGACTTCACCCTGACCGCGGACCAGATGACCGCGATCGACAAGGCGACGGAGCCGGCGATCGCCTCCATCATGCCCAACGTCGGGCCGTATCCGTACCCGATGCTCGAGTACGGCAGCCCCGCGCTCCCGGGCTTCTACAGCCGCGCGCT
>CAZYRM010000238.1:0-9071 GCA_964649705.1 uncultured Planctomycetia bacterium
ATGCGGAAGGCCCTCGACCTCGGGATCAACTTCTACGACACGGCCGACAACTACGGGAACGGCAAGGGGGAGACGCTCCTCGCCCGCGCCCTCGGGGAGCGGCGCGACGAGATCGTGATCGCCACGAAGTTCGGCTACGACTGGTACCACAACGAGCGGAAGGGCCAGCAAGAGCTGCCGCAGGACTTCTCGCCGTCGTACCTCCGCTTCTCGTGCGAGGAGAGCCTGAAGAGGCTGGGGACGGATCGGATCGACCTCTACCAGCTCCACAACCCGCGGATCGACACGATCCGCCGCGATGACACGTTCGAGACGCTCGAGGCCCTCCGCCGCGAGGGGAAGATCATGCACTACGGCGTGGCCCTGGGACCGGCAATCCACGAGCGGCAGGCCGGCGAGGCCGTCGCGGCGATCCGCGATCGGGGCTGCGCGAGCGCCTTCATCATCTACAACCTCATGGAGCAGATGCTCGGCCCCGAGACCTTCCGCGCGGCGCGGGAGTGCCAGGCGAGCATGCTCGTGCGGGTCCCGCACGCGAGCGGGGTGCTGGAGGGGAACCTCACGACCGAGACGAAGTTCGACAAGAACGACCACCGCAGCTTCCGCACGAAGACCGACGCCGACAAGCGGAAGTGGCTCGACGGGGGCCTGAAGAAGATCGAGAAGCTCGAGTGGCTGAAGCAGGGGCGGACGCTCGCACAAGCGGCGCTCAAGTTCGTCCTCTCCGAGCCGACGGTCACGGGCGTGTTCCCGAACATCTACGGCGACGAGCAGCTCGCGGAGTTCGCCGCGGCGTCGGAGACGCCGGACCTGACGGCGGACGACCTCGCGCGGATCGACGACCTCGTGAAGCACGATTTCTACCTGGAGCCGGTCGCGGCGGCCTCCGAGCCGCGCGCGTAGGGGGACCCCTTTCCAAGGGAGTGAGCCATGGACCGCGGGATCCGGACGGTCGCGTTGCTGTTGGCCGTCACGACGGCCGTGTGGGCGCAGGCGAATCCGCCCAAGGGTGGGGCGGGCAAGGTCGACCAGGCGGCGGTCGACGCCGCGATCAAGAAAGGGGCCGAGTTCCTGAAGTCCCGGGGCGGCGGCTTCAGCGAAGGGTTTCCGCAGTCGGAGCTGGTCGTCCTGACCCTGCTCCACGCGGACGTCCCCGTCAACGAGTCCCCGCTCGAAGAGGGGATCAAGTGGGTCAGGGAGCTCGACGTCGAGAAGATCGGGTTCCGGGACAAGACCTACCGGATCGGGATGGCGTCGATGGCGCTGTGGTCGCTCTCGGCGCAGAACAACCAGCAGAAGCTCGCGCAGTTCGCCTACTTCCTGGTCGCCAACCAGGGGCCGCAGGGCGAGTGGGACTACGGCCAGTGCGTCGAGCTGCCGAAGGAGCTCAAGCCGCCCGAGGAGCCGGGGGCGATCGTCTCGGGCGGGGGCGAAGGGGGAACGGTCAAGCTCCCGCCGAAGAAGGCGGGCGGCGGGTCGCAGGTGCAGAAGAAGATCCCGATCAACCCGAAACGGATTGGGAAGGACAACGACTACTCGAACACGCAGTACGCCCTCCTCGGGTTGCGCGCGTGCGCCGAGGCGGGATGCGTGATTCCGGAGAAGACCTGGAAGGACGCGCTCAAGAACCTCGAGGCGGGCCAGTTCCCCGAGGGCGGCTGGGGGTACGCGTGGCTGACGCCGGAGAACATGGACCCGAATGCGACGCTCGTGCACGGCGCCGGGGAGGAGCCGTACGGCAGCATGACGTGCTCGGGGCTCTGCGGTCTCGTCATCTGCCGCCACTACATCAAGGAGGACTGGAAGAAGGACAAGAAGGTGCAGAAGGCCAAGGAGTGGATCGGGAAGAACTTCTCGGTCGAGGAGCACCCGAATTACAAGGGCAGGCCGATGGCCGGGGGGAAGAAACAGTTCTACTACTACTACCTGTACGCCCTCGAGCGGGCGGGGATGCTCGCGGATACCGAGGCCTTCGGGAAGCACGACTGGTACAACGAGGGCGCGACGGTGCTCCTCGCGCAGCAGCAGGCGGACGGGTCCTGGCCGGACGACGAGCTGAAGAACGGGAACATCGACGACACCTGCTTCGCCATCCTGTTCCTCAAGAAGGCGACGCAGCCGATCGTGCCGAAGCGGATCAGCAAGTAGGGTCGGATGGTGGACAGCGACGCAGGGACGGGACGCGAATCGGAGGCGACTCCCTCCGACGCGTTCCGCCGCGCGTCGGTGCTCTTCGGGATCATCGGACTCGACCTGTCGAGCCTCCTCTGGCTGGTTGGCGGCGGAGGGTTCGCCCTCCTCCCGCCGCCGGGCCCGGCGACGGAGCTTGGGACCTCGCAGGTCGTGGCACCGGTCGTGGTCGGGCTCGCCTCGATCCTCGTCGTGATGTACCGAAGGCAGGTCGATGCGCGGGCGGGAAGGCGCTCGACGTGGCTCTTCCGCATTGCGCTGTCCGTCTCGCTCGCGACGGCGGGGATCGGCGGCCTGGCCCTCGCGAAGAACCTGAGCTGGGTCCTCAGCATGATCTAGGCCGCTCGGGCCGCTGATTTCGCTTCCCGGAGGAGCGCGACCGGCGTACGTTCACCGCCCTTCCATTTGGAGAAAAACGATGTATCGCGTCCTCGTGTCCGTCACGGCCCTCTGTCTCGCCTCCTCTTTCGCCCTCGCGGAGGACCCCGCGGCCCAGGAGCTCTACAAGAAGGTCTCCGACGCGGCCCTGGCCGCGAAGACCCTGCACTTCAAGGAAGCCAAGACCAGCGCGGTCGACAAGTCCGGGCAGAAGTTCGAGATGGGCTCCGAGGTCTGGTTCGCCGGCGACAACCAGTTCTCCCTCAAGATCCAGATGGAGGTCGGCGGCAACAAGCAGGAGATGCAGGCGATCTGCGACGGCACGATGCTCGGGCTGTCCGAAGGCGGGCCCATGGAGCAGAAGGAGGCGCCGAAGGAGCTCTCAGCGACCATCCGCGGCGCCATGGTGGCGGGCGGCCTGATGCCCGCCATGTCCATCATGGGCGAGCCGGACAAGTTCAAGAACGGCGGGACCTCGGACTTCAAGGCGCTCGCCGAGGGGAAGGTCGGGGATCGTGCCGCGACCGTGATCGAGTACACCTTCCACTTCACCTCCGGGGGCGACGAGGTCGCGCTCGGCGTGAAGCTCTACGTCGACAAGGACACGCTTGCGATCCTCAAGCGGGAGGCGACGCAGGAGAAGGAAGGACTCCAGATCACCGAGGAGTACGCGGCCGTCGAGCTGAACGCGGCGGCGCCGGATGGGACCTTCACGATCCCCGCGGCCGTCGAGCCTGAGCCGGAGGCCGAGAAGGACCCCGAGCCGCCGGCCGGGGAGGCGGAGCCGAAGTAGTCCGCTCCGGATCGAGGATTGGCCCGGGCCGCTACTTCCAGTGGCCCGGGACCCATACGTGCTTGCGGCCGCGCTTGTCCCAGTGCCCGGGGACGTACTGCAGGCCGGGCTTGTTCCCCTGGGCCCAGTGCCCCTTCGACCAGGTCCAGCCCTTCTTCGTGTAGACCCAGTGGCCGTCGATCCACACCGCGCTCGCGTGCGGGGCGGCCGGGCGGACCTCGATGATCGCCGCGGGAGGCGCGTCGGGCGCCTCGACGAGGTCGACCTCCTCGACCACCACCACCGCTCCGCCCGGCGTCCCGGGCGTCGGGTCGATCACGACGGCCGCAGGCGGGTTCGGGTGAGGGTCCCTCACGACGACCCGGGCGCGGCATCCCAGGACGGCAACGGCGAGGAGGGCGAATACGACCAGACGAGGCAGCGTCATGGGATCACTCCAATAGCTTGCGTCACATAGGATCCGTGTTCCGATCGCCCCCTGCCGGCCCACCTACCTCTTCTCCGGCAGCGGCTCGAGGAGCGTTCCTCCCGCCTGGCAGAGGATCTGGACGCGGGCAAGGTCGTTCTCTGTGTAGCCGAGCGGCTTGTCCGTGACCAGGACCAGGCCCGCGATCTCCCCGCCGGCGAAGAGCGGGGCGCCCAGGAAGGTCCGCCAGGAGGGGAGGTCCTCGCCGAGCGACGGGGCCGCCGCCGCGCCCATCAGCACCACCGGCGCGCCTCGCTGGAGCACCTCCTGGATCGGCGTGCTCGGCGTGCCCACCCGGAACTCCCCGCGCGCCGCCATGCGCGAGATGGAGTCGCTCCCCGTTCCGTCCACCGCGATGACGAGGATCGACTCTCCCCCAGAACGCATCGCCATCAGGCCGAACGCGCTCCCCGTCTGCCTCACGGCCTCCTTGACCAGGATCGACCCCGACAGGCGGCGGTCCCCCGTCGAGAGGTACTGGGCCAGCGCCCCCGCCACCGCCTGGATCCCCTCCGTCTGGACCTGCTGCTCGATCCGCGCCTCGTGGCGGTCGGAGACGTCCTTCGCGAAGCAGTAGAACCCCGTGAAGGCCCCGTCCTCGTCCCCGCGCGCCCTCACCAGGGTCAGCTCGAGCCACGGAGTCGTTCCGTCGTGACGGATCGCCCGCAGCTCCAGCGCCCCCTTGCCCACGTCCACCATCCGTCGCAGCGCGGCTGAGGTCTGATCGCGGTCCTCGGGGTGGATCACCTCCGTCCACTCCTGCCCGATCAGGTCGTACGGCTCGCAGCCGAGGATGTCCGCGTAGGCCCGGTTCGCCACCTGGTACTTCCCGTCCGCCCCGACCCGCGAGATCCCCTCCACGGCGTTCTCGAGCGCCGTCGCCATCTCGAGCATTCCGCGCTCGACGCGCTTCCGCTCGGTGACGTCGAGGCGCGTCCCCAGCACCTCGTGCGCGCGCCCCGTCGCGTCCCGGACGAGCAGGGCGTGGTCCAGGAACCACAGCCACTCCACGCCGCTCCCCTTCCACCGGTACTCCACCGTCGCCGACGTGCCGGCCTCGATCCCCGCGAGCTCCGCCTCGACGCGCTCCCGGTCCTCCGGGTGCACCCGCGCCATCCAGAGCTCGGGCTCGTTCAGGAACCGCGCCCTCGGGATCCCCGTGACCCGGTCGACGTTCTCGCTGATCCAGCTCGTCCTGAGGTCCGTCGGCCCCTTCACCGTGTAGAGCACCATGGGGAGCGAAGAGAGGAGGTGGGACTCGCGGATCCGCGTCGAGCGAAGGGCCTTCTCGGCCTTCTTGCGCTCCGTGACGTCCTCGACGACGCCGTCCACGAACGGCCGCCCGTCGGCGTCCCGCGCCGAGAAGAGCATGAGGGACATCCACGCCGACTGGCCGTCCGCGCGCCTGAGCTCCGCTTCCAGCGACTGGGGCTGACCCGTCGTCGCCGCCCGCTCCATCGCCTCGTCCACCCCCTGCCCCGGCGGACAGAAGTCGTTCAGGTGGAATTCCGCCCCCGCTCTCGAGGGGGGGACCGAGAACATCCGGAAGAGCGAGGCGTTCGTCTCCAGGAGCTTCCCGTCCGTCGTCGCGCGGAAGAGGCCGACAGGCACGCGGTCCTGCACCCCCGCGAGCCGGGTCTCCGCGAGCACGGCGCGGCGGCGCAGGGCCATCCGCTCGAGCAGGGTCTGGACGGCCGAGGAGAGCCTCGGGGCGAGGCCCGGCGACTCCAGAAGGAGGACGTCCGTCCCGTTTCGCAGGAGCTGAATGGACGCGGCCTCGGCCGCGGGCGGCGTGACGAGGATCACGGGCACCGACGTGCAGTGCGTACGGGCCTCCTCGATCGTGCGCGTCGCGAGGAGCGATCCGAGCGCGACGACGAGGACCTCCAGGTCGCCGCGCTTCAGGAGCGACGAGGCCTCCTCCCACGTCGAGGCCGACTCCCAGCGGCAGGCCGGGCATGACTTCGCGAGGGCGGCGAGGAGAGCGGTGCGCGCGTCCTTGCGGTCCATCACCAGCGCGGCCAGGGGCGGGGCGTTCATCGCGCGGCCCCCAGCTTTCGCAGGGCCGCGACGGCGCGCTCGTGGATACCGCGATCGTCGGCCTCGACGGCCGCCTCCAGGGCCTCGCGCTCCTCCAGGGAGACGTTCAGGTTGTTCTCCACGGCGATCCAGCCCGACGCGAGGGGCGCCAGGCCCTCCGCCCGCCTGACCCGTCTGAGGGCCGGCGTCCCGAGGGACGCGAGCGCCGCGGCGGCCCACTGGGCCACCGCCACTCGTCGGTGCTTGAGCTTCTCCAGGAGCGCGGGGAGAAGGGTCTTCACGCGCGGTCCGATCATCGCGAGGCCCTCCGCGGCCGCGCGCCGGACCCCCTCGCAGCGGTCCTCCAGGGCGCGGACGAGCGCGGCGACGGCCTCCTCCGAGTCGGTCCCCGCGCGCCCGAGCGCAAGCGCGACGCTCCAGCGGACGTGGACGTTCTTGTCGAGGAGGGCCTTCACGAGCCACGGGACGCTCGCCCGCTTGTCGGCGCCCAGCTCCCGCATCGCCTCCCCGGCGTCGATCCCCATCCGCGCGAGAGCCCCCGCGCACTGCCATGCGAGGAGGACGTCGCGCCCCTTCGTCGCCGCGAGGAGCGCCGGGACGGCCGCGCGGGCCGACGGTCCGATCTCGCCGAGCGCGTAGGCGGCCCGCCTCCTGAGGTCCTTGTCGGGGTCCGAGAGCCTGGCGACGACCGCCTTCGCCGCGATCGCCGCGGGCGGGCCCATCCGTCCAAGCGCCTTGACCGCCTTCCAGCGGACGAAGACGTCGGGGTCGCGGAGCGCCCGGACGAGGTGGGGGATCGCCTCGGGGCCGGAGCGGCCCAGCTCGAGGACGGCGTCGCGGCGCGTGCGGACCCCCTTCGCCGCGAGGTCCCGCGCCCAGTCCTCGATTCCCTTCCGTCCGGCACCCATCCGCTACTCCGCCGCTGTCCGCGCCGCGGCCGTTGCCCCGACGCGCACCGACTCGAAACCCTCCGGCTCGGAGGCGACCACGTCGACGACCTGCTCCGCCCCCGACCCGACCGCGACCACCCGGACGAGCGCGTTCGTTCCGCGGGGGCATTTGCCATACCGGAGCGTCAGCCTGGCGGCCCACTCGATCTCCGCCGCGCCGGCCTTCCCGCGGACGACCGTCACGGGCCCGAAGTAGTCGACCGCCTCCAGCCGCCGGTCGCCGGGCAGGAGGAGCGACTCGATGACGGCGTTCTCCCCCTCGTTGCGCCCGATGACGACCTTGAGGTACGGCGAGAGGCGGAAGTGCCGCCCCGCCTTCAGGAGCTGGATGTCGTTCGCCTGCGGGTCCTCGGTGTAGAGGAAGAGGTCCTTGAGCTTCCTGCTGAACCCCGGGTCGGTCAGCAGGCACCCGCCCGCCGGCGTCGGGATGTCGATCAGGCCGTACTCGGCGGCCATCTTGAGCTGCTCCCTCCTCGACCTGCCCCAGATCCCGCGGAGGCGCGAGCGGTCGATCTTCCCCTCCATCTCCGGCTTCGTGGGAGGGAGGACCTGCGCGGAGAGGGGACGGAGGACGAGGCCCTCGAGGCCGGCCTCGCGGTCGATCCGGGGGAAGGTCTCGAGGCGCTGCGACATCGGCCTCTGGCCGACCACCTCCCCGGTGATCAGGAAGTCGCCGCCGTTGATCTCCAGGTACTCCTTCGCCCACCTGAGCATGAAGATGCGGCAGTCGATGCACGGGTTCATGTTCCGCCCGTAGCCGAACTTCGGCCGGCGGACCATGTCGATGTACTCCTTGCCGAGGTGGCAGAGGCGGATCTCGACGAACGGCTGGCCCTTGAGCCAGGAGACGTCGTGACCGCAGCTCGATCCCTCGATGCCGGCGCTGCAGCCGAAGTGGGTCATGAACGTCAGGGCGGTGACGTGGATCCCCTGGTCCGCGACGAGCTTCACGGCCAGGGTGCTGTCGAGACCGCCCGAAAGGAGGGCGATGGCGCGCGTCATGGGGACTCCTGAGGTTCGAGGCTCCATTATGGCGAGGGGCCGCATTCCGTCAAGCGCGGTCCTTTACAAATCAGTCCCGGTTGCTACCATATCCGCCCCCACAGGCCCCATTCCCAACGGAGGTCCCCCCGATGGTCGACGAGAAGGACATCTACGACATCACGTTCGTCGGCGCGGGCCCGGTCGCGCTCTTCGGCGCCTACTACGCCGGCTTCCGCCACATGAAGGTCAAGCTGATCGACACCATGCCCGACCTGGGGGGACAGGTGACGGCGCTCTACCCAGAGAAGGAGATCTTCGACGTCGCCGGCTTCCCGATGGTCCTCGGGAAGGACCTCGTGAAGAACCTGGTGAAGCAGGGGCTCCAGTACGGCGCGACGGTCTGCCTGGAGGAGAAGGTCCAGAAGTACAAGAGGCTCGAGGAGAAGCTCTTCGAGGTGGAGACGGACAAGGGGACGCACTACACGAGGACGATCTGCCTGACGGTCGGCCTGGGGACGATCACGCCGAGGCCGATGGGGCACCCGAGCGAGGCGCGGCTGATGGGGAAGGGCGTGGCCTACTGCGTGAAGAACCTGGACGCCTTCCGCGGCAAGGAGATGTTCGTCATCGGGGGCGGAGACAGCGCGTTCGACTGGGTGCTGATGCTGCGCCCGGTGGCGAAGAAGGTCTGGATGGTCCACCGCCGCGACGGCTTCCGTGCCCACGAGGACAGCGTGAAGAAGGTCGTGGGAGACCCGGCGGTCGAGAAGAAGCTCTTCTACGAGGTGAAAGACATCCACGGCCAGGACAAGGTCGAGGGGATCACGATCTTCGACAACCGGACGAAGAAGGAGGAGACGTACCCCGCCGACGGCGTCATCCTCTCGCTGGGATTCATCTCCAGCCTCGGTCCGATCGCGGAGTGGGGCCTGGAGACGATCGGCAAGTCGCTCGTGGTGAACACCCGGATGGAGACGAACGTCCAGGGGATCTACGCCGCGGGGGACTGCGTGGAGTTCGACGGGAAGCTGCGCCTGATCGCGACGGGATTCGGCGAGGCGGCGATGGCGGTCTGCCAGGCGAAGCACTGGATCGACCCGAAGTCGCAGGTCTTCCCCGGGCACTCCTCCAGCATCATGGAGGAGAAGAAGGAGAAGGAGAAGCTCGCGGCGAGGAAGGCCGAGCAGGCGAAGGCCGCTACGCACTAGCACTTCCACGTACTATGAACGCCGAGCCCCGAAGGGGCGAGATATGCCAGCCCAGGGCGAAG
>CAZYRM010000239.1:0-8996 GCA_964649705.1 uncultured Planctomycetia bacterium
CCAGCGTGTGCCCGAGCAGAAACCAGACGTCGGCGTTGAAGTAGTCGTCGACGACCGCCTCGGTCAGGCACGACCGGGCGGCGTCGAAGGCATTGGCGAGATAGGCCTCGCGCGCCTCGTCGCGCAGGTCCCGGGCCCGCTCCAGCGGCGACTGGTCGGCGGCCGCCAGGGCGGCCATCAGCATCAGGAGGGGGATCCGCATCCGAGGCATCGTACGCCGACGAACCCCGGGAATCAAACGCGGCCCCCACCAGGGACGATGCATGGTGTAGAATGCGCGATTCCGCCGGAGGGAACCCGTGGGACCGAAGTCGATCCTCGTGCGCGGCGCGCGAGAGCACAACCTGAAGGACGTCACGGTCGAGATCCCGCGCGACCGCCTCGTCGCCGTGAGCGGGGTGAGCGGCTCCGGGAAGTCGTCCCTCGCCTTCGACACGATCTACGCCGAGGGGCAGCGGCGCTACATCGAGAGCCTCTCGACCTACGCCCGCCAGTTCCTCGGGCAGCTCGCCAAACCCGACGTCGACGCGATCGAGGGCCTCCCGCCGACGCTCTCCATCGAGCAGCGAGCCCACGTCGGGTCCCCCCGCTCGACCGTGGCGACCACGACGGAGCTCTACGACTTCCTCCGCGTCCTCTACGCCCGCGCCGGGGAGCCTCATTGCCCGAAGTGCGGAGAGAGGATCGCCCAGCAGACGGCGCAGCAGATCGTCGACCGGATCCTCGCGCTGCCGACGGGGAGCCGCCTGCACCTCCTCGCCCCCCTCGTGCGAGGACGGAAGGGGGAGCACAAGGAGGCCTTCGAGCGGATCCGGAAGGACGGCCTCCTCCGCGCCCGCGTCGACGGTCGCATCGTGGAGGCCTCCGAGGCGAAGGCCCTCGACAAGAAGAAGAAACACGACATCGAGGCAGTCGCGGACAGGCTCGTGATCAAGGACGGCGTCCGCACGCGCGTGGCCGACAGCGTCGAGCTGGCGCTCCGCGTGGGAGGCGGCCTCGTCGTCGCATGCGTCGAGGGCGCGCCCGATCAGCTCTTCTCCACGCACCTCGCCTGCCCGCGCTGCGACCAGCAAGCTGGCTCTGCCAGCCTCTCGCTCGGGGAGCTTTCCCCGCGCTTCTTCTCGTTCAACAGCCCCTACGGCGCGTGCGCGACCTGCAACGGTATCGGCGTGCGACTCGAGATCGACGAGCAACTCCTCGTTCCCGACCCCGAGACGCCCCTCGAGGACGGCGCCATCCCGCTCCACTCGGCGAGCCTCCTGTCGGAGTTCGGATACGCCTTCGACGCCGACCTGACCGTCCCCTACGCGCGGCTGGACGAGAGGCAGCGACGGATCCTCCTCCACGGGACCACCGACGAGGACAAGGAGGACTACGGCTGCGCCTTCGAGGGGCTCGTCCCCAACCTCAAGCGGAGGTTCTCCTCCACCTCCAGCGAGGCCGTGAAGGAGCGTATCCTCGGCCTCATGAGCGAGCTCCCGTGCGAGGCGTGCGGCGGGGCGCGACTCAAGCCCGAGGCGCTCGCGGTCACGATCGGCGGCAAGGGGGTCCACGAGGCGACGCGGCTCACGATCGACGCGGCGATCCCGTTCTTCGAGGCGCTCACCTTCACGGGGGTCGAGGCGGAGGCGGCCCGGCCGGTCCTCAAGGAGGTCCTCGGGCGGCTCCGCTACCTCCGCGACGTCGGCCTCGGGTACCTGACGCTCGACCGCCGCAGCAGCACGCTCTCGGGGGGCGAGGCGCAGCGGATCCGCCTCGCGAGCCAGGTCGGGGGCGGCCTCGTGGGGGTCTGCTACGTCCTCGACGAGCCGACCGTGGGTCTTCACGCGCGCGATACGGCGCGCCTCCTCTCGGCACTTGTCAGGTTGCGCGACCTCGGGAACACCGTGATCGTCGTGGAGCACGACGAGCAGGTCCTCCGCTCGGCCGATCACCTGATCGACGTCGGTCCGGGCGCGGGGGCGCACGGCGGGCGGATCGTGGCCCAGGGGACGGTCGAGGAAGTCCTGCGCGTGCCCGACTCCGCGACGGCGCGGTTCCTCCGCGGCGAGCTGGCCCTTCCGCCCAGGGGGAGGCGCCGCGGGGCCGTGCGCGGGCATGTCCTCACGGTCCGGAACGCCCGCGAGAACAACCTCATGGGGATCGACGTCTCCGTGCCGCTGGGGCTCTTCGTCTGCGTCACGGGCGTCTCGGGCTCCGGCAAGAGCACCCTCGTCTGCGACGTGCTCTCAAGGGCGCTCGCCCGGCACCTCTCGGGCGCCCGGGAGCGCCCCGGGGCTCACGACCGCATCGAGGGGATGGAGCGGCTCGACAAGGTGATCAACATCGACCAGTCCCCCATCGGCCGCTCCTCGCGCTCGAACCCCGCGACCTATACGGGCGCGTTCGACGAGGTCCGCGAGCTCTTCGCGCTGACGAAGGAGGCCAAGGCGCGCGGGTACGACTCCGGCCGCTTCAGCTTCAACCGGAAAGGGGGCCGCTGCGAGGCGTGCGAGGGGCTCGGCACGAAGGTGATCGAGATGCACTTCCTCCCCGACGTCCACGTCACGTGCGACGCCTGTGGGGGGAAGCGCTACGACCGCGAGACGCTCGAGGTCCGCTTCAAGGGGCTGTCGGTCCACGACGTGCTCTCGCTCCGCGTGGAGGAGGCCCGGTCGATCTTCGGCGCGGTCCCCCGCCTCGCGCGGCTCCTCGCGACGCTGGACGAGGTCGGGATGGGGTACGCGGCGCTCGGCCAGCCCGCCTCGATGCTCTCGGGCGGCGAGGCCCAACGCGTCAAGCTCGCGGCGGAGCTGGGGCGCGCCGACACGGGGAGGACGCTCTACATCCTCGACGAGCCGACTACGGGACTCCACTTCGCGGACATCAGGAATTTGCTTGCCGTCCTCGACCGTCTCGTGCAGAAGGGGAACACGGTCCTCGTCATCGAGCATCACCTCGAGGTGATCCGGTCGGCCGACTGGGTCATCGACCTCGGCCCCGAGGGGGGCGACGGAGGCGGGCGGGTCGTCGCGACGGGGACGCCGGAGGAGGTCGCCGCGTGCCCCGAAAGCCACACGGGCAGGTACCTGCGGGGCGCCCAGCCATGAACGGCGCTCCCCGTGTCACCCTGACGAACCGTCAGGACCTCGCGCCGCTACGAAAGCGCGCGATCGTGGACGCGGTCCGCGGGGTCCTCCGCCGAGAGGGGTGCGCCCTGGACGTCGAGCTCGTCTTCGTCGACTCCGACGGGATCCGCGAGGTGAACCGCCGCTTCCTCGGGCGGCGCGGCGTGACGGACGTCATCGCCTTCCCCCTGGCCGAGGGCGTCGCCCCGCCGGGCACGCCGCTCCTCGGCGAGGTCGTCGTCTGCGTGGAGAGGGCGATTTCGGAGGCCCGCCGGAGGCGCCTCCCGCTCGACCGCGAGATCGTGCTCTACGCGATCCACGGCGTCCTCCACCTGCTCGGCTACGACGACCACGCCGCCGCCGACATACGGAGGATGCGGGCCGCGGAGAGCGAGGCGCTCCGCTCGGCGGGATGGAGCGGACGATGAGCGGAGGGCTCCACACCGCCGAGGAATTCATGGCGCTGGCGATCCAGATCGCGCGCAAGGGGGACGTGCTCGTCGAGCCCAACCCGCTCGTGGGCGCGGTCGTGGTCCGTGACGGGCGCGTGGTCGGGCAGGGGTACCACGAGAGGTTCGGAGGGCCCCACGCGGAGGTGAACGCCCTGCGCTCCGCCGGCGAGGCCGCCCGCGGGTCGACGCTCTACGTGACGCTCGAGCCGTGCTCCCACCACGGCAAGACGCCGCCGTGCGTGGAGGCCGTCATCGCCGCAGGCGTGCGCGAGGTGGTGATCGGCGCGAGGGACCCGAACCCGCTTGTCGACGGCAAGGGGATCCTGGCGTTGGAAGCGGCGGGGCTGCTCGTCACCGACGGCATCCTGGCCCGGGAGGCCCGGGAGGTCTGCCCCTGGTTCTTCAAGACGCACGAGACGGGCACGCCCCTGGTCACCGCGAAGTGGGCCATGACGCTCGACGGGAAGATTGCCACCTGGACGGGCGACTCGAAGTGGATCACAAGCGAGACGTCCCGCGCCTTCTCGCGCCTCCAGCGCTCCCGCGCGGGGGCGGTCGCGGTCGGGATCGGGACGGTCCTCGCCGACGACCCCGGCCTCCTCGGCCCGCAGGCAGCCCCCCGGCAGCCCCGGCGCATCGTCGTCGACAGCCAAGCGCGGCTCCCGCTGACCTCGCAGCTCGTCCGGACGGTCGCGGAGGCCGAGGTCTGGGTCGCCACGACGTGGGACGCCCCGAAGGAGCGGGTCCTCGGCCTCGCGGCGGCCGGGTGCCGGGTCCTCTCCCTCCCCGCTTGCTCCAGGGGCGGCGTGCGCCGCGTCGACCTCCTGGCGCTCGCGCGACGGCTCGCGGAGCTGGGCGTGCAGAAGCTCGTCGTCGAGGGAGGCGGAGAGCTGCTGGCGGGGTTCTTCGAGGCAGGCCTCGTCGACCGGGTCCTCGTATTCGTCGCGCCGAAGGTCACCGGAGGCCGCGCGGCGACGACGCCCGTGGAGGGAGCGGGGTTCGACCGCATCGCCCAATCGCTTCCGGTCCGCTCGCTCGCCGTGAAGCGCCTCGGCGACGATGTCATCCTCGAGGGGACCGTCGAGGGTCGGCCCTGACGATTCCTTGACGGTTATGACGCAGTGCGTTATGCTCTCCTCGTCGTTGGAGGGTGTCGCATGGTCGAGTCCCCCGTCGCCTACCGGTTCGAAGTCCGCGCCGCCGACAAGTCCGACGCCGAGACCCTGGTCAAGCTGACGCTCGACTTCCTGAGGGAGCTGCGCATCCCGCCCGACCGCGCGCGCGTGCGGCGCGCCTACGAGGACTGCCTCGCGCGCCCCAAGGACTTCCCGACGTTCCTCCTCCTCTCCGGCGACCAGCCGGTCGGCTACGCCCTCGCCTTCCTGCGCCCGAGCACCCACTTCGGCGTGGTGATGCGGGTGCACGACCTCTACGTCGACCCGTGCGTCCGGAACCTCGGCGCGGGGCACCGCCTCGTGGAAAACCTGGTCGAACGCGCGCGGCGCGCCGGGGCGGCGAGGATCGAGATGGAGCTCGCCGACGCGAACGTCGACGCCCGCCGCCTGTTCGGACGCCTCGGTTTCCGCCCCGTCGGACGCTGCATCTCGTCCCTGGAGCTGTAGCCCAGCATCCTTGCGCCGCGGCGCGGAATCCTGGTATCGTTCCGCCCTCGCGTCCTCACGCCGCACGGAGGGTCTCATGCGCCGGCTGCTCCCCGTCCTTGCCTGCGTCCTCGTCTGCGGATCGGCATCCGCCCAGGAGTCCCCCGACGACCTGCTCGCGAAGGTCATGGCGTCCCCCACCTCCACGGGGCTGCTCGTGACCGACGTCGATGCGGGCAGCCAGGCCAACACGGTCGGCCTCGCCTCCGGGGACATCCTGGTCTCCTACGACGGAAAGCCGATCCCCGACCCCCAGACCCTCCAGGCGGCCATCGCCGCCGCCAAGGAGAAGAAGACCGTCACGGCCGAGGTCGAGGTCGATCGCATGGGCGAGGCACGGAAGTTCGAGCTGACGGTGGGCCAGAGGATCGGCATCGCCATCCTCCCCGTCCAGAAGGGCGTGGCCATCGACCCGCTCCCTCCGGACAGCGCGCCGAAGCTCGACTGGAGCCGTTTCGACGCCCCCGGCGATCAGTGGATGTGCTTCTACGAGGGCGGGAAGAAGGCCGGCTTCGAGCACGTCACGTGGACCCGCAAGGACGGCGTCCTCTCGCTCCGGCACGAGGTCGCCTTCGACGGGGGCGAGGCCTGGGGCCTCAACCACTTCCTCGTGGACTCGGAGATGTCGACGGGCGAGCGCGCGGAGGGGTTGAAGTCCCGCTTCGAGAACCCCCTCACTAAGTACGTGAGCGAGGGGAGCGTGGTGAAGGACTCGAAGGCGCCCTCGGCCGGGTGGGAGTCGACCCACACCTCCCCCGAGCAGAAGGAGCCCGAGGGGAACCTCCAGTTTGCCGCCGGGGACCTCGTGCCCACGTACGACATCCTCTTCCTCGCGCAGGCCCTGCCCAGGTCGGGGGGCGCGGCCTACCGCTTCTCCCCCGTCGAGGAGGGGACCGGCAGGGTCATGCACGCCTCGGCGCTGGTCGTCGCGGGGAAGCAGAAGGCGAAGCTCGGGGACCGCGAGATCGAGGGGTGGCAGGTCGAGTGGCGCCTCATCGGACGGCCCGCGAACGTCTACTGGCTGGACGATCAGGGAGCGATCCTGGCCATCTCCTACGGCAACGCCTTCGCCATCCCGTCGACGAAGGAGGAGGCCCTCGCAGGGCTCCATCCCGACCTCAAGCCCCGCACCGCAGACTAACGGAGGGTGGTCGTGCCTCGTCCGAATCTAGCCCGGTCCGCGCAGGCCTTCGCGGAGGCGCAACGCATCCTCGTAGGCGGGGTGAACAGCCCGGTGCGAGCGTTCCAGGCCGTGGGCGGCAGCCCGGTCTTCATGCGGGGCGGCAAGGGATGCCGCGTCAAGGACGTCGACGGGAACACCTACATCGACTTCTGCGGCTCCTGGGGCCCGCTCATCCTGGGGCACGCGCACCCGGTGGTCGTCTCCGCCGTCAAGCGCGCCATCGCCAGCGGGTCGAGCTTCGGCGCTCCGACGGAGCGTGAGACGGAGCTGGCGGAGCTGATCCGCGGGGCGCTGCCGAGCATGGAGCGCATGCGCTTCGTCAGCTCGGGGACCGAGGCCGTGATGAGCGCGGTGCGCGTCGCCAGGGCGTTCACGAAGCGCGATGTCGTGGTGAAGTTCGACGGCTGCTACCACGGGCACGCGGACGGGATGGTGGTCGCCGCGGGGTCGGGGGCGACCACGCTCGGCACGCCGACGAGCCCGGGGGTCCCCGCCGCCCTGACGCAGCTCACGGTCTCCCTCCCGTTCAACGACCTGGCGGCGGTGCAGTCGTTGCTCGCGTCGCGCGGCCGCGAGGTCGCCGCGGTCATCGTGGAGCCGATCCCCGCGAACATGGGGCTCATCCCGCCCCGCCCCGGGTTCCTGGAGGGACTCAGGAAGGCGACGCTGGAGTGCGGGGCGCTCCTGATCTTCGACGAGGTCATCACGGGGTTCCGCGTCTGCTTCGGCGGCGCGCAGTCGCTCTACGGCGTGGCGCCCGACATGACGGTGCTCGGAAAGATCGTCGGCGGCGGGATGCCGCTCGGGGCGTACGGCGGGCGGAAGGACGTGATGGACCTGGTCTCCCCGTCCGGCCCCGTCTACCAGGCGGGGACGCTCTCGGGGAACCCGATCGCGACCGCGGCGGGATATGCGACGCTCCGGGAGATGAAGCGGAAGTGGCTCTACGACCTGCTGGACCACCGCTGCGGGATCCTCGTCATGGGCCTCGAGGCCGCGGCGCGGAAGCACAACCTGCCGACGACGTTCCACCGGATCGGGTCGATGTTCACGCCGTTCTTCCAGGCGGGGCCGATCTCGGACTACCAGGGCGCGCTGAAGAGCGACACCACGCGGTTCGGCCGCTTCTTCTGGGCGATGCTGGAGCGCGGCGTGTATTTCCCGCCTTCGCAGTACGAGACCTCGTTCCTCTCGATCATGCACACCGAGCGGGAGATCGAGAAGACGATCCGGATCGCCTTCGATGTGATGCCGGCGATCTAGGCCGCGCTACGGCCCCTTGCGGCCTTCCTTATGCCGCAGGCCGAGCCGCAGCCGGTTCTCGGCGCGGAGGCGGTCGCTCTCGGCGCGGGCATAGTCGAGCGACTCGTCGGGCGAGGCCAGGCGCTTCTTGGCGCGGTCCAGGGAATCCTCGGCGCGCTGGACGTCGATGTCCTCCAGCCGCTCCACCGCGTCGGCCAGGATGATCACGCCCTTGGGCGAGACCTCCATGAAGCCGCTGGAGATCGACATCTCGACGACGCTGCCCTCCACGCGGATCGTGAGGAGCCCGGGCTGGAGCGTGCATAGGAGCGGCGCGTGGCCGGCCATCACGCCGAGCGTCCCCTCGTACGCGGGCACGATGAGCGAGTACGGATCGCCCGAATAGACCGAGCGATCAGGCGTGACGATTTCGAGGTGGAAGTTCTTCGCCATTAATCCGCAATCCGCATTCCGCCATCCGCAATCGGGCTAGCCCTTCATTTTCTTGGCGCGCTCGACGACCTCGTCAATCCCGCCCATCAGATAGAAGGCCTGCTCGGGCAGGTCGTCGTGCTTCCCTTCGATGATCTCCTTGAAGCTCCGCACGGTCTCCTTCACGGGCACGAACTTCCCGGGCGACCCCGTGAAGGCCTCCGCGACGTGGAACGGCTGGGAGAGGAACTTCTGGATCCTGCGGGCGCGGGCGACCGTCCGCTTGTCGTCGTCGGACAACTCCTCCATCCCGAGGATCGCGATGATGTCCTGCAGGTCCGTGTACCGCTGCAGGATCGTCTGCACCGCCCGCGCGACCGCGTAGTGCTCGTCGCCGATGATCCTCGGATCGAGGAGGCGGCTCGTCGAGCGCAGCGGGTCGACCGCGGGGTAGATCCCCAGCTCCGCGATCCTCCGCTCCAGGTTGATGTTTCCGTCCAGGTGGGTGAAGCACGCCACGGGCGCGGGGTCGGTGTAGTCGTCGGCGGGGACGTAGATCGCCTGGATCGACGTGATCGAGCCGCGCTTCGTCGAGGTGATCCGCTCCTGGAGCGCCGCCATCTCGTTCGCCAGGTTGGGCTGGTAGCCGACCGCGCTCGGCATGCGCCCGAGGAGCGCGCTGACCTCCGACCCCGCCTGGACGAACCGGAAGATGTTGTCGATGAAGAGGAGGACGTCCTGCCCCTCCGCGTCGCGGAAGTACTCGGCGAACGTCACCCCCGAGAGGCCGACGCGGAGGCGCGCGCCCGGCGGCTCGTTCATCTGGCCGAACACGAGGACGGTGTTCTTGAGCACCCCGGAGTGCTTCATCTCGAGCCAGAGGTCGTTCCCCTCGCGCGTCCGCTCCCCCACCCCCGCG
>CAZYRM010000240.1:0-2103 GCA_964649705.1 uncultured Planctomycetia bacterium
CCATGCCTCGACCCCACCGCTCCGCCGCCCTTCGGGCGGCGCCCTCTCCTCGGGCGCGCGGCCGCCGGTGTTCCCCCGATCCGACCTGATCGATCTCCGATTCGTGCGCATTCGTGTTCATTCGTGGATCCCTACGCCGTCGCGGCGGCGAGCGCTCCGCGCCCGTCGCCGTCGCGGGCGTAGGCCCGCACCAGCTCCGCGTAGCGCCCTCCCAGGCGCAGCAGGTCCCCGTGCGAGCCGCGCTCCACGATCCGCCCGTCGTCGATGTACAGGATCTGGTCGGCGCGGCGAACCGTCGACAACCGGTGCGCGATCACCAGCGTCGTCCGCCCCTTCATCAGCGTCTCGAGGGCGGCCGTCAGCGTCGCCTCCGTGCGGGTATCCAGCGCGCTCGTCGCCTCGTCCAGCACCAGCACCGCCGGGTCTGCCAGCAGCGCGCGAGCCACGCAGAGGAGCTGCCGCTCGCCCGCCGAGAGGCCCACCCCGCGCTCCTCGAGCTCGGTGTGAACCCCCTTCGACAGCTTCGCCAGCAGCCATCCCGCGCCGATCGCCTCGAGCTTCGAGACGACCTCCTCCTCCGTCGCCTCCGGACGGCCGTAGCGGAGGTTCTCCAGCACCGTCCCCGCGAAGAGGAACGGCTCCTGCAGCACCACGCCGATCTGGCGCTCCAGCGAGGCGAGCGTCGCCCCGCCGACGTCCCGCCCGTCCAGCAGCACACGCCCCTCCAGCGGCTCGTAGAAGCGGCACAGCAGGTTCGCGATGGTGCTCTTCCCCGCGCCCGTCGGGCCGACGAGGGCGATCACCTCGCCCGACTTCGCCGACCAGGACGCCTCGCGAAGCGTCCACGCCGCCCGTTCGCGCGAGCGGTCGTACGAGAACCAGACGTCGTCGAAGCGCACCTCGCCCCTGAGGCGGGGGAGGGGCTCCGCGCCCGGCCGGTCCACCACCTCGGGCGGGGTGTCCAGCAGCAGGAAGATCCTCTCCGCCGCCGCCGCGCCCGAGAGCGAGGCGTTGTACAGGTCGCCCATCCACTCGATCGGCCCGAAGAACGAGCCGAGCAGCAGCACGAAGGCCGAGAGCTCGCCCACGCCCATCTGGCCCGACAGGACCGCCTTGCCGCCGAGGATCAAGATCACCGCGGTGGCGCAGGCCTGGGTCATCCGGAGCGCCGGCTGGTACGCGTTCCACACGTACGACGACTTCACCACGTCGCCCCGGTAGCGGCCCACGAGCTCGCTGAACCGATCGAGGTTCCGCCTCTCCTGGCCGAAGGCCTGGATCACGCGGATCCCCTGGATCGACTCCGCGAGGAACGCCGTCACGCGCGCCATCGACTCCCGCACGCGGCGATGGGCCCGCATCCCCGCGCGGCGGAAGATCCCCGTCGCGAGGAGGACCGGCGCCATCCAGACCGCCACCCAGCCGCAGAGCGCCGCGTCGTACCAGAGCATGAGCGTGGTCGCCATCGCCATGCGCACGACGCACGAGAGCCCCACGAGCGGGCCCCACACCAGGGGTTTCTCGATCGTGTCCACGTCACGATCGACCCGCGCGATGATCCTCCCCTGCTTCGTCTGGTCGAAGTAGCGGACCGAGAGGCGGTGGACGTGACGGAAGATGTCCTTCCTGAGGTCGGTCAGGATCGCGTGGCCCGCCTGCCAGTTCCACGTCAGCTCGATCACGTCGAGCACGGTGCGGACAATCCCCACGCCGATGAGGATCGCCACGATCCAGGCGAGTCCGACCACGTCCGCGCGGAGGATCTTCTCGTCGATGCCGACCTGGATCAGCTTCGGCTCGGCGACCATCGTCGCCACCCAGACGACCTCCAGCAGCAGGCAGCCGAGGATCTTCCGTCCGTGTGGACGGACGTACTCCATCACGCGGCCGAGGACCCGGCGCGAGAGCTGCTGCTGGGCCATCTCCTCTTCGAGTTCGAGGTCAACGGACATCGGAGTCCACCCACTGGCCCTTGAAGAGGTCCACGTACAAGGGGCACCGCGCCAGGAGCTCGGCGTGCGCGCCCACGTCCACGACCTTGCCCTCGTCGAGCACCACGATCCGGTCCGCGTGGAGCACTGTCGAGAGCCGCTGGGCGATGAT
>CAZYRM010000240.1:2203-8909 GCA_964649705.1 uncultured Planctomycetia bacterium
CGAGCACCACGATCCGGTCCGCGTGGAGCACTGTCGAGAGCCGCTGGGCGATGATCACCGTCGTCCGCCCCTCCGCGGCCGAGGCGATCGCCTTCTGGAGCGCCATCTCGGTGTGGCTGTCCACGCTCGAGAGGGCGTCGTCCAGCAGGAGCACCTCGGGGTCGGACAGGACCGCGCGCGCGATCGCGACGCGCTGCCTCTGGCCGCCCGAGAGGTTCACGCCCCGCTCGCCGATCATCGTCTCGTACCCTTGCGGCAGCGACTGGATGAAGTCGTGCGCCTGCGCGATCCGCGCGGCGCGCTCGACGTCCTCCCGCGTCGCGTCGGGCCTCCCGAACGCGATGTTCTCCGCCGCCGTGGCCGAGAAGAGGAACGTCTCCTGGAACACGAGGCCGATCCGCCGGCGCAGCTCCTCGAGGGGCCACTCGCGCAGGTCGACGCCGTCCAGGCGGATCGCCCCCTCCGTCACGTCGTAGAAGCGGGGGAGGAGCGCCATCAGCGTGCTCTTCCCGCTCCCCGTCGGCCCCACGATCGCCACCGTCTCGCCGGGCTCGATCGCGAAGTCCACCTTGTGCAGCGCGGGCTGGTCGTCCACGTACTCGAAGCAGGCGCCCGCGAGCTCCACGCGCCCGTCGCGGGCCTCGGGGATCACCGGCGAGGACGCGAGCGGCAGCGCCTCCGCGCTGTCGAGCACCTCGAAGACCCGCCCCGCGCTCGCAAGGCCCGTCTCGAGGTCTCCCACGAGCCGCGTCACGATCCTCAGGCGGTTGTTCATCCCGGCGAGGTAGAGGACCGCCGCGGCGAGCTCCCCCACGAGCATCTTGTTCTCGACGACCTGCAGGCCTCCCCACGCGAGCGTGAGCGGCACGGCCATCCAGAAGCAGAACTGCGCAGCGGGGGCGCGCTTCGTCCAGAGCAGCTCCCCCTCGATGCAGCGGTCCCGGTAGTCGTCCGCGCGCTCGCTGAACCTGCCGACCTCGCGGTCGCCCGCGCCGAAGGTCTTGACGACGCGGACGCCCGCCACGCTCTGCTGGACGAGCGTCGTCACGCCGTCGTACACCTCGCCGATCTCCTCCCATTTCCGGCGGAGCGGCACGGCGTACCTCCACACCAGATAGAGGTAGAAGACGCTCGCGAGGAACGCCCCCGCCCCGAGCCAGGCGTCGATCAGGAGGATCATCACGGCCGCGCCGCCGAGGTGGAGCACGAGGTCGACGCTCGCGAAGAGGAACTCGCCGAAGAACGGCGAGACCCGCTCCACGTCGCGCGTGGCCCGGGCGATCACCTCGCCCGCGCGCACGCGGTCGTGGTAGCGGAACGAGAGCGACTGGACCCTCTCCAGCAGGCGCGTCCTGAGGCGCGCGAGGATGGCGCTCGACACGCGCGTCCGATAGACGCCCTGCACGGCGTTCAGCAGGTTGCTGCCGGTGGCGAGGCCCAGGAAGAGGGCGACGCCGGCCCAGGGAAGCGCCTTCGTCGATGCCAGGGCGTCGATCACGCGCCCGAGGACCGTGGGCGCCGCGAGGTCCGCGCCGAGGAGGACGAGCAGCAGGACGTAGAGCCACGCCACGCCGCGCGCCTCCGGGGCTGCAAGCCCGAGGAGGCGACGGGCCATGCGCAGGCCGGCCCAGCGGGCGGACGTTGTCGCCGAAGCGGTCGTCACGAGTTCACCTTGGGGAAGGAGTCACGGGGGGAACGAACCCCGCCCGGAACGGCCCGGGCGGCAAACGTGCGATCGGACCTGGGAGGTCCGCCTCCTCCCCTCGCGGGGAGGCGCTATGGCGGGCAGGTCCGGAACGTCAGCGTGTCAGGATCACAGGTTCCCCCGTTGGATGCGGCAGCGATGGGGAAGTGTAACCCGCCGGATTCGCCCGCGTTCGATCTTTCAGAAAATACCCGACCTGGCCCTAAACCCCTTTCGCTGAACAGGTAGAGGCTTCGGCCAGTGCCGCCCGTCGTAGATCCATTGCACCTGATCGTCGTGGCGCGTATCATCTGCCCCGTTTTGCGACGTCCCATTCGCTTTCAGGGGGCGACGTCGCGGTTCTCATAGGAGTCGTTCGATGACCCGCTTCGCATGTCTGGTCGGCCTGGTGCTTTTCGCGGCCGGCCTCGTCTCCGCCGATGACACCTACACGCTCAAGCTGGAGCGCGGCTCCAAGAAGGGCGACAAGTTCGTGGTCGCGGGCGCCGCGACGCAGATCCAGTCCCAGAAGGTCACGCAGGGCGGGGTCGCGGCCCCGGAGCAGAAGAGCTACGCCTCGATGACCTTCGAGGGCGAGGTCGAGATCCTGGAGGTCGGCGCGGACGGCTACGCCACCAAGGCGACGTGCACCGTTCACCAGTGCGCCCTGTCGACCGAGGAAGGCGTGGAGGCCAAGGAGGCCGTCGCGGAGGGGACCGTCCTGACGCAGACGATCGTGGACGGCAAGAAGACCGTCACGAGCGACAAGGGCGAGCTGGCCGCCGAGGTCCAGGCCCTGCTCGACGAGTTCCTCCCGTGCGACACGAAGGACCCGGGCGGGGACGCCGATGCGTGCTTCGGCACGGCCGAGCCGAAGAAGGTCGGCGACGTGTGGCCGATCCACTCGGACATCGTCGCCCAGGGGCTGGGCGAGAAGATGGGGTCGAAGATCGACCCGGCGAACGTGAAGGGCGACGCCAAGCTGGCCGAGGTCGTCGAGCACGAGGGGATGCAGTGCACGGCCCTCCACATGGAGATGCAGGTCCTCGGCATCGTTCCGCCCGGCTTCCCCGAGGCCGCGGAGGTCAAGAAGTCGGAGATGAACATCGCCATGGACGTCGCCCTGCCGGTCGACGCCTCCATGCGCCAGGTCGCGGAGAGGATGGAGATGACCTGGGAGATGGCCGCCACCGTCCAGGACCCGAACGGGGGCAAGGTGGAGATGGAGATCAGCGTCCACAACTCGAAGGAAGTCGAGTCGATGCCGGTGAAGTAGGCCTCGACGCGAACGGTCACGGCCGGGGGCGGCGCGCTGCGTCGCCCCTATCCGTTTAACGCGAGGCCCTTGCCCAGCGCGATCCAGGCCGTCGCCCCGCCGACGAGGAGGGCGGCCGCCACGGTGAAGGCAAGGCCACGCCGCGAGGCGACGACGGGGGAGAGGTCGGTCCCCCAGGCGCCCGCGGCCCGGGCGATCGGCCCCGCGCCCACGCCCCGCGCGACGACGCGCTCGTGGAGCTCCCCCGAGGGGTCGACCTCGTACGCGATCGCGGCGGCCCCGACGGCGCCGATCGAGACCCACTCCGTGCCGCCCCTCCGCTCGCGGGCGTCCGCCTCGGCGCGCCCCGCCACGACGACGTCCACGCGACGCCGCTTGCAGAAGTCGACTAGCGCGGCCTCGCCGTCCGGGCCGGGCCCGCCGTGCACGAACACGAAGATCCGGCGCCACCGCTCGCCGTCGTGGTCGAGAATGCGATCGAAGGCCGCGATCTGCGGCTGGGAGACCTCGCCGTCCGCGTTGTCGAGGAAGAGGAAGAGGCACTCCCCGTACATCAGGTGGAACACGCGGCGGCCGAACCGCTCGGCGTAGACCTTTCCGCCGTCCGTGCCGGACTCGTGGCGCCCTCGCAGGCAGAAGACGGGCGGGGGCGACGGGAGGGCCGAGACACGATCGAGCAGGAGGTCGTACGAGCGGGGCCGCGGGTCGCCGACGAGGTCTCCGGCGAGCAGGGCGAACGCGGCGCGCGGCTCGGACTCGAGGCCCCGCTCCAGGGCGTCGACGAGGCCGACGGACTCTCCCCCGATCACGAGGAAGGAGAGCGGGACGGAGGGGTCGAACTTCGGGAGCATCGCGGCGTTTTCGAAGCGGTTCCCGACGCCGTCCAGGCGGAGGCGCGAGGGCGGGTCATGGGCGAGGACGACGGCGGCCGCGAGCGCTGCGCCCGCGAGGAAGGCTGCGAACGCGACGGCGCGGGCCGATTGATGGATGCGCGCGACGAGGCGCGTGGTGAGCGCCAAGGCAGGTGTCCCTCCCGGTCGACGATGTCCCCGCCACAATCATCGACCACGAAGGGCGAAACCTGTAGGGGGGCGGCGGCGCCACGCCCCCACACCGGGTGGGGGGGGATTGGGGGGTCCCCCCCGACGCCCGAAATATGCGGGGCCACCCCCGGCATCATGTCGCGCGGGGGCCCGAAGACCTCCTGCTGCCCCATGTGCACGCCGGTCTCGATGGGCAGCGCCGGCGGCGTGTTCTTTGCCAGCTCGGCGATCTTGCCCGGGAGGAGCTTCAGGTACTCCTCCTCCTTCCGCATGTCGGCGCTGCGCACCCGGGCGATCTGCGCCGCGAGGTGGCTCTCCCCGAGGGACTGCAGCTCGTCGTAGATCCGCTTCGCGTCGGCGAACTTCTGCTCCCCCTGCAGCTTCTTCGCGAGTTCGAGCCTGAGGTACGGCGACGCCCCGGTGTCGGCGTACGCCTCGACCGCCTTCTCGAGCTGCTGCACCGTGGCCCCCTCCTTGAGGCCCTGCCAACCCCACGCCTCGCGCAGCGACTTCTGGCCCGACCACCACCTCCAGCCGAACACGCCGAGGATCGCCAGGCAGAGCCCGATGACGATGTGGTTCTTGTACCTGTCGGCGACCATCGCGGCCTGGGCGAGCGCGTCGGTGGCTTCGTCGTCGACGGGTCTCTTCGTGGGCGGCTGTGTGGTCGGCTTGGGCTCCTCGGCTTCCGGCATGGTCCTCTCGCTACTTTGGCGCCAGCGTGATCGTGATTTCGCGGTACTTCCCCTCGTCTCTGATCACGACCTCGGAGGCCTCGTCCCCCTTCTGGAAGAGGAGGTCGGGCTTGTCGTGTCCGAGGTCGAAGGTCTCCTTCCAGCCGTAGTTCGGCATCGTGGCGTGGTAGAAGGCCTCGATGTCCTCCTTCGGCCCGAGCCCGCGGTAGCGGAGCTTGGCCACGCGCATGGAGCCGTGGACGTAGGCGAACGACTCGCGCGGGACGATCTCGTAGTTGACGGGGGCGGGGAGGTCCTCGATCGACATCGGGGGATAGGGGGTCGGGACCTTTTCGATGCGGCTGACGAGGGGATTGTGATCGACGATCGGGTCATACCAGTGCCCCTCGCCGATGGGGGCCTTCTCGCTGGCGGGCTCGTCGGCGGTCTTGCAGCCGGCAAGGAGGGCGAGGCAGAGCAGCGGCAGGATGCGGACCATGGTGATTCCTCCTCCGTGGGCGGCCGGCACGATCCACGGGCTCGGCCGCATGATATCGGTGGGGGCGGGCAGAGACAAGGAAACGCGTCCCGGGACGGGACAGCCCGCCGTCCTCCCTTCCTCTTGTTAATATCGGCCGATGGGCCCGCACACTTCGATGCGGGGGGGAGGGGATCCGGAAAGGGGTTGACACCCCGCCCGGGGTATGGCAACTACAGACTCGTTAGCTCGCAAGTGTGAGCGCTGGTCTATGGGCCAGGCATGGGGTTCTCCCCTTCCATGCGAGGCCCGGTCAGGGGGAACACAAGGACGCGGTCCGGCAGTGCCGGAGTCCGCCCCCTGGTTGTGGCCTGTCTGCTCGCCGGCGTGGCTGTCTACGTCGGTTGGGGCTATCGTAGCCCCGGTCCGTCCGCACCCCTCGGGCCCTCCGCGCCCGTTGCGCCTCGAAAGGCCGACCCGGCGCAGACGCGGCTCCTCCTCGTTGACGCCTCCCAGCCCTGGTACGGGCCGGCACACCAACACACCGCGGACCTGCCGGATCCGATCGTCCCGCCCATCTCCGCGCGCACCGACCTCGCGGACGCGCCCTCGGGCGCCCGCGCGCTCCCGGCCGACATCGTCGACTACCTCCTCGTCTCCCAGGAGGTCCGCAAGACTCCCCTCCCCGAGGGCCATCCCTTCCGGGGCCGCCACTTCGAGGTCATCGACCTCCGGACTCGGGAGGCCTGGAACGAGCGGCGTGTTCCGTACGCCGCGAGCGTGCCGTACGAGCGCGTCGCGGCCGAGCTCGCGACCGGGTTCCTCTCGCGCCTCGAGAGAGGCTGCATCCTCGTCCTGTACGGGGAGCGCTACCCGTACCGGGATGCCATCGAGACGCTGCGCGGGGCGGGCTTCCATGACCTCTACGCGCTGGAGGGGGGCTTCTCAGCGTGGGTGGAGGGAGGGTACCGGACCGACGGCGCGGGACCGCCGCGCGAGGCGGTGGCGGCTGCCCCGCCCAAGACCGGAAACACGAATCCGCCCCTCTGGACGCCGGCGCCGTCGGTAAGCGCTGTCGAGCTCTACGCGGCCCTGCAAGGTCCGTCCGCGCCGCGCGTCGTCTTCGTCAGCCCGATCGAGGACCTCTACCGGCAGGGGCACATCCCCGGGGCGGAGTGGGTCCCGTTCGATCGGGTGAAGGAGGAGTTCGCCGGGGCTCCGCGCGACGCGAAGGTCGTCTTCTATTGCGGCTGCTGCAAGGGGAGCTCCGACGGGCTCTCCGGAACGGCGGTGCGGATGCTGCAAGACATGGGGTTCCGCGACGTGAAGCACCTGGATGGGCATCTCGAAGCCTGGAAGGCCGCGGCGCTCCCGCTGGCCACCGAGTAGGGGGAACGACGATGAAGCGCTTGCCGGCGTGCTGGGTCCTCGTGCTGGCCTTCCCCTCCGCGTCGTTCGCCCAGTGGACGGACACGGGCGGAGGGGACCACGGCGGAGCGGACTACGTCCCGGCCGACGGCGCCGTGATCGCCGGGGTCCACACGAACATCG
>CAZYRM010000241.1:0-6260 GCA_964649705.1 uncultured Planctomycetia bacterium
GGCGCGGCCGAGGGCACTCTCGATCAAGTCCGCCGAGGGCCACACGACGGGCCACCCGCGCAGGTAGAGGGACACGAGCGTGCGGGCTTCCGATGGTGGAATCGGCCGCGCGACCTTGCGGCTGATGACGGTGAAGAACTCCAAAAGCACCTGCGCGCTGGTCGTCCCGCGACGCGTGGCCCAGAGGTCCAGGAGCACGCCCTGGGCCCTCGCGTTCTTCGTCGGATCCGTCTGATCGTGCGCGTACACCAGGACGTTCGTATCGACGAAGATGCTACCGCTCATGCAGTTCGTCGCGAGTGCGGTACAACCTGGGACCGAGCAGGAAGCCGCGACGGAGCCAGCCCAGCGCTTGGCGTCTCAGCTCGTCGTAGTCCTGCGGCACCCCGGGCAGGAGGATCGTCACCTGCGACGTGCCCGAGTCTCATCACGGGTACCTATGAGGAGGCCTGCTGGTTCCAGGCTCAGTTCGAGGTCAGCCGCCCAGGCTGTCAGTGCAAGAAACACCTCCATGGGCAGCACTTGACACCCGTACCACTGGAGAGTTACCGGTCGCACGGCCTTCAGCGCCGCCTCGGACGTCTCGACGCCCATCCCGTCGGGTAGTCGGAGATCCGCAACGCAACACCCGATTTCCGGATTGACGCAGTCGAGCTCGATCCTCGCTTGGTAGATGGCTCCGCGGAGGCGTTGGGACCACGGCTGCTCACGTGGGAGACACTCAAGGGGGGACACGCGCTCGAACTTCGCGCGACGGTCTGAGGTGGTCACGATGACGAACCCGAAGGCTGTCGTGAATTCGAGTCCGAAGTGTCGGACCAGAAGGGACATGACCTGTTTGAGGGAAAGCCGCACCGTTTGGAAGGTGATCTTCTTCTCCAGCAGGTCCGGCTGCGTCGAATCGAAGACGATGGGCACCCCAGACCGCTCGGAGATGTGGATGAGGAGGTCCTCGAGGTTTCCGTCCCGCACGTCAATTCGGACGAGGGCTTCAAGCGCGGGAGCGACCTGTCGAAGACCACGAATCTCGGTCAGGAGTACAGCGCAGCGCTCCCGCACCTCCGGATCCGTCGAGTCGAGCGCGCGCTCGATGGCCGGTATGGCCTGCCCTCTCAACGCAGCGAGCGCTCGGGTCGCGGACTCCCGCACTTCGTAGTCTTCGTTACCCAGTCTCTCGATCAGGGCCTGCACGGTCTCGTCAGAAACACACTCGCCCGCGGCCACCAGCGCTGCCGAGAGCGAACATGCGAACGCACAGAGAATGGTACCGCCTGGCCGCATGGTCTACAGCCTCATTACGGCCTTGTGGAGGCGCTCGCCGATGACGACGAGCATGCTGACGGGGACCGGGTCGTTCGGGTTCGCGTGCAGGCGGTGCACATCGGCCGCGCAGTGCGCGAACGCGGGGTCCCGCGCGAGCGTCGCCTCCGGGCCTGCCAGCACCGACTTCTCCGTGAGGAGCAGCATCGTGCGTCTGAGCGACGCGCGGAGCGACCTGAGCGCCTGCGCCTCCCAGCGGTCCGTGGAGGCCTGCATCGACATCCGGATGAGCAGGTCCGCCAGGCCCGTGTGCTGCCCCACGTAAAGGTACGACCTCGCCACGTCCTCGGCGGGCCGCTTCGTCCGCAGCGACAGTTCGGTCACCGGGAACGCCTTCGAATACTGGCTCGCCCAGGCCACCTCGTGCGCCAGGTCCGCCGGCACCCCGACCTTCACGAGCGCCGCCTCGTTCGCGTCAACCCGCCGCTTCGCGAAGATGCCGATCGACGGCAACAGCCGCTTCACGACCTCCATCGAGGCACGGTACGGCGCGCCCGTCTTCGTGAAGTCCTGCGCGTCGCCCACCCGCTCGTACAGCGCCTCCCCCACCAGGAAGTGGAGGAGCCAGCTCGCCGCGACCTTGATCCCGTCCTCCAGCATCACGACGGCGCGGTAGCGCGCGGTCGCCGGGGCGTCGCACTCCAGGATCCGGCGCCTGAGCTCGATCGCGCCCAGCCAGCCGTCCACCGCCGCGTACGCCGTCGCGACGTCCGCCACTCCGCGCTCGCTGTCGCTCGCGAGGTCGGCGAACATCGTCGCCCCCGTGAACATCGTCAGGTGGTTCGTCCAGATCGTCGCGAGCACCTCCCGCAGCAGCATGTGCCGCCCGATCGCCTCGCGGTGCCGCTCGAACACGGCCTTGGGGAAGTAGCTCCCGAGCAGGTGCTCCTGCCTCGGGAACCGCTTCACCTCCATCTTCTGGAGCTCGCCGAAGACCCACATCTTCGCGAACGCCATCAGCTTCCCCAGCTCCGGCCGCGTGAGCCCCTTCGTCAGACCCCTTTCCTTCAGCTCCTCAAGCGCGGGCAGGTCCTCGCGCACCGGGTCCATCACCCCCTTCTCCCCGAGGAACTCCACCGTGCGCAGGAACAGGTACGGGTCGCTCTGGCTCCGCATCTCGTCGAGCGTCAGCAAGAGCGCGTGCGCCTCGTTGTCCTCCACGACCTTCTGGCAGACCTCGGGGCAGATCTCCCTCAGCAGCTTGTTCCGATCCTCGATCGTGAGCTTCTTCTCCGCCACGAGCGGCGCAAACAGGATCTTCAGGTTCACCTCGTGGTCCGACAGGTCGACGCCGCCCGAGTTGTCCACCGCGTCGGAGTTGACGAGCCCGCCCCTGATCGCGTACTCGATCCTCCCCCGCTGCGTGACGCCGAGGTTCCCGCCCTCGCCGATCACCCTAGCGCGGACGTCCTTCGCGTCGACCCGGACCGCGTCGTTGGTCTTGTCCCCCACCTCCCGGTGGTCCTCCGCCGACGCCTTCACGTACGTCCCGATCCCCCCGTTGTAGAGGAGGTCGACGTCGAGCGTCAGGAGCGTGCGGATCACCTCCTCGCCGGAGAGCTCCGACGCGGGCGTCCCGAGCAGCTTCTGGACCTCGGCGGTCAGCTTGATCGCCTTCTCGCTCCTCAGGAACACGCCGCCGCCCTTCGAGATCACCTTCGTGTCGTAGTCGGTCCACGACGAGCGCGGCAGCTTGAACATCCGCTCCCGCTCGCGGAACGACGCCGACGGGTCCGGGTCTGGGTCGAGGAAGACGTGCATGTGGTTGAACGCGCCGACGACCTTCATCGTCTTCGAGCGCAGCATCCCGTTCCCGAAGACGTCTCCCGAGAGGTCGCCGATCCCGACCACGCGGATCACGTCCTTCTCGGGGTCGATCCCGAGCTTCCCGAAGTTGTGCCTCGCGCAGGCCCAGGCCCCCTTCGCCGTGATCCCCTCCACCTTGTGGTCGTACCCGGCGCTCCCGCCGCTCGCGAAGGCGTCGTCGAGCCAGTGGCGGTACTCCGCGGAGAGGCGGTTCGCGGTGTCCGAGAGGTGCGCGGTCCCCTTGTCGGCCGCGACGACGAGATACGGGTCGAACGAGTCGTGGCAGACCACCCCCGCGGGACGAACCTCCTTCCCCTCGACGCGGTTGTCGGTCAGGTCGAGCATCCCGCGGATGAGGACCTCGTACATCGCGTCGCCGTACGCCTTCCGGTCCTGCCCCGCCTTCGGCACGCCGCGCACGACGAAGCCCCCCTTCGCGCCGACGGGCACGATGAGGACGTTCTTCACCTGCTGCGTCCGCATGAGGCCGAAGATCTCGGTGCGGAAGTCGTCGGGCCGGTCGCTCCAGCGGATCCCCCCTCGCGCGACCTTGCCGCCGCGCAGGTGGCACCCCTCCATCTCCGCGTGGTAGACCGAGATCTCGAAGAGCGGCCTCGGCTCGGGGCACTTGTCGAGCTTCGCGCAATCGATCTTGAACGAGATGTAGTGGAACTTCCGATCGGTCCGGAAGGCGTTCGTGCGGACCGTCGCGTCGATCAGGTTCAGGAGCACGCGGAACACGCGGTCCTCGCTCGCGTCCTGGATCGCGCGGAGGCCGTCGACGATCGCGCGGCGCGCGTTCTCCGTCCGCGTCTTCCGCTCGTCGCCGTCCGCGGCGCCGAAGCGCGGGTGGAAGCGGGCGTGGAAGTACTCCACGAGCGCCTCGGTGAGCGCGGCGTGGTGGAAGAGCACCCGCTCCACCACGCTCGTCGCGAAGAAGGGCCCGATCTGCATCGAGTAGCGGACGTAGGCCCTCAGGAGGTCGACGTCCTCCCACCCGAGTCCGGGCTTGAGCATCAACCGGTTGAGCAGGTCGCTCCGCATCTTCCCGTCGAAGACGGCCGTCAGGCCCGCCACGAGGCGGTCCCGGCTCTCGACGTAGTCGGCTTCGCCGCTCGTCTTGTCCGTCTTCAGGCGGAAGGTGTCGATCCTGAGCGACGTCCCGTCCTGCAGGCGCACCTCGGTCGGCGCCTGGTCGAGGACGCGGAACCCGACGTTGTGGAGGATCGGGAGGATGTCGGAGAGGAGGAGCTGCCCGGGGCGGTAGAGCCTGAGTCGCGCCTCGTCCACAGCCCCGTTCGCTCCGAGCAGGTCGAACTGGATCTGGGACGTCGCGCGGAGCTTCTCCAGGTGTTTGACGTCCGCGATCGCGCCCTCGACGGAAGTCGCCTGCTGGTACGCCTCGGGGAAGGCCTCGGCGTACTGCGCGTAGAGCCGCTTGGACTGCTTTCCCGCGCCCTCCGAGAGGGCCTTTCGGAACCGCTGCCGCCACGGGGTGCAGAGGTGGATGACGTCGCGCTCCAGGTCCTCGCGCACGGCGTCCTGGCTCTTCGCGCAGCGCTCGAGGTAAAGGGAGAGGGGGACGATCTGCCCCTTGGCGGCCTCGGTCTGGACCTCGACGTACCCCGCCCCGAGGGCGTCGGCGAGGCGTCCCTTGACGCGTTCGACGAGGGCCTCGCTGTACGCCTCGCGCGGGACGGCGATGAGGGCGTAGGCGCTCGCGCGGTCGGGCATCAGGTCGATGTGCGCCGCGGCCTCCATCCGGAACTCGGCGTCGAGCGAGCGGTGGATGACGCGGGTCAGCTCCTCGTCGCGCGCCTCGAAGAGGTACTCGAGCGGGATGGAGTTGAAGGCGTACATCCGCGCCTTGTACAGGTAGCTCTCGGGGCGGATCTCGTCCTGCTCCATGAGGCGGGCGAGACGGCGCTTGAGGAAGGGGACCTCGGCGCGGAGCGCGGCCTGGGCCTTCCGCGTGAAGAGCCCGAAGAGGAGGAGGCCGCCGTCGGGACGCCCGTGGTCGTCGAAGCGCCGTAGGAGGACCATCTCGAGGAGGCCCGCCCGGTGCATGCGCGACTCGACCTGGGACTTACGGAGCTGGAACACGGGGTTTCCGCGCGGCGGGGCCGCGAGGAATGTGCGGGCCTCGGCGAGGAACGGGTCGTTCTCGGTGATCCCGTCGAAGCAGGACCCGAGGCACTCGGCCTTGCGGAAGACCAGGCGGTCGTTCTCGAGGCCGAGGGAGCGGACGTCCATGTAGAGGAAGTGGTCGTCGAGGATCCAGTCGAGGACCTGCTTTCCCTCGGCGAGGTCGGCGTCGTGGGGCCCCTGCTTCTGGCCGGAGTGGGCGAGGAAGTCCCAGGCGTTCGCGAGGTCGCGCATCGTGCGCTTGAACCGCAGGTAGTCCCGGACAGACCCGTGGGCGATGCGGAGGCGGGCCTGGACCTCGGCGACGAGGCGTTCCTGCTGGGCGGCGTCGGCGAGGCCGACGACGAGGAAGCGGGTGAGCGAGTCGTACGGGTGGTCGGGGGCCTCGACCCGCTGGACGGAGAGGGCCGTTCCCGAGGCGTCGCGGTGGACGGGGACGAGGATGTTGACGCTGGCCTGCTCGCGGAGGTGGAGGTCGGCGAGGCAGAGCTTGATGGTATCGACGATGAAGCGCTGGTCGGCCATGACGGTTTCGAGGGCGACGGCGCCCTCGGCGGCGTCCTCGGCGAGGTCCTTGGCGGGGATGAGGCGGACCTTGATCTCGCCAGGGGCGCGCTCGCGGAAAAAGTGGGCGAGCTCGGAGAGGACGTCCAGGGCGCGTGGCTCGGCGATCCGGCGGCCGTATCGGTCGTCCATGCGCCTGAAGTAGATGTAGGCGAGCTCGGCGAGGTCCTCGCGGCGGAGTCCGGACGTCTTGACGTGTTCCTCGGTGATGCGGGACGACCACCGGTCGTAGGTCATCGTCCCCTGTTCTGTATTGGCGGGCACGCGGACACCTCCAGGCACGGAAGGGGATAGTCCGCCCCATTTTGCGTGAGGCCAGCGCTCTGCGCCACCGAATTCCGGCGTTCGGCTCCGGGCGGATGTCGCCGGGGACGACACGAGCAGCGGGGCCGCCCCCCGCGGGGGGGGCCGCCCCCGGCGGGGAC
>CAZYRM010000241.1:6270-8906 GCA_964649705.1 uncultured Planctomycetia bacterium
GGGGTTGGGCGGGGGGCCCCCCACGCCCCGGGGCCGGGCGGGGGGGGGGGGGGCCGGCCCGGGGATTCACCGCGCGGGCGCTACTTCAGGAGCGCGTTCGTCTCCGCGATGCGCGTGGAGACGTTCGTCGTCTGAGAGGCGACTGTGGGCGCAACCGCCCCGAGGGGCCGACACACCGTCCCGTCCCAGCGCAGGGTCCCGGAAACGTAGAACTCGTAGAACGACTGGAAGTACCCGCCGCCAACCACACGGGACGACTCCTCCGTCGACATCTCAACGAGCATTCCAACCTCGTTCGGCTTCTTCATGGCTTCCTCCGCTCGAAAGGGAGACATCTGAAATGACCACCAACATCCGAGGGATGTCGATCGCGCGCGGCAGATTTCGGGCTCGACGCCGATCACCGCAACTCCCGACGGGCGCATCGGATGGCGGAATCGCTTCCGTCCTCCGCCCGGATCGCGTATCCTCCCGCCTCCTCGCGAGGATCCCGATGAAGAAGCAGCCTCCCCTCCCCCCGCTCACCCCGGCCCAGCGCGCCGCGTGGTGGGACGCCCTCAAGGCCGTCGCGTGCGCCGACGGCGCCGTCTCCGCCAAGGAGAAGGCCCTCCTCACGGCCTGGGCCGGGCGACTCGAGGTCGAGCTCGAACTCAGGGAAACCAAAAGCGCCGACGTCCGACGCCTCACCCGCACCTTCAAGAAGGAGGAGGAACGCGTCGCCGTCTTCAACAGCCTTGCCGAAATGGCAACCTGCGACGGCGACTACCGCGACGAGGAGGACGAGTGGCTGAACGACCTCGCGCTCTCGTGGTGGCCGCCCGAGTCGCAGCTCCTGCGCGACCTCGACGAGGCCCAGGCGCGAGCCCTGTGGCTCGGCCTCTGCGCCATCGCGTTCTGCGACGGCGTCGTCTCCGGGCGCGAGCGACACATCCTCGCCAACTGGCGCGAGAGGCTCAACGTGCCCAAGCGCCTCGACCGCGCCCCGGGCCGGGGACTCGACGACCTCGTGTCCGCCTTCGACCGCGACGAGGAGCGGACCGCCGTCTGCGAGCTCCTCCTCGCCCTCGCCACGTGCGACGGCGACCTCAAGCCCGAGGAGCGCGAGGTCCTCGGGGATCTCACGAAGCGTTGGAAGCTGCCCCTCCCGCGCTGACGCAACCCCAAGCGCGGCAAGACAATCGCGCGCGCGCGGATTCCGGCGGGAGTTCCGCCTCCGCCTCCCTAGATAGGAGCGAGACAAATCGCTTCTTCTATGTTGGAGGTCCCCATGCGTACAGCCATCGCAACCCTGGTTCTGGCCCTAGCGCTCCCCGCGCTCGCTCAGCGGCCGGGAAAGCTCGAGAGACCCAGGCTGGAGAAGCCGCAGATCGAGAAGCGCGAAGCGAAGGCGCACCTCGGGTGGGAGCACCCGTTCGGCGACCGGAACTCCGTCCCGTGCACGCACCTGACGGCCCAGCACCCCGGCGGCGACGCCGGCCCGCGCGTCCCCTGCACGCACACCTTCGTCGAGCATCCGCAGGGACACTCGGACATGCTCCCGTGCGTTCACCTGGTCCAGGAGCACGGCGGCCACGAGGCGCGGGTCCCGTGCACGCACGGACCGAGGAACTTCCATCGCGACGGCGACACCGTGAACACGCCGTGCACCCACATGGTCAAGCAGCACGCAGGCGGGGACCGCGGCCCCGTGCGCCCCTGCCAGCACGTCGGCCTGAGGCACCCCGAGGGCGATTCGGCGCCGAACGTCCCGTGCATCCACGTGACCGCCCAGCACCCGAACGGCGACGAGGGCCCGCTGACGCCCTGCGTCCACCCGCTGAGGCCGTCGCGGGTCGTCCCGAAGTTCGCCCTCAACCTGTTCGTTGACGACAAGAGTCTCCAGGACGAGGTCATCCGCATGGTCGACGTCCTCGACCGCGCGGGGATCCACGTGGGGCGCCCCCGTCCGTTCAACGTCTTTCACCGGAGCCCGATCAACGGCGACCCCAACGACGACGAAGACCCGTTCTGGAGCCACTACGAGCCGGACACGCACAGCATCCAGCTCACGAAGGGTCGCGCGATCGACAGCCTGATCGAGACCATTCGGCACGAGATCGGCCACGCGATCCTGGGTCACCAGTGCGTGAGGATCAGCTCGCCCGGTGGCTCGCACAGCTTCAGCGACGCGAAGGACGACGGCCTCGGCATGAGCGAGGGGTGGGCGCAGTTCGTCGGGCTGATGCTCTCCGGCGACCGTGGGGCCGCCTCGGTCAACTTCAAGGGCGAGGAGTGGGAGGCGGGCGAGCTGACCTCCTACCCGTTCGACCGGCGCAACGAGTTCCGCGTCGGCTGCATCCTGTGGGACGTGTTCGACACGCGCCCCCGCGTGGGCGAGAACGACTCCGTCGAAGCGACGTTCGCGGACATGTTCAGGGTCTTCAGCCCGTCGCTGGAGACGCTCCAGAACGGTCCAAAGATCCCCTCCATCGACGACTACCTCAGCCGGCTGGAGAGGAATGGCGTGGCCACCAGGGCGGAGCTGAAGGCGATTCGCGACTTCAACCTGACCCAGCCCTAATCCTACAACGCTACTCTACTCGGGAATCGGTGGCGGTGGCGTGCTCGTAATCGGGCTCGAAATCGTTCTCGTGCTC
>CAZYRM010000242.1:0-8860 GCA_964649705.1 uncultured Planctomycetia bacterium
GACCCACTCGTCCATCTCCGTCCCCTCGGCGTCGAACCCGGCCTCGCACGCTCGCTTGACGAACCCGCCATGCGAGCATCCGACATCGAGGAGTCGCCCCGTCTGGATGAACCTCTGGACCTCCTGAATCAGTCTGGGCGCCCGGTGGTCGTACTCGTTCACCCGCTCGAGGATCGTGGGGTGGTGGGACACGTCGCGCTGGGTCTCGAACCAGTACCTCGTCGAGTACAGGTCGTCCCTCAGGCGCCTCGGGTCGGGTCGAGGGTCGACTCGTAGAAGTCCGCAGGAGGCGCACGCCCGCATGGCCCACCCATTCTTCGCCCCAAAGTAGCGGCCGGATTCCCCGCCGCACAGGCAGGTCGTCCTCTCGATTCCCTTTCTTGGCCGTCCCAGCGGGAACAGCTGCTCGAGGACCATCCGCTCGACGTCGTCGACCGTCCGCGTGATCGACTCCTCGATGACGGGCTGCGTCAGCTCGAGCCTCCGGAACCCAACTGGCAGAGTCGCTGCCCGGTCCGGATCCATCAGGACGATCATGGCGGTCTTCGTGGACGTCGCCATCCAAGCTGGGCCCGAGTCGTTCCCGACGAACAGGTCGCACCTCGAGATACTCTCGATGCCGAAAAGCGGGTCGCGACCACGTAGGTCGATCACGTTCGGCGCGGCGAGCGGAGGATCGTCCTGTCCGGCGACGAGCAAGAACGTCACGAAAGGCAACCTCTCGACCAGCTCGACGAAGTTCTCGCGCGGCCAGGGACGCGACGTGAAGCTGTCCGGGGCCAAGGCGATCGCCACCCGGCCGACCAGGCGGTTCTCCCGGAAGAACATGTCGACCTCGGCCTGAGTGAGCACGGGGATCGCCAGGGCGGGTTGCCGGGAGGCCACCGGGCCGATGCCCAGCTTCTCCGCCATGTAGTCGGTCATCGCGACGTTCGACACTCGCCACCGGTCGTAGTCGCCCGGTAGAACCTGAGGGATGACCACCTCGAACTCCTGATCCACCCGAGGATCGCGCAGGAATGCTCCGATCACTTCGTGGTGCGGCGCCGAGCCGGCTTGGAGTTCGATGACTCGCTTGGCGCCCGCGGCCCGGCAGATCGAGGCGTATGGCTGGAGGACCGCCCAGGCCACCTCTCGCCCAGGGTACCGCCGGCTGAGCTGCTGGAACACGGGCACCCCGGCAAGTACATCGCCCATCCGCTCGAACAGGCAGAAAAGGATGGGACGGGCTGAAGCCGTGTCGCACCGTCCAGCATCTTCGACGCGAACCGCCACGATCCCGCTCGCCACGGCGGTGGCGCCCCCTTGCTGCTCCATTTCGAGAAACGCCTCGGTCATGGGCCTCGGCCCGAAACCACCAGCAGTACGAAACCTCTCGTGGTCCACGAGCTGAAGCGTCGTCTCCAGGGAGCCGACACCCTCGAGGATCCGGATGGAGTTTGGTGAGTCGGTGGCTCTTGCGCCCTCTCGAGTCAGACCCACGCAGAGCCGAGCAAGACCCGGCTCACGACTCCAGGCATCGAGAAGACGGGTTAGCCAGCAGGGGGACATCTTCGAAACGAGGATGCCCGGGTCCGAGATCAAGAAGGGGTCCGACCTGACGAGCCCCAGTCCCGACCGCCAAGCCTCGACGGGTTCCGAGCTCTCCACGATGTCGTCGACCAGTCCGCGCAGCTTCGCCTCACCCAGGAAGGTCCGAGCGTCTTCGGCGGCTCCGTTGTCGATCGCGATGATCCGTATCGGATGCGCCGTGAACTGGACGAGCGTGTCGAGCATCTGGCGAAGGGAGTCGAGGTGGCCTCCGGTCCGGACAACGATGTCGATGACCGCGGAGGGAGCGCGGGAGCGACGAGATGGGGCCGGCGTGGGTAGCTGCCCGATGGCCTGCTCGACTCGGGAGGCGACCGCCTCAACCGACGTGTCCAGCGGCAGCTCGACGATCGGGCCGTCTCGCTCGACCCTGTGGAACCCTACGTTCGCCCGCGCGCTTCTTTCCCCGTCGATCATGACGAGCATGAGCGTTCGCGACGCGGTCGCCAACCATGCCGGGGCTGAGTCGTTTCCGATGAACAGGTCGGCGTTCCGGACGAGTTCCGTGGTGACGAGTGGGTCTCTCCCACGGAGGTCGACGATGTTCGAACCGCCGAGGAGTGGATCGTCGGGATGGCCCACCTGAAGGAACGCGACCCGCCCGAGCCTGGCGACGAGTTCCTGGTATCCGCTCCATGGGCGAGCCGTTCGACTGGTCGGCGCGATGACCACGCGAGGGGCACCTTCCAGCCGCTCGATGACTCCCCGCACGTCCTCCGCGATCTCCGGAGCAACTTCCAGCTCGATCCGCCATCCGCCGTTCGACTCCAGCCCGACCTTCTGCGCCATCGCGTCGAGGATGTGGACGCCAGAGGACTCCCAGGCGGGAAACTCCGCGGGTAGCACCTGGGGGACGATCACCTCCGTTCCCGGTTCCTTGCGGACCGCTTCGATCCACGCCGGAATCGCCTGGTCGAGCATGTCCGCCGGAGGATCGATGGCGATCACCCGAGTTGCTCCTGCCGCGGCCGCGATCGATACGTACGGTCGGAGGGTGGCCCACGTCATCGGGTTGTCTGGGGCCGTCCGCTGGAGCGTCTGGAAGATCGGAGCGCCGCACACGACGTCGCCCATCCGACCGAACAGGCAGAAGATCCGCTTGTTGGTCCGAGTGGAGTTGGCAGCAACGCTTCTCACGGCCCCGCGACCATACACGTCGGCCAATCGCTCCGCCACGCTTCGCCACGTTCGCTCGGCCCGGACGTAGTCGACCGCGTTTCCTCCCAAGACATCGCGGAGCGCGGCATCTCGCACCGCGCGGCCGAGCACGTCCATCAGGTTCCCGACATTCTCTGACCGGAAAACCAACCCCGTCTTGCCGTCCCGGACGATCTCTGCCAGGCCGCCGCATCCAGACACGACCACGCACTTCCCGCAGGCCATCCCCTCGAGAAGCGCCAGGCCATAGGGCTCGTACGTGCTGGGGAACACGAGGACGTCGGACCCGTGGAGTGCCGCGAGCAGGTCGTCCCCCGCGAAGTACCCCGTGAAGTCCACTCGCCCGTGGAGCAGGCCGTTCTTCTCGACGATCTCCTTGAGGGGTCCATCGAGCCCGCCTTTCCCGACAAGGACGAGACGAATCGGATCGCCTCGAGCGATCATGCGCTCGACCGCCGGAAGCAGGACGTCCAGGCCCTTCTCCGGGTCGAGTCGGCCGAAGTACGTGACGATCACGTGCCGTCCCGCACCGTGCTCGCGGCGGAACTTCTGGATCATCGATCCGGGCGCCTGGGCGAAGCGGTCAAGGGCCACCCCGCCTGGAACCACAGCCACCCGCTCGCCCGACAGCCCGTACGTGCGGATGACTTCCTCCCGCATGAAGTCCGAGAGGACGACCGCGACATCGCACGCCTGGCCTGCCAGTCCCTCGCATTCCGCGGCCAGCCGATCGCCGGAGTTCAGCTGACCGAACCGCTTCCCGACGATCGTGTCGTGGTACGTGAAGACGTGTCGCGCTCCAGTCAGCCCGGCGATCGAGCGGGCCGCCGATGCGCTGAGCCAGTCATGCGAGTTGACCACGTCGATCGACCCCAGGACGCCGCGCAGGTCGAGGAATCGATCCAGCAGCATCTGATTGAACTGAAGCAGGCCCCCGTTCTCCTGCTTGGGCTCGGGAGCGGGGGGGAAGTGGACCCGGTGAATGTGGACGCCCTGGATGACGACCTCGTGGTCGTCCCCTTTGATGCTGTTCGTGAGGACGTGGGTTTCGATGCCGATCCCGACCTGAGCCCTGGCGAGCTCGTCGACATATCGTCCGAGGCCGTGCACTTCCTGGGGAGGGAGCTCGGGCGAGACGTGCAGGACCCTCACGGTACGCACTCGCGAGGCGCGACCGCCGAAAGACAGGCTTCGAAGGTCGGCCCACGTAGTACGCTATGTGCGCGTCGCTTCACCGGGAGACCATGCCCATGTACTCCGCAGCCTTCCTTGAGCAGTACGGGAACCAGAGATTCCGCGGTCCGATCGAGGACGCCACGCACCGCGGACACGTCGGGCAGCCGGATGGAGGGCCATACATCACGATCCATCTCCGGGTCGAGAACGGCGTGATCGCCCAGGTCGGTTTCGAGACCTATGCGTGTGCCGCGACGATCGCCTGCGGGAGTATGGTGGCGACGCTCGCCCACGAGAAACGAGTCGCTGAGGCGAAGAAGATCCGATCGGAGGACGTGGTCGAAGGACTCGGCGGGCTCCCGCGCTCGAAGATGCACTGCGCGGATCGAGCCGTGACGGCCCTGCGGATCGCCCTCGATACTCGGGTGAGATAGGGCGGGCCGAAGGGAGCCAAGCGGTTCACGCATCCACTTCGTCCTTGCCCGAACACGCGAGCGCATCCGTGATCCAACCGATCGATTTCTCGAACTCCTCCGCGAGGGCGGAGATCGGCAGGTCGAAGGTCTTGCGCAGCCAGGCGACGGCGCGGACAGGATCGGGATGACGGGCGCCCGTACGGATCGCGTGCTCGGCGGATCGGATGGATCGGACCGTTCGAGAGGAGCACGCGATCCCGCGCGCGGGAATGGTCGGACGGCCGAGCTCTCGCATCGCGAGCAGCCGCAGCCGGCCAAAGACGAGTTCGAAGGGGAGCGCCGCCCCGATGGTCTGCCTGACCAGGAATGGGCTGACCGGCTCGAGCGCCATCGACCAGGCGAGGGCGAGAACGGACTCGCGGGATGGACCGACCAGGAGATCGTCAACCTGAACCTCGTCGATCGGAATCTCGATCACGCCGCCAGAACGGCAACGTATCGTCTCGGTCGCGGATCCGCTGACAACGTCGATGACCGCCATGCTCGCCTCCTTCCTCGGTGAATACTGCTGCTCGTCGGGGATTCTCGGAAAGGTGGGGCGCCCGCGCATCACACTTAAGTGCGATGAAGTACGGCCCGTGGATTGCTAGGTGAGGCCTGCGCTCGCCAACGTCGCAAGTGCCGGCCAGATCGACTATTCGATCGCCCGGAACCTCTCGAGGGACAGAGCAGAGACGATGCTGCTCAGCTTTCCCGCCCACCTGCCAAGGGAGAACTGAGCAGCCCGCGTCGGACCCGCAGACCGCAGGCGATTCACCAGTGAGGCGTCCTGGGACACCCGCGCCATCTCCTCCGCCACGCGCGCAGGATCCCCACTCTCGACGAGAATCGCGGCTTCGCCGAGGACCTCGCGGAGTGCCGGAGCGTTTGAGGCGATCACCGGCGTCCCGCAGGCCATGGCCTCCACTCCAGGGAGCCCGAATCCCTCGGCCTTCGAGAGGAAGAGCAGGCAAGAGGCCGAGGAGTACAGGCCGGGAAGGTCCTCCCGCGGGACGTAGCCCAACCGACGCACTCGACCGGATAGCCCGAGCCCGGCCACGCGTTCGGCCAGAGCGTATGGCATGGCGTCCTCTCGGCCCGCCAGGATGAGCTGCGCAGAGGAGTCCCTGGCAGTCGCGACGTACCTGGCGAATCCCTCGAGTGCCTCGTCGATCCCCTTCCTGGGCTCGATCGTGCTGACGTACAGGAAGTAGGTGTCCGGCAGGTCGTATCCGCGACGGATCCGTTCGCGTCCTGCCGGCTCCGTCGCTCGAAATTCCGGTTCGATCCCCTCGTGGGTGACGACCACGCGATTCCCGTCCACCCTATCGCCGAGATGGGCGAGCAGATCTTGCCTGGTCGCCTCGGACACCACCATTACGCGATCTGCCCGCGGAACATCCTCTTCGATCGTCCGACGAAACCACTCGCCGATCTTCGAGTCCCCGAGGCCAGGCATCGTGATGGGGAGAAGGTCATGGACCGTGCAGATGCTCGCGCACGGAAGAGTCGACGGCAGACTGGGCAGCGGGCAGACATAGAGATCGGCTTCCAGGTCGGAGGCAAGCCGCGGGAGTTCCATCTCCTCCCACTGCTCGCCGCGCACCTCCACCGGGACGAATCGCGTGTGATGCTCTGCAACGTTTCTCACGCGGGAAAAGATGTCGACCGCCGGGTGATGCAGCACGATGTACTCGTGCCGGGTGATCGTCAGGTGGACCGCTCGGACGAGGTTCAGCGTGAACGTCCCGATCCCCGTCATTCCGGGGTGCACGGGCAGGGCGTTGATCAGGATCCTCATGCGAGGGACCTCTCCATCGGCTGACGCGCGCTACGGATGCGCCCGACCGCCTCGATCATCCGACCGGCCAGAGTAGCCCAAGAGTACCGGGCGGACAGGTCGACGGGATGGCCCTCTGCAAGGACTATGGGCCGGATCATCGCGGAGGCGAGCGAGTCGGGCTTCCCCGGGTCGAAGGGAACGACCCCTGGATTGCCCGCCCAGCCCTCCCGTTCGACGACGCTGCGCGGAGCGACCACACGAACGCCAAGGAGCATCGCCTGGACCACCTGCTCGATCTCGCCAGAGTCCTCTGGTAGGACGACCAGCTCGCTCGACTCGAAGACCGCGCGCCGGCCAGTCGGATCGTCCAGGGCGACTCGGATGAGTCCTGGGGCATGGTCGATCTTCCCGCTGGCCACGAACGCAGCACCCGGCAGCTTGGGATGCAGCGCCTCCAGGGCCGACCGGTATGCCCTCATCCCCTGATCACTCGACGGACCGATGCAGGTGAACATCCGGGTCGATCCATCGAGACGAAGCACGCGCTGCTTGAACAGCCTCGCGTCGAAGGTATGCGAGTCGCCCAGCGGGCTGACCGGTCGGTCGATGACGTGCACGGCCAGGCCGGGGTTCTCACCGATCGTTCCTCGCTTGGGGAGCATCTCGCGAACGACGAACTCTCCGTCCGCATGCCCGCGCACCCAGGCGGCCATCTCCTCGAGGTATGTGGCTACCTTCTCTGCCTGCTCTCCACCCCCCTTCCACTTCGCCGACTCGTCGTGGAGAACCGTGTAGAAGAGTAGCGTCTTCATCACCCTCTGGCAGGACTGGGCCACCAGCCCCTCGACGGCGCCGAAGACGTGGACGACATCGAACGGACCGCGCGCATCCGACACCCGGGCCATCTGTTCCGTGGCAAAGACCGTGTTCTGGATGCGATGAGTGGCTGGCTCGGGCGCGGCAGGCTCATCGCGAAGGCCTGGGTGCACGGCGAATTCGTCGGATGCTCCAGGGGTCGGTGGCTGGAAACCCGAGGCTATGATGTGGACCTGCTGACCCGACTGGGCCAGCGCACGGGCGAGTTCTCGCGAGGCGCCCGTCCGGTCGATGTCCCCCTTCCCTTCGATGAGCAGCCAGCGAAGCCTGGGAGTCGAGGGCCTGAGCGAGCTCGGTCCCTCCTCCCCCTCGATCCCCGCGTAGAGCCCGTCCTGCTCGGCCTGCCGGTCGAGCGACTTGTCATGCCGGATCAGCCCGAACCCCGATGCCCGCACTCGATCCGGTGCGTCGAAGCAGGGACTTGGCTTCTCGTGAACCCGCCCGACCCACCGAACGGACCGATGAAACAGCCGGAACTGGTGGTCGGCGTTCCTCACGTGCCCGGGGAAGCCGCGAGCCCGAGCTGCCTCGATCCCCTCGCGCGTCCACTGGTCCCGCGGGAGATCGTTGGCGACCACCCCGTCCAGCCGGTTGACGCGACCGAACCCGCAGACCTGGGCGCCGCTCTCCTCCATCGACCGGACGAGGTCTTGGAGCGACTCGAGAAGTGCGGAGTCGAACCGCTCGTCGAGGTCTGCGTGGAAAACCCATTCGCAGGTCGTACGCGAGACCCCGAAGTTGATCTGCCCAGCGAAGTCTCCGGCGAGCGGGCGGTGAACGATCTGGAACTTCTTCGGCTCGAAGAGCGACTCCGTCGTCGCGCACTCATCGATCCAGGCCCGTAGCCGCTCGACCGACCCGTCGGTCGACCCGTCATCCACGACAACGATCTCGTCGAAGTACGGCTCGATGTGGGCGAAGAACGGAACCACATGCTCGACCTCGTCTCGCATGTTCACCTCGAGGGCGATCGGGATGCGAAGACGCGGGATCGGGGCGAGATGTTCTGTCAACTTCGGCAGACTGCCCCACCGGCGGATGAACGTGCGGTCGCTTCTTTCGGACACCCGCCGCCACTTCTCCTGAGCTCCCGGCTCCCGTCGCTCGCGTCCTGAGCGGCCGACGAAGTGGTACACGTAGGCGGACCAGGTCTGCCGGAAGCAGAACCCTTCGAGGGCCATGCGGTTGTAGAGGTCAGAGTCCTCGCGGTAGAACGGGGCGAACGCCGCGTCGTGTCCGCCGACGGACAGGAAGTCGGCCTTCCAGCAGGCGAACGGGGAGAAGATCCCGTCGGTCGTCTCGCCGCGACGTTCCTCGACCGCGAACCGCAGGAATTCCTCGAGATGCGGTGCGAACTCCTGGGGAGTCGTCCCCCAGTCCCGATGGACGACCACGGGTGACGCCGGGTAGATCGGCGGTTCGATCCTCGTGGGGCAGAACATCATCCGTCGGGCGAGGTGAGGCACGATCTCTGCGTCGCAGTTCGGACCGAACACCATGTCCGGGTGGAGGTACCAGATGATGTCGCAGGTCGCCTGGATCACGGCCTCGTCGAAAGTGAAGACAAGCCCGCGTGGCTCGGTTCCGGGGGTTCGAAGGATGCGAAGATCGAACTTCTCGCGGTTCTCGAGCAGCCACTCCCAGGTGCCGTCGGTAGATGCGTCGTCCGTGACGATGATCTCGTGATCGCGGCGGGCCAGGTACTCCCGCGCGGACTGGATGGCGAGCGGGACGTACGCTCGGGATTGGTGCGTGGGGATGATGATCGAGACGCGCTCCATAGGTGAGCCGCTCCGTAAGGTCATTGACGGCCAAGTACTTT
>CAZYRM010000243.1:0-8857 GCA_964649705.1 uncultured Planctomycetia bacterium
GCGAGGTCGCCGCGCGCCAGCGGGAGGTCGGCAAGCGGCTCCGCGAGCTGGGCGTGAGGGCCTCCCGCAGCGAGACGCTGCGCACGGAGCTGGAGCACGCGCACCGGCTGCTGGCGTCGCTCGAGGAGTACCGCTCGGATGGGCGGAAGATCCAGGAGCGGGTCGAGCTCGCCGAGCAGATCCGGCAGCAGGTCAAGGCGAACGAGGAGAAGGTCGTCGACGCGAACAAGCAGCTCACCGCGAGGCACGAGGAGCTGGGCCGCGTCGCGTTCGAGGCCTTCCAGAAGTGCCCCGACGGGGAGAAGCAGCGATTCCAGGAGGTCTTCGCGGAGCTGCTCGCGATCGACGACAAGGTGAAGAAGATCCAGGACGAGATCGACGCGCTCGATCGGGAGAGCGCGAAGAAGGGGTTCTTCGGCAAGACGTTCGACCTCGGGAAGCGCGGGTCGCTGACGATCCAGCGGAGCTGGACGGGCCGCGGGCGGGACGAGGCGATGACGAAGACGGGCGCGAAGCTGGTCGCCCTCGACTTCCACCGCGCGGTGCCGGACGAGGGGCTCGTGTCGATCATGAGCTTCATCGAGACGCAGCAGGCCGCGGTGAAGGCGGCGCAGGAGGAGACGGCGAGCCTCCGCGCGAAGGAGGTCCAGATTCAGGAGGAGCTGCACGGCCTCGGCGTGATGGAGGGGAAGCCGAAGGGTCGGATGGAGGAGATCGACAAGCTCTGCGCGAAGAGCCAGGCCGAGCTGGAGGCGCAGGAGGGGGAGATCGGGAAGACCTGGTACGTCGAGAAGCTCTCCGACGAGACGCAGGACGAGCCGCTCGCAAAGCTCCACGCGATGCTGACGGAGCTGAACGCCCAGGCGCAGTCGAAGGACCGGCAGATCGAGCGGCTGAAGGCCCTCGACGAGATTGACGCGCTGGAGCGCAAGGCGCTGGAGCTTCGCGCGCAGAAGGGCGCGAACGAGGAGAAGATCCGCCAGCTCTCGGCGGACATCATGCGCTGGGAGCACGACCTCGAGGAGATCGCGGGGAAGCAGGCAGAGCTGCGCAAGGTCGCCGAGGCGCCCTAGTACCGGAACTCGAGGCCCGCCGTGTAGAGGTTCCGGTCGTAGTCGAACACGCCGAGGTTCGACTCCCCGTCGATCCACGTCGCGCCCACGTAGGCGCTCATCCAGTCGGTCACCGGGCGGTCGAGCCGGATGCCGTAGATGAGGCTGTCGTCCTCGCGGTCGTCCGTCCCGGGGTCGCGGCTGTTGTCGTGGTGGTAGTTCCCGTAGGCGTAGCTGAACGTCGCCGTGGCGCGGATCTCCCAGGCCACGGGATGGGACGCGAGGAACGACACGCGGTCGAGGTCGGCGTCGTAGTCGTTTCCATCGGCGTGCTGCATCGAGTGCGAGTAGCCAAGCACCAGACGCAGGTCCGTCCCCGGGACGTAGGCCTCCTGCGAGACCCCGATCGTGTGAAGCGAGGCGTCGGGGTCGCCCGCGTCCGTCAGGCCGTCCAGGGTGTACTCGCTGTTCTGGAAGTCATAGTGCAGCCGCGTCCGCGTCCAGTACGCCTCGACGAGATACGCGCTCCGGCTGACGGACCACGTGTCCCGAATTTCCTCTCCGCCCACCCACAGCGGGCTGAAGGAGCCTGACAGCCCGAAGCCGAGCCAGTCGTTGATCCAGTGCTCGAAGTACGTCGACCCGGAGAACTGGTTGAGGTCGAACTTCGAGAGCTCGTCGTGCCAGTTCGTCAGGTGCCTGGCCTCCACGCCCCAGTAGGTCCGCTCGCGGTTGACGATCCGCGCCCCGAGCCCGCCCTGGAGCTGGAGGAACCACGTCGGCTGGTTGGCGAGGGAGCCCTCGACCAGGGCGTCGTGGCCGATCGAGACCGGGTTCGTGTCGTGTCCGCCCTCAATCGCGCCGAAGACGTACCACCAGCGCTCGGGCCTGAGCCTGCGGCCACGCGCCCAGACGTCGTGGTCGGCCTGCTGCGGCGCGGCGACGGGGCCCTTCGCGGCGGCGGCGAGGAGCTTCGAGGCCGACTCCGCGTACGGGGTCCCGGCGTGCGTCTGGACGACGCCCTCCAGGATGCCCCTCCCGCCCTCCTGGCCCAGGTAGAGCTGCGAGGCGCCCGTGTAGAAGGCGTACATCGCCTCGTGCTCGGTGTGCGCCTTCAGGCTCGGGTGCGCAAACGCCTGGATGCACGCTGCGAAGGCCTTCGTCTGAAAGTAGCAGAGCCCGAGGATCTCGTACGTCTGCCAGACGTCGGGGTGGGAGGCGCGGTACGCCTCCAGCGAAGGCACCGCATCCGCATGCCTCTTGTTCATGTAGAGGGCGCGGCCAAGCTCCAGGTCAAGGTGCTCGTGCTTGCTCCCGAGCTCACGCCCCTTCTCGAACTCCGGGAGGGCGCGATTGTAGTGGTTCTGCCTGGCGAAGGCGACGCCGAGGCCCACGTGGCCGTCTGCGTTGTCCGGCGCGTCCTTCAGGGCGGCGCGGAACAGGAACTCCGCCCCCTCCCACTCCTTCGCGTCGAGGGCCGCCCATCCCTGGCGGACCATCTCCTCGGCTCCCCCTCCCTGCGCAACCGCGTGCAGGCACGTCGCGAGCAGGATCGGTAGGACCGTTGTCGTCCGTATCATTCCTGTACTCCGTCCGTCCCTCGATGCTGAGCTACCTGCCGCCGGAGCTGTCGTGAACGGCGCCGCTGTCCGCGCCGTCGAGGGCGCTCGGCTCGAAGCCGAAGACGGCAAGGTCCAGCGGCCCCGAATGAGCGTTGGCGGTGAACCCCAACATGTTCGCGTCGTCCGTGGCGCCCTTTAGGACCATGAGTCCAAAGCCGAGCACGACCGACTTGGGTTCGAACGCGGGCCCCGGCTGCACGATCACATCCGTGTATCCGCGTCCGTTCGGGTCGAGCGACGGATCGTTGACGAATACGTTGTTGACGTCGAAGACGCAGACGCCGTTCTGCGCGTGGAGGTGATCGGTGTCGATGATCCCCGGGTGCGGCGCCACGACGAGGAACTGGTTGGGGTCAACCTCGTGCGGCTGGCCGTTCTGGTCGAGGATGGTGATGTTCTGCGCCGAGGCGGCTCCGGCCGCCAGCGCGAGGCAGGCCAGAACGAGCAAGGTGGCGGATCGCATGGTTCCCCTCCTCCAACCCCTCAGGACAGGTCTCGCCGACAATTGAACGCGCGAACGATACCGGGCCCGGATCGCCGGGGCAAGGGGAAATCCACAACCCGGATCGATCCCGTCCGCCTTCCCGCCGCGCGCTCGGCCTACTTCTGCGGCGACAGGCAGCGCTTCATGACCTCCAGCAGCCTCTCCCGTGCCGCCGCGGCAAGGGCCTCCTCCCCCTTCGCCTCGCGCACGTCGTCCCGCGCCTGTCGGAGGGCCTCGTCGAGCAGATTGTTCGCCGCCGACGTGCCGCACGCCGCGCGGCGCGCGTCGGTCAGCTCCGCGCCGAGCGCGCTGCCGAGCTCCCCGCCCCGCTTCCGCGCCGCCTCCAGCCACTTCAGGAGCGCGGCAGCGGCCTCATGCTGCGGGAGCGCCTCGATCCGGGCGAGAGCCCCCCAACCGCGGGAGAGCTTGTCCACCGCAGCCGTGGCCGCGTCCACCGCCACCTTCCGACGCGAAACGAGCTCGGCGCGCGTCGTGGAGAGGCCCTGCGCCAGAGCGCCATACATCGACTCGGGGGCCGCCTGCGCGCATTCCCTCCACTCGGCTCTCGCGCCCACGCGATCCCCCCCGGCGTGGAGCGCGAGGCCGAGGTGGAAGCGATGGAACGCGGCGCGCGCGGGATTGGCGACGATCGCGGCACGGAACGACTCCGCCGCCTCCCCCCAGCGCCCCCTCCAGAGGCGGCACAGGCCGATCATCTCGGCGACCTCCCACGAGGGGGCAAGCGTGGAGAGCCTCTCGGCGGCCTCGTCATACTCGCCGGCCATCAAGAGGGAGCGCCCCACCTCCAGGTTTGCGCCCTCGACCCCTTGGAGCGCCGCCAGGGAGGCCTCGTATCGTCCGTCGCGGGCGAGCGCGGCCGCCAAGCCTGCCTGCGCGTCGGAGCGCGACGGATCGCCGCGGAGCGCCATCCGGTAGAGGAGCGCCGCGAGGCTGTAGGCACCGGCATGGTACGCATCGCTCGCCGCACGCAGATAGGACGCCCTGGCAGCGTCGTCTCCCGGGCTCGCCTCCGAGAGACGCGCGATCACATGCAGCCACCTGAGTGCCTCGGGCGTGCTGTCGCTTCCCTTGGCTTCTGCGTCCGCCTTCGAGGCCTCCACGAGGTCGCCCCACAGCGAGGCCTTTCTTGCCGCGTCGACGATCTCGTGGTGACGATCGAGGGCGGCCGCGATGGCGGCCTCGTCCCCCTCCCTGCCGAGCGCGGCGGCCTCGAGTAGCATGCGAAGCGCGTGAAGGGCCTGGACGTACGGCGCGCACACGGCCGGCGGCGCGTCATGGCCTCGATCGAGGAGGAGAAGCGGACCGTTCGGAGTCGCTCCAGGGAGGAGGAGCGCCCCGGCCGCACGCTCGCCTCGGCCGTGGATCGCGAGGAGGTCGATCGCCTGGAGGAACGCCCGCCCGGAGATCCCGGTGGACGGTCCTTCGACCATCACGGAGAGTCGCTCGTCCAGGACGACGCGTGTGCAGGGGGATCCCGAGGGGGCCAGGAGCAGGTCGAGGCCCCTCGTCTCCACGCGTTGTCCCGGGACGAGGAGGTAGTCTTCGAGACGCAGGAGGGTCTCGCAGGGTGTCGGGTCGGACAGGCGCTCGCGGCAGCCCTGGGCAAGGACGCCCACGACGCCCCCGGGCGAAACCTGCAGGGCCTCATCGAACCGGGCCGCCGCCTCCTCTTTCTCTCCAGCGGCGGAGGCAGCGAATCCGGCATAGAGCGGACCGAGTGCTGCGTAGCGGAGCGGGTCCAGCTCGGCGGCCTTGCGGAAGAGCCCGGCCGCCCTGTCGAGGTCGTTCGCCCGGAGCGCGCAGTGGCCGCGCATCCAGGTCGCGTCGGCGTGCCTCGGGTCCGCGGCGATCACGGCATCGAACGCGACCGCGGCCTCGGCGGAGCAGTCGAGGTTGAAGAGTGCGACGCCAAGGTCGAACCGCGCCCGCACGTCCGACGGGTCGAGCGCGAGGGCGTGTTCGCACGCGGCCCGCCCCTCCGCGTATTTGGAGAGGCCATTGCACACCGTGGCCAGGAGCCCCCACGCCCGGGCATCCCCGGGTGCGGTCTCCACGGCGGCGAGGAGTGCCGTCTCCGCGTCGCTCAGCCTCCCCTGTCCGAGGAGAGCCTCGCCCCGGGCGCCGAGTTCGGATGGGTCGCCTGCGGAAGCACGGCCGGCAACCGTCAGGATCAGGACCCACGTCGCAACGCAGCGCATGAACTTCTCCTCGCCTCCCGGCCGATCCCTGACCGTCCGCTCACGTCTACTTGGGCGAGACGTTGTCCTGCAGGATCCTGGCGGCCGCCTCGTAATAGGCCGCGGACATCTGGCGGTCCTTCTCTGCCTGGTCACGGTTCTTCTTCTTCTCATCGGGGTTGTCTGTGCAGCAGTTGTCGGCCCACCAGTCGTGGAACTTCGCGTGGCTGGCAGACCCGTTTCCCAGGGTGAGGAGCCGGCGCCACATGTCCCGCCACTCCATATCGTACTTCCGCCACCAATCGATGGTCTCCTGCACGCCCCGTCGCGCGTCCGACATGGCGTCGGTACCGGTGTCGCCGCCCTTCGCTCCCGATCCGCCGTCCGGTCCCTCCCCGCCGGAGCCGCCGCCGCTACCGTCACCCCCTGTACCACCGCCCGACCCATCGTCTCCGCCCCCGGGGGGCTGGTAGCCGCCATCGTCCGGGCCCTTTCCTTTCTGGTCGCCTTTGCCACCCCCCGACCCGTCGCCCCCGCCGGCTCCGTCTCCGCCCGACCCGCAGTACGTCTTCCAGATCGGATGGAGGGAGAATGGCCCGCCACCATCGAGGTCATCCAATGTCTTGCCGTTCACGATCAGGATCACGCTGCCATCCCCCCCGTCGGCGGTTTCCGAGATGATCGGGACCAACCTCGGGCCCCCGCCGGGCGCGAAGAACGCGCCGCTGGTGACGACGATGGCGAGACCCCCACCGACTGTTCCGTAGGACGCCCCGTGCGCCGCAGCCTCATCCGCGGGGGAGTCTGGGGCAGGCGGCGGGCCAATGAAGTCCGAGGGGTCCCAGGCGTGCCCCCACCACCCCGGAACGCACCTCCCGCCGCCGGCGTCGCCCTGCCCGGGCGGCCGTGGCGGAACGGTCTGGCTCCCATCGTCTCCCAGCAGGCCCTCGATCCAGACGGGGGTCACCGTCGCTCCAGGTCCGGCGGGCGCATCCGGTCCCGCGACGCCCGGATCGCCGCCCTGCGCCGGGTCGACTTGCGGAGGTACCTGACCATCAGGGTTCGGTTCGCACTCCTCGGCGCGCAACGCCAGCGAGAGCGCCAGCACGCCGAGAATGGGAAGCAGTCGACACACGCCCATGGGGCCCTCCATATGCCCGTACGACCGTAGAATGTCGATCGGGCGTCGCGAATTTCGGCGTGCGGGAGGCTACCCCTCCGCCAGCGCGGCGTCAACGGCGACAACGGTTTGCGTAAGACGGGCCGGTGTGCTACAAGGAGCCTCCCCAGGCGACTCTCCCATGGCACGAATCCTCGTCGTCGACGACCACCCCGCCGTGAGCGAGCTCCTCGCCGCGGCCGTACGCATGGCGGGACACGAGCCCCGCCAGGCCCAGACGTTCGACGCGGCCCGCGGGTTCCTTCTCGGCGAGCCCCTCGACCTGGTCGTGTCCGACGTCCACCTCGACGCGGGACACTCCGGCCTCGAGCTCCTTCGCCTGCGGGACAGCTCCCCGTCAAAGCCCCTCTTCGTCTTCGTGACGGGCGAGGCCGAGCTAGAGACGGCCGTCGAGGCGCTGCGCGCCGGGGCGTTCGACTACATCCCGAAGCCCGTCGAGGTCCCCCGGCTCCTCCTCGCAGTGGGGAAGGCGCTCCAGGCCCGCGCCGGCCCCCCGGCTCGCCCCTCGACGCCCGACCCGACCGACCGCCTCATCGGCCGCACGGCCCTGATGGTCGACGTCTTCAACGGCATCGGCCGCGCGAGCGGGGTCGACAGCCCCGTCCTACTCCTCGGCGAGGCCGGCGTCGGCAAGGAGCACGTCGCGCGAGAGATCCACCGCCACTCCCCGCGCGCGGCCGGGCCGTTCGTCGTCGCCGACGCGGCGGTCCTGCCCGATGGAGACCTCCCCGAGGCCGTCCTCCGCGCGGCCACGGGCGGCACGCTGTACGTCGAGCACATCGACGCCCTCCTCCGCCCGGCACAGGTCCGACTCGCGCGGCTCGTCGAGAAGCGACCGGAGACGCCCCACGACGTGCGCTTCATCGGCGCCGTGGAGGGGCCGGTGGAAGCGCTGGCCCGCGAGCTCTACTACGTCCTCTCCGCGGTCGAGGTCCGCATCCCGCCGCTCCGCGCGCGGCGCGACGACATCCCGCTCCTCGTCGAACAGGCCCTCTCGCGAATCTCCCCGCGCGTGCGGCGCCCGCTGTCGGTCGACGCGGAAGCCCTCGCGATGCTCTCGGGGTACGACTGGCCCGGAAACCTCCGCGAGATGGGAAACGTGCTGGAGCGCGCCGCCGTCCGCGCGCCCACCGGCAGCCTCTCGGGGACGGAAATCCGCGACCTCCTCCCCGCGGCGGGGCAGAGGTCCACGCTTCCGTCGACCGAGCTCCTGCCGGCATCCTCGTCCGCGCCTCGCTTCCAGTCGGACCGGTACGTCCTCACGCGGGTCCTCAGGCTGACGGACATGAGCGAGACCTGGGAGGGCGTCCAGCCCTCGCTCGGCAGGAAGGTCCTCGTGAAGTTCCTGGCGGCCCGCGGGGAGGAGCGCGTCGCGCGGTTCCAGCGCGAGGCGCGGATCCAGGCGACGCTCCGCCACCCGAACATCCCGGCGATCTTCGAAGCGGGGATCGACCCGGCGATCCCGGGCCGCATGTACATCGCGATGGAGTTCATCGAGGGGACGACGCTCGATCGGTACGTGGAGGCCCTGGACGCGCGCAGCCCCGATCGGGTGGGCAGGGTGTGCGACCTCGTCCGCCAGGTCGCCCTGGCCCTCCACTACCTCCACGGCAAGGGGGTCGTCCACCGCGACGTGAAGCCCGAGAACGTCCTCGTCAGCACGGAGGGGCGGGCCTTCCTGCTGGACTACGGCATCGCCCGCTCGTTCTCGCACCGGGAGGGACTCACGTCGGACAACGTCCTGGTCGGGTCGGTCCCGTACATGTCCCCCGAGCAGTTCGCCGGCCATCCCGACGAGGTCGACTGGCGGACCGACGTGTGGGGTCTGGGTGTCACCCTCTACGCCCTGCTCACGGGGAGGGTCCCGTTCGACGGGGACACGCTGGAGGAGATCTCCACGAAGGCGCTCGGGTCCGCCCCCGTCCCGATGCGCGAGCTGGACCCCGCGATCCCCGAAGGCGTGGAGCGGATCGTCCTCCAAGCCCTGGCGAAGCTGCCCGAGAGGCGCTTCGGGAGCGCGGAGGAGATGGCCACGGCGATTGAGGGTGCACTTCGAGGGTGACAGCTACCGTCGAGGGTCGACCGGCGCGACGGCGTCGGCGACCTGTTCCACGGGCACGGTCTCCTCCTCCACGAGCGAGACCTCCTCGCCGAGGGCCTTCGGCCAGATCTGGAAGCCCCCCTTTCCGTCGGGCGGGATCTCCCAGGTGCCCCAGATCCCCTTCCCCTCGCGGAAGCCGCGGTACCAGACGCGGTGGCTCCCGACGTAGGTCTTCCACCAGGTGACCTCCAGCTCCTTCACGTCGTAGGAGCCGCTGACC
>CAZYRM010000244.1:0-4159 GCA_964649705.1 uncultured Planctomycetia bacterium
GCCCCGTGTACGCCGCGCGGGCGTAGTCGAGGACGGTGACGGAGGCCTCCGCGCGCTTCACGGCGGGGAGCGCCTGGATCTCGGCGACCGCGCTCTCCATGGTCTCGCCCCGCGTCAGGCGGCGATCCAGGTGAATGGTCGAGCTGTCCGCGACGGCGCAAAGCGAAGGCGACGTCGAGCGGATCTCGCTGATCGTGACGCTTCCCTTCCCGAGGAACGGGTCGGCGGTCCGCGCGAGCGACTCGTTCAGGCGGTCGATCTCGGCGACGATCGGCGCCATCTTGTAGATCGCGTTGACGCCGCGCTCGGGGGCCGACCCGTGGCAGGAGAGGCCCTGGGTGCGGACCTCGATCTCCATCCGTCCGCGGTGGCCGCGGTAGACGCCGAGGTTGGTGGGCTCGGTGATCACGACGACGTCGGGGGAGAGGACCTTCTCGCGGAGGAGATACTGCCAGCAGAGGCCGTCGCAGTCCTCCTCGAGGACGGTGCCGGTGACCCAGAGCTGGAAGTCGCCGAGGAGGTCGAGCTCCTTCATGATGCGGGCGCCGTGGACGGCTGCGGCGAGGCCGGCCTCCTGATCGCTGGCCCCGCGGCCGTAGATGACTCCGTCCTTGAGTTCGCCCTTGTACGGGTCGCGCTTCCAGGTGGACGGATCTCCGACGCCGACGGTGTCGATGTGTCCGTCGATGGCGATCACGGTGCGGCCCTTGCCGACGCGCCCGAGGACGTTGCCCAGACCGTCGATCTTCACCTCGTCGAAGCCGACGCGGAGCATCTCATCGCGCATCCGCTCGACGACCTGTCGCTCCCCCGCGCTCTCGGACGGGATGGCGATCATGTCGCGCAGGAAGGTGACGATCTCGGGGGTGTACTTCTCGGCGAGCCGCGCGACGGCGGCGGTCGGGAATTCGGCCACGGAGGCCCTCCTGGGGCGGAGGTCGTGGCGGGTTCCGTATCCTATGCAGGCCCTTCCGGCAGGTCAATGGGAAAGCCGGGACGATGGAGGATCCACGAATGGACACGAATCCACACGAATCGTGGCGCGATCCAACGGGGAGAGACGGAAGGCGGCCGCGCTGCCCGAGGAGAGGGCGCGGCCCGCAGGGCCGCGGAGCGGTGGGGCGGAGGCATGGGGGCAGAGGGAGAGCTTCGCGAAGGCATTGATGGACGGAAGCCGCGCGCAGTTAGATCGGCCGCTCCAGGTCCACAACGCCCTCTGCCCCTCATGCCTCGCCCCACCGCTCGGCGCGCCGCGCCGCGGCGCGGCGCGCCCCCTCTCCTCGGGCGCGCGGCCGCCGGTGCACCCGCGATCCGGCGTATTCGCTCCACGATTCGTGCCGATTTGTGTGCATTCGTGGATCGTCGGACCGGCAAGCTCATCCCCGCAGGATCGCCCTGGCCGCGGGCGAGTCCTTCATCGGCAGCGCGTACCGGCGGACGCCGTCGAAGCGGTAGAGCGCGTTCGCCACGGCCCCCGCCGTCGGGACGAGGCCGATCTCGCCGACCCCCTTCGCGCCGTACGGGCCGTCCGGCTCCGGGTCCTCGACGATGATCACCTCCACCTCGGGCATGTGCCGCGCCCTGAGGATGCCGAGCTGGCCGATCCGCAGCGTCGTCGGGACGCCCCCCTCGCACGCGAACTCCTCGGTCAGCGCGAAGCCGAGCCCCATCTGCACCGCCCCCTGGACCTGCCCCTCCACCAGCATCGGGTTGATCGCCTTCCCCACGTCGTGAGCGGCGACCACCTTCGAGACGCGCCCCTTCTCGTCGAGGATCACCACCTGGGTCGCGAAGCCGAACGACGTGTGCGTGATCGGGTCGGGCACGTCCGCGCCGAGCGGCGACGTGTTGTCGATCCGCACGACCCCGAGGTACTCCTTCCCCTCCAGAGTCGCCAGCGGGATCCCCTTCTTCAGATCCGCGGCCAGGGCCTCCGCGGCACGGCGGCACGACTGCCCCGAGAGGAGCGTCCCGCGCGACCCCGTCGTCTGTCCGCACCCGAGCGGCTGCACCGTGTCGGTCGTCACGCGGATCTGGTCGGGGCGCAGGCCCGTCTCCTCGCAAACGACCTGCATGAGCACCGTGTAGAGCCCCTGGCCCATCTCCGTCAGGCCGTCGTAGACCGTCACGCGCTCCCCCGCCCCGACGACGATCTTCGTCCTCCCGAACTCGACCGCCCCGTTCCCCAGCCCGCTGTTCTTGATCCCGCAGGCGATCCCCGCCACCTTGGCCCCGTAGAAGGCCTCCTTGACCGCCAGCAGCGTCTTCTTCAGCCCGACGCTCTTCCTCAGCACCTGCCCCGAGCACCACACGGAGCCGACGTCGAGGGCGTTCCGCCAGCGGATCTCCCACGGGTCGATCCCGACCTTCTCGGCGAGCATGTCGAGCACGCTCTCGATGCCGAAGTGGGCCTGGCATGCGCCGAACCCCCGCATCGCGCCGCACGGCGGGTTGTTCGTGTAGACCGCGAGCGACTCCACGTCGACGTTCGGGACCTCGTAGGCGCCCGTCGCGTGCCCCGCGGCGCGCTCCAGCACCTTCGCGCCAACGCTCGCGTAGGCCCCCTTGTCGCCGATCATCCTTACGCGCGCGGCCGTGATCTTCCCCTCCGGGTCGCAGCCGACCGTGTAGCTCATCCGGATCGGGTGGCGCTTGGGGTGGACCCGCATGCTCTCCTCGCGGGAGAGCGTGATCCGCACCGGCCGCCCCGCGACGCGCGCCAGGAGCGCCGTCTGGCCCTGGACCGAGAGGTCCTCCTTGCCGCCGAACGCCCCGCCGGACGTGACGAGGACCGCACGGACGTTCTCCTCGGGCATCGCGCAGATCGAGGCGACCTGCCGGCGGTCGTCGTAGATCCCCTGCCCCTGCGTGAAGACGACCAGGCGCTCTCCCTCGGGGACCGCCAGGCAGCTCTCGGGCTCCAGGAAGGCGTGCTCGATCCGCTGCGTCTGGAAGTTGGCGGAGACGACATGGGCCGAGCGGGCCAACGCTGCGTCGACGTCGCCTCGGTGGATGACGGACTTCGAGAGGAGGTTCCCGTCGGCGTGGACGCGCGGGGACTCGGGCTTCAAGGCCTCCTCGGTGTCGGTGACCGGGGTCAAAACCTCGTACTCCACGCGGACGGCCTGCGCGGCCCGACGCGCCCCGTCCCGCGTCTCGGCGGCCACGGCGGCGAGGACGTCCCCGACGTAGCGCGTCTCCTCCCCCTCGGCGACGAGGATCGGCCAGTCGCGCTTGATGAGCCCCTGGAAGCGCTCCCCGGGCACGTCGCGCCACGTGACGACGGCCGCCACGCCCTCCATCTTGCGGGCGGCCTCGATGTCGATGCGGAGGACCCTGGCGCGCGGGTGGGGGGAGAGGACCAGCGCGCCGTGGAGGAGGCCGGCGACCTTCATGTCGTCGATGAACTGGCGGTCTCCGAGCGCGAGGTCGCCTCCCTGGTACCGCTGGGCTCGGGCGCCGACGCCGGTGGGGCCTTCGGGGGGAGGGAGGCGGCCCTCCTTCCAGACCGTCCCGGCGAGGCGGATGCCGTCGACGATCTTGACGTACCCCGTGCAGCGGCAGAGGTGCGGGTTCAGGGCGCGGGTGATCGCCTCCTGCGAGGCGCCGGGGTCGGCATCGAGGAGGGACTTGGCGCGGAGCGCGATGCCGGGGACGCAGTAGCCGCACTGCACGGCCCCCGAGGAGGCGAAGGCGGTCGAGAGGATGTCGCGTTCCCTCGTCGAGACGCCCTCGAGCGTGGTGACGTTCTTCCCGGCGACGCGGCGCATGTCGAGGACGCAGGAGAGCTGCGGCGCGCCGTCGACGAGGACGGTGCAGCAGCCGCACTGGGCCTGCGGGGCGCAGCCGTTCTTCGGGGACGTGACGCCGAGCACGTCGCGCAGCACGTCCATGAGCGACGCCTGGGGGGCGCATTCGACGGAGCGCTCAGACCCGTTCAGGCGAAAGGCGATCTCACCCATGTGATCCGTCCATGCAGGCCGATCAGGAAGTCATGGCGCTTTTTCACCACGGAGGCACAGAGGCACGGAGGACGCACGGAGGCGATGCCGACCGTGCGGGCGCGTTTGGACAACGCCGCGGCCGCAGCCCCGAGGAGACGCGCCGCCTCGGCGCCCGGCGGGGCGCGGGGGGCGGCCCCGGGGGGGCAAGCGGGGGG
>CAZYRM010000244.1:4169-8836 GCA_964649705.1 uncultured Planctomycetia bacterium
CCGGAGTCCGCAACCCTATGTCCCGCCCTGTCCGTCCCTGCCGCCCGGCGGCCTGCGGCCGACGGTCTCCTCGGGCGCTGCGGCCGCCGAGTTGCAAGAGAACGAACTTCCTTCCGACGACATCTCCGTGATCTCAGTGCCTCCGTGGTGAGAGAGACCCCGGTTCGTCCCGACCCCGCTTCGCATGGGCACTCACTCCCCCAGCCAGGCCGCATTGACGAAATGGACCGCGCCGGGATCGGTCAGGCCCGCGAGGAGGCACCGCATCGCGCAGTAGGCCTCCAGGTCGAGCGTGTGCCCCTCCTCCGCCCCGTCGACGATCTCGACGACCGAGGGCCTCCCGTCCATCCCCTCCATCTCGCACGTGACGACCCCGTCCCCGAACCGCGCGGGCCCGCCGACTCGGGGCACCTCCAGGCGGTACTCCTTGCCGTCGATCCGCCCGAACACCTCCCAGACCGTCTCGCCGCGCGCCACGTGGAAGCCGTTCCGCGGCCGCCACTGCTCCCAGGACTCCCTGGTCGAGAAGACCCTGGGGTTTGCAGCGTGCGGCCCGCCGTGCTCCGGGCAGTGCGTGTCGCAGTTCCCGCACTCGTTGCAGGCGTCCGCGTAGCAGGCGTACTGCTGCCGCCGCTCCACGGCGAACTCCTTCGGCCCCCCGTGCACAGCCCTCCCGTCCGAGACCGTGAGCGTCACGCACGTCGCAAGCGTCGGGGTCGTGGGGTACGCGAAGATCGCGTCGTTCGGGCAGACCGAGACGCACTTCTCGCAGGAGAGGCAGTCGAACATCTCCAGCGTCCGTTCGGTCCGCCTCGGTACCGCCTTGTTGCGCTCGCGCGCGTACCGCGGGTCGCCCGTCGCGGCCCTCACGAGGTCAGGCGTTTGCAGGAGGGCTGACAGGTCCCGCGCGCGGGACCGCACGGCCCCCAGGGCGCGCAGCCAATCCCGCATCGAGTTCGACTCCCACGGGCGGAGCCGTTCCGCGGCGTGCTCGACGGAGTCCTCCAGCGCGAGGTCGAGGTCGACCGGCCGCGCCGCCAGGGCGCCGAGGAGCGACGCCTCGGCCTCGTCCGCCGTGCGCAGGAGCACCGGGAGGGCCCCCTCGGGCCACAAGCCGCGCGCGGCGCGCGCCTCCTCCCTCAACTCGCCGACCGCGAGCGAGATGGCCTCCTGCCCGTGCCCCCCGGAGGCGATGACGAAGTCGGGGATGTTCCGCACCTGGAGCGAGCGCATCCGCTCCTCGAGCTTCACGAGGTACCCGGGCAGCCTCCCGTACCCGCCCGGGCGCAGGAGGTCGGTGCACGTGGTCACCGGGACCAGGCCGATCGCGACGAGCGACGGGAAGTTGACCGCGTCGGCCCCCGCGGAGAAGCTGATCGGCACCTCCGCCCCCAGCGAGTTCCTCCACCGCTCGACCATCCGCAGGGCGATCACGTGGAGAGGCTGGCCCGAAAGGTAGGCCACGCGGCCCGGGAGCTTCCCCTCGAGGTTGACCACCTCCAGCGTGTTGCACATCTTCACCGCGAGGCGCCGGCCGCGGGAGCGCGCCACGGAGAGGAGCCCCCGCACCATGTCCGCCGCCTGGTCGAACGGGACGTCATGGTCGAACGCGGAGGGGTTCGGCTCGATCTCCGCGTACCCGAGGCGCTCGCGGACCAGGTGCTCCACCTCCTGCCGTCCGAGCATCGTGGGGTTGAGCTTGATGCAGACGTCGAGGTCCGACTCCACGAGGAGCGACCGGACGATCGCCTCGATCTCCCCCGGCGGACAGCCGTGGAACGTGGAGAGGGTGACGTTCCGGCACAGGTCGGCGCGGAACGGGAGGTCCCTGTACTTCGCCCAGCGGTCGGGGATCTGCGGACGGAGTTCGTCGACGACGCGCCGCGCGTCCTTCATCCGGTCGACGAAGTGGCGGATCGGGTCGCTCGTGATCCCCGCGAGGTCGTATCCGAGCGAGAGGTCGAGCTGGACGGGCGGGCGCTCCCCCTCGAGGATGCCCGCGGCCTGGAGGATCTCGATCAGCATGGAGCCCGCGACGTACTGACGCAGGGACTCCTCGATCCTCAGCTCCTGCGACCACTCGACGTTGTATCCGAGGTTCGGGACGTGGATGCACGGGCGCGGGATCTCGAGGCGGTCGGCGAGCTGGACGGTCTTCAGCTCGATGATGCGGGCACCCCCGAGCCAGGAGAGGACGATGTTCTGGGCGAGCTGGCCGTGCGGGCCGCTGGCGGGGCCGAGCGGGGTCCCCGCCGTCCGGCCCTGGAACTCGACGGACAGGTCGAGCGCGGGGTCCCCGGCGTGGAAGGAGCGCTCCGGCAGGTCGAAGATCGACCGCGTCCGCGCGTACTCCTCCAGCGCGCGCGTGACGAGCAGCGGAAACGGGACCGGAGTCAGGCCCGACATGTCGGCACCCCCTGGAATCTGCTCATAGGGCCTGCATCCTCGCCCACAGGGCCTCGGCGGAGCGGCGCGTGCGCTCGGCCGCGGCGGCCGGGTCCACGGCGACGGGCCTCCGGTCGCGGACCACGAACTGCCCGCCGACGACGACGTCCGAGACGTGGCGGGCCTCCATGCCGTACAGCAGGTGCCCCGCGAGGCTCGCGGCCGAGAGGGGCGTGGGCGGGTCGTAGTCCAGGACGGCGAGGTCGGCCGCGCCGCCGGGTCCGAGCGTCCCGATGGGCCGGCCGAAGGCCTCCGAGGCGAGCTGCTGTCCGGCGTCGATCATGTCGAGCACCCGATCGGGGCCCAGCCCCGTGCGCTCCTCCCTGAGCTTGAGCCACGCCGCGCGGGCCTCCGCGAACATGTCGGCGCCGATCCCGTCGGTCCCGAGCGCGGTCCTGGCGGGGAGGCAGGGCACGGGGGCGTAGCCGACGGCGTTGTTCTGGTTCGATCGCGGGTTGTGGACGAACCAGCAACCCGCGTCCGTCGCCGCGCGGACCTCCGCGGGGGAGAGGTGGACGGCGTGCGCGAGGATGGAGCGCGGCCTGGCGACGCCGGCCTCGATCAGGCGGGCGACGACGCCGACGCCGTAGCGCGTCCTGGTCTCCACGTCGTCGACGCGGTCCTCGGCGACGTGGATGTGGACCCCCGTCGCGAGGTCCCGGGCCGCCGCGGCGCACGCGGAGAGGCTCGCGGGGCGGAGCGTGAACGAGGCGTGGGCGCCCACGTGGAGGCGGAACCGGGCGTCGCAGCGGAAGCGGCGGTGCTCGCGGAGTCCCGCGAGCGCCTCGTCGGGCCCCCCGCGGTCGGTCACCTCGTAGCAGAGGGCCGCGCGCAGGCCGACCGCGTCGATCCCCTTCCTCACCGCGTCGAGCGAGCCCTCGATCGCGGCGGGGGAGGAGTGGTGATCGAAGAGCGTCGTCGTCCCGCAGGAGGCCGCGTCGAGGGCCCCCGCGAGGGCGCTGGCCTCGACCGACTCGGCGTCGAGCGCGCGGTCCAGGCGCCACCAGACCTGTTCGAGCGTCTCACGGAAGTCCCGTGGCGGCGTCGGCGGAGGCGGCATCCCGCGCGCGAGCGTCGAGTAGAGGTGCGTGTGAGCGCACACCATGCCGGGGATCACGACGCGGCCGGCGAGGTCGAGGACCTCCTCGCCGTCGGCCGAAAGGCCCGTCCCGCGCTCGACGACGGCGTCCCCGCGGATGCGGAGGTCCGTCCGCTCGACCCGCGCCGGACGCCAGGAGACGACGATCCCGTTTTTCAGGAGGAGTCCATTCATGGGCCAATCACGTGGTTCTTCCGGAGGAGCTGCTCGAGGGAGCTCATCTCAGGCTCCACAAGCCAGGGGCTCCCCGCGGCCTCCTGGGCGGAGCGGACGTCCTTGAGGCCGCTCCCGGTGATCACGGCGAGGACGGAGTCGTTCTGTCCGACGACGCCGTCCGCGCGGGCCTGGAGGACTCCCGCGACCGCGGCGACGCCGGCGGGCTCGCCGAAGACGCCCCCGAGGCGCGCGGTCTGGCGCATGGCGTGGACGATCGTCCCGTCGGGCACGGCGACCATCGCGCCGTGGGACTCCTCGATCGACGCGAGGGCCTTGCGCCAGTTGCGCGGGTGGCCGACGCAGATGCTGTCGGCGAACGTGGAGGCGTCGCACGGGCGGAAGGGGGTCTTGGTCTTGAAGGCGTGCGTGATCGGCGCGGCGCCCTCGGCCTGGACGCCGAGCATACGCGGCAGCCGGTCGCAGAAGCCCAGGCGCTTCATCTCGAGGATCCCCTTCCAGACCCCCGCGATCGTGCAGCCGTCGCCGACCGAGATCGCGACCCAGTCGGGCATCTCCTTGCCGCACTGCTCGGCGATCTCGTGGCCGGCGGTCTTCTTTCCCTCCACGAGGAAGGGGTTCACGGCGCAGTTGCGGTTGTACCAGCCCCATTTCCCGCATGCGGTCTGGCACAGGTCCCAGGCCTGCTCGTAGGTGCCCTTCACCTGGATGACGTGTGCGCCGTAGACGAGGAGCTGGGCGACCTTCGGCGCGGGCGCCCGCTCGGGGACGAAGATGACGCTCGGGAGTCCGACCGAGGCGGCCATGCCGGCGAGGCTCGACGCGGCGTTGCCGGTGGAGGCGCAGGCGACGGTGCGGGCTCCGGCTTCCAGGGCCTTCGCGACGCCGACGGAGCTCGCGCGGTCCTTGAAGGAGGCGGTCGGGTTGCGGCCCTCGTCCTTGAGGAGGA
>CAZYRM010000245.1:0-8799 GCA_964649705.1 uncultured Planctomycetia bacterium
CGAAGACCGGCAAGGCCCTGCGCACCTGGTACCTCCCGTGGAGGAAGCGCATGAACGGGGCGCTCCGCGGGAAGCCCGAGTTCCGCGTCAGGCTGGGCCTGTCCGCGTAGTCCACTACGGGGCGGCGTCCCTCGGGGCGCCGCCCCGCCCTCTTCCACGGACGTTCACCCGCGTGATCCGTACACACAGTCGTATGCCCCTCCGGGAGAGCCCCATGTCGCTCGCCGCACGCCTCTCGCCGTTCATCCGCCTGCCGGTACCGGCCGGGATCGACGTCGAGGCGGGTCAGGCATCCGTTGAGGCCGCCAATGGCCAGGACTCTCATCGTCCTTCGCGCCGTCCCTGGGAGGACGGGGGGACGCGGACGCTGTGCGGCTGTACGAAGAGGAAGATCCGGTCCCTGGACTCCCTCTCCGCGAGGCGCCTGAACATCTGTCCAAGGAGAGAGGTCTCCCCGACGAAGGGGAGCTTCGGCGGCGTCTGGCGCCCCCCGCCCGAGCGTGGCCAGGCCAGGACCACGGTCTGGCCACTCTCGACGAGCAGGTGCGTGAGAAGGGTTGCCGGGCGCTTGCAGCGCCAGTCGACCTCGGACTCCCCGAGCCCCTCGACCTGCGGCAGGTTCCCCGACAGCGACTCGTTGGGCGGAATCACGGTGATGATGAACTTGTTCGTCCCCACCACGGGATGGGGCATGATGCTCAGATCGGAGGCGCTACTCGCATCGCCGCCCGGGAGAATCCCCAGGGTGACCTGGAGAACTCCGGGTGGGGGCGGGGGGCCGTACATCGGGATTGAGCTCCCGGAAGCGCCGAACGGGGAAGGTCGCCGATCCGTCTCGTGGGCGTGAATCTCCTCTCCCACGAAGGGCACGCAGTCGATTCTGGCCCCCGCATCGGACCGGATGGCGACATTCGGCCGCATGATGAACTCGGTGTCGGGGTCCTGGCTGAAGAGACGGAGGGCCGCCCACATGTCGTCGTCGGTCAGGGGCGTCGCGCCTGGCGCGCTGGATGGGGTCCTTGCCGGCCCAGGTCCGACGTTGAAGGGATACCGACCGTTCGCCTGCCCCACATCCCCGCCGCTCGGATCGCTCACCCCGCCGATGGTGGTGCCACCATCGCTGATGGACGACCAGTTCGTGACCATCTGGATCAGGTCCTTGTTGCTCGTCGTCACGATCGTGACGTCCAGCAGGACTTGCACTGGCTCCACGTCAAGTTGGCGGATCAAGGTCTCGATCCCGTCCAGCGTAGGCCTCGTGTCGACCACGAGAAGGCTGTTCGAGACCTTGTCGTAGTCGAGGCGGCCCACCGTCGAGCCGCGGACGATCGGGGCCGGAGATCGAGTCAGCATGTTCCTGAGCGTGTCGAGGAGGGTGAATCCCCGGATGGGCTCCCCAGACGAGTACTGATCGCCAAGGCCGATGTGTGTGCTGATCCTGGCCTTGAAGTACTCGTCCGGTCGGATGTGCTTGAACCGGAAGATCCGCGTCTCCATCGGAAGCTTAGAGGGATCCATGATGCGGAGGACGCGCCCGCCATCCTCCTCTATCAACGCATATCCCGAGGTCTTCACGGCCGCAGAGAGCGCCCTCATCCACGGGACGTCGCTGAAGCGCATCGTCACCTCGCCTTTGACGCCCGGGTCGATGACGACGGTCTTTCCTGCCTGCTTCGCGATCAGGTGGACGAGCTCGGTCAGCTCCACCAGTTTGAACTCCATCGTCACGCGGGGGGGCTTCACGATAATGACCAGGTCCCCGGACTGGCGCATCACGCAACGGGCCCGGTCCGCGGCCTCCTCAACGGCCTGGAGCCACGGGAGGTTCTGGAAGCTGACGCTGATCTTGTCCTCGACTCCCGTCTCGATCACGATGGTCTTCCCGGCGTGGTTGGCGATCCAATCGAGGACATCGCGGATCGAGGTCTCCCTGAATTCGACGGTGATCAGCTCGGTTCGTTCGACCTCCGCCGCGGATGGAGGCTTGCCGCCGGTGGAGTCCTGTGCGAGGAGGATGGAGCCGGCGAGCGAGAGGACGCCAATCAGGACGAGGAGCCCGCGCTGTCCGTCGAACCGCATGCGTTTCCCTCCCTGGTCCGTACCCTTACCGACCATTCCGACGGTCGGGCAGGATGCTACAGCGCCGCGCAAGAAGAACGCAAGCCTGCATCCTACTCGCCCAGCCAGCCCACGTTCGCGAGGGGACAGATCGAAACGGTTGACTTGTGGACGGGTTGGTGGAGTCCTGGCTGGTCCTCACCGCTCACGTCATCACGGAGCGGGGAACCATGGGAGCAGCCGTGTCCCAGTCTCGCGCGGAAGACCCGCCCACGCCGGAGACGGACGCGTCCGACCCCACCGTGATGCGAACCGCCGCCTCCGAGTCCTCCATCACAGGCGACCCCAGCTTGGGCTGCTTCGCTATCGACGAAAGGCCGCGAGCTCCCGTGCCAGGCGCGCGTACAGGTCGCCGACCCAGGGCTCGTCTCCCATCGGGGCCTCCTCGCGACGCCGCCGAAAGTCGTAGGGGGCGATCAGGACTCCGCGGCGGCCCGACGCCACCTTCGCCGCAAGGCAGAACAGCTTCTCGATCGCCTCGTTTCCGATCGCGATGCACCCGATCGACGCGCTCCCTCCGTGGATGAAGATGTCTCCGCCCATCTGCCGGCGAGGAACACGCGCGTTGCGGATGTCGTCCTGGTTCGGGTAGCCGACGCGGATCGACAGGTGAAATCGGCTGTTCGGGTTCAGCTCGGGAAGCGCGTAGATCCCCTCGGGGACCTGCAGGTCTCCTTCTCGGCGCTTGGGCCCCGGGCCCCCGCTCGCCCCGAGGATCGGATGCTCGCCGAGGAACACCCAGCCGCCCCCGTCGTTCGCTCCCCAGACCTCCAGCAGGCGCTCCTCCTTGAACGCGAGGATCTGGAGGCGATGCGGCGGCCATGCCAGGCCGGCGGCGCGACCGACGGCCTCGTAGCTCCCCTCCCCCCGCTCGGCGCAGGCCGCCTGCACCTGGGACACGGTCCTCCCGGGCGCGACTCCGGTGCCTCGCAGGAGTTCCAGGAGGCGTCCACGCTCGACGTAGGCGACGCCCGAAAGCAAGATGAGCGCGGCGAGGAAGTGAGGGAGCGTCCTGGGCGCGAGACGCATCGGATGGGGCTCCGTTGAGGAGTCCCGGCAACTCGTTCGACTCTATCCTGCGCATCCCCGACCGTCAATGCCCGGGACCGGCAGCGCCCGGCAACACGCGGTGGGCGATCTACGACCGGCGGTTGGCAGTACCGGGAATTCCCCAGGACGAGGAGGTGGTGGTGAGCCAGGCCCTCGGAACGAGTTGAAGAAAACCACGGGCGATCCATGATACGATCCCGCGGCCAGACAGGCCGACGGGTGAGGAACGGGCGATGCCCTTCACGGTCGCGTGCCCCTCGTGCGGGGCCTATCACCTCATCGCAGACGAGCGCGCGCACGAGGAGCGCACGTGCGCATGCGGGCTTCGATTGCCGCAGGTCGTGGCGCCGGCGCCCCAGGCGCCCCCGCCCCCTCCCGCAGCCGCCGTCCAGACCGGCATGTCTCGCGGCCTGATCGCCCTTGCGGTCGTCCTCGTCCTCGCCGGCGCCGCGGTCACGGTCTGGAGCTGGTCCGCGGGGCTCAAGAAGGCCCGCCGCGCATCGGAGGCGTCGCGCCGTCTGAGCCTGATCGACGACCGCAGGTATGACGAGGCGATCCGCCTGGCGACCAGCGCGATCCAGTCCCAGGACCTGCCGAGGTCCGAGGCCGCCGTGGCGTACAGCGACCGCGGCCTGGCGCACTGGTACAAGGGCGAACACGACCAGGCCATCGCCGATTGCAGCCGCGCCGTCGAGCTGGACCCCAAGCTGGCCAACGCCTGGAACAACCGGGCGCTCGCGCTGGACGACAAGGGGGAGTACGACAAGGCGATCGCGGACTACACGATCGCCATCCAGCTCGATCCGCGGGATGCGCTCTTCTACAACAACCGCGGCTATTCCCACGAGGGCAAGGGCGACTACGACCAGGCCATCGCGGACTTCGACCGGGCCATCGCCCTCGATCCACGGGACGCGCAGGCCTACAAGGACCGCGCGCGCGCGTGGCAAAACAAGGGGGACGACGACATGGCCATCGCGGACCACACGAAGGCGATCGAGCTCGACCCGACGGACGCGGCGGAGTGGTACCACCGAGGCTGCCTGCTCGCCGACAGGCGCCAGCACGACGCCGCGATCGCGGACTTCACGCAGGTCCTCTCCCTCGATCCCGAGTACGCCTGGGTGCACACGCGTCGCGGCACGGCCTACTGGGAGAAGAAGGAGCGCGCCAAGGCCATCGCGGACTGCACCAGGGCCATCGAGCTCAACAAGGAGGACGAGGTGGCCTGGTACACACGGGGATGTGTGCACGAGGAAACGGGCCAGCACGAGAAGGCGATCGCCGACCTGGACCGGGCGATCCAGTTGAATCCCAACGACCCCCTGAACTACCGGTGGCGCGGACGGGCCTACGAAAGCTGGGGCAACAGCGTGCGCTCCGAGGCCGATTTCGCGAAGGCCGACGAGCTGGAGCGCGCAGCGAAGGGGAATTGACCGAGGGGCCCGCCGAGGACCACGGTGCGACAGCAGATCCGCCGCGCCGAGCCGGTCGACCGCAGCTTCGCCTTGCATCCCTCCACGAAATCGGACAAAATCCCTCCTGCCGGCACGGAGAGACGCCAGGATGCGCACCGCCACCCTCCTTCTGATCGTCTGCCCGCTCTTCGCCCAGACCCCGCTTCCGGACGGCGCGTCGCTCGACATCGTCGTCGTCGAGTCGATGGGCGAGGTCGACGTGCGCCCGTCCGCGAAGGGCGAGTGGGCCGCCGCGTCCAAGGGGATGAAGCTCGGCGCGGGCGCCAAGGTCTGCACGGGCGTCGGCAGCAGCGCCGCAATCGCGTTCGGCACGAACAGCGTCGCGCTTCTGGCCGAGTGCTCGGTCTGCGAGGTCCGCGCGTTCGAGATGCGCGGGGAGGAGCTCGTCGCGAGCATCCACATCGACCCCGGCGTGGCCAAGGTCAACGTCAAGCAGCTCGCCCTGTTCCACACCGACTTCCAGGTCTCGACGCCCAGGTTGACCTGCTCGGTTCGAGGATCGACGGGGCTCTTCGTGGTGAACGGCGGTCCCGACGACCAACCGGACCTCGTCGTGAACGAGGAGGGCCACGTCTCGGCCGACGACCGCGACCTGTCGGAGGGCGACCGGACGAATTCCGACGGCGAGTCGGGCTACGAGCTGGAGAACCAGGAGAACCTCGCCGACACGACGCCGGAGGGATCGACCGAGCAGGAGACGCAGGACGAGAACCTGCTGTCGAACACGAACCAGTCGCTCGAGCTCGACGCGGGGAGCCTGACGACGAACACGGCCGGCGCGCCGTCGGGGAACGACGTGTCCGCCGAGCCCCCACCGGAGCCGCAGCCGCCCGAGACGACGCCGCGCACCCAGGACCTCGTCATGATGGCCATCAACGGCCAGGACGTGACCGTCCACGCCGCGGACGACGTCCCCGGGGAGAACGAGGGGGAGACGGGGGTCGAGGGACTCGAGCGCCAGACCCTCCTCGACCTGGCGCTGAACCAGGGATACCCCTCCTTCACCCAGGAGTTCCTCCGAGCCATCCACGACGACTTCCACAACGGCACGGCGCAGCTCGAGCAGCAGGACCCCCAGCTCTTCGCCGAGCACCACGACCTGTTCCACGATTCCCTGCCCGAGACGGGATTCAACGCGCTGGGGACCTACCTCCAGGCCGCCGGAGATCAGGCGGCGGTGGGGAGCGTGGATCCGACGACCGCCGTGCTCATCCTCGCCGCCCTCTTCCATACGGACTGGCACATCATCCACGCCAACGAGCCCTCCGCCGTCTTCGACCCGCTGCATGCGGAATTCCACACCGACGATTTCGACCCGATCCTCCAGGCGGTGGTCGACACGGCGCTCGAGGACGCGCTGGCGATGTGGGCGCGCCTCGTGCACGAGACGTGGCACGACGTCACGGAGTGCAGCGACTTCCTCGACGAGGGGAGCATCTGCTTCACGCACCATCAGCACTTCGAGATGCGTCTGCTCGAGACCGGGACGAACATCCGCGCGGCGACGGAGACCCTCGGGGTCCAGACGAACGAAGAAGAGCTCATGCTGCACGCCTACCTCAACCACGCGGACGTGCGGCACCACTCCGACAACACGAATGACCTCACGACGTTCCAGCTCCGACACGACCGGATGGACTTCGAGCACAATGCGCTCGGCGTCACGGGGCTCGGGGCGGGCGTCCGCAACTTCGACGTGGCCGACGAGCACGAGGAGTTCCACGACGACCCGTCGGGGCTTCAGCAGACGAACCAGCAGCTCTTCGATGCGAGGCACACGGACTTCCACACGAGCGACACCGTGTTCGGCCTCGACGGCTACAAGGCGTACTGGACCGAGGTGGCGGAGGACGGGCGGAGCCAGACGATCGACCGGTTCGCGCTCTCGCACGCGCTCATCGCGGGGCTCGACGTCGACTTCCTGCGGAACAACTACGCGCTGCCGGCGGGCAACAGCCCGGGACAGTACGACTTCGAGCGGGGCCAGTTCCTCCAGAACGTGATCGACCCGCTCCACGCGACGGCGGACGCGGACCAGTTCGCGCAGTTCGTCCACGACTACGACACCTTCCTCGACAACCGCTGGCACCAGGTGACGGGGATCCCCCAGGGCGTGCAGTCGGGGCAGACGGGGTTCGAGGCGCATGAGCACTTCCACCAGTCGCTGAACGAATTCCACGCGCAGACCCACGCCGCGACAGGGGTGCCCGACCCGTAGAGGAGGGGACCCGCCGCTGGGTGCCGGACGCCCGCCTCCTCGCGGGCGCGGCGGACGGCCGCGCCGGCCATCGCGAAGCGAAGACCCCGCGGAGACCGCCATGAGCCAGCCTCGTCCGGACGACCTGCCCGCCTCTCCCCACCCGCCCCCACGAAGGGTCGGACTCGTCATTCCCGTCTTCCTCGCGCTGCTCGCCCTGCTCGGCGCCGTCGCGTGGGTGGTCCTCTCCTCCCGCCAGAATCAGGCCGAGGACGCCGAGGCGCGGAACCAGGCGGAGGCCGATCGGCTCCGACGACTCAAGTCCGACGCGAACGCCCGGCTCCGCGAGGAGGGCCTCAAGCTCGTCGAGGCCGCCCGACCCGCACTGGAAGAGGCGCGGAAGTACGCCTATCGCCCCGACGCCACCTACGACGGGCTCGTCCGTCTCGTCGACGTCGCCCAGCGACAGATCGAGGAGGCCGTCAAGAAGGCCCCCAACCTCGCCATGGGGCACTATCTCCTCGGCGTCGCACAAGGGCTCAAGGGCCTCGACGCCAAGACGGAGTGGTGGAAGGCCCTCGTCGCCGAGCCGTTCCCTCTCGCCTGGGAGCAGAGCGAGCGTCAGCGTCTGACCCGCGTGCTGCTGGCCCGCCTCACCCTGCGTCCGGAGGAGGCCGAGGCGGATCGCCCGTGGGTCGAGTACCTCGAGTGCGAACGCTGGAGCATGAGCATGCCCACCTGGAACGTGAAGGCGACGCTGAGCGACCAGACCCCTCCCCCCGCGGGCGGCCAGGGAGACCCCATGCAGAGGCGGCTGGTCGATGCCATGCAGGCACTCGTCGCGAACGACATCCCGGCGTTCAAGGCGATCGCCGCGGACGCGCTGGCGAAGTTCCACGACGCCCAGGGCGTCGAGGACTTCCACTGGTTGATGGGGTACGCCTCCGAGGGCGAGGAGCGGATGAGGTGCTACGACAAGGCCCTCTCCCTGCGGCCCAAGCATGTCGAGGCCCTCTACTGCCGCGGGGTGGCGAGCCACAACCAGGGGGACCTCGACGGCGCCATCGCGGACTACACGGAGGCATCGGGCTTCAAGCCGGGGTTCTCGCGGGCCCTCTTCCATCGCGGCCTGGCCCGGCTCCGTAAGGGAGACGACGCCAAGGCGACCGCGGACTTCGACGCCGCCGTCAGGGCCGACACGCGGCTCGTCCTGGTGATGGAGGCGTGCGGGCTCCCGACCCGGAAGTACCAGGGCTTGCAGCGGCCCTTCGTGGACGACGTGCAGATGCTCGCCCACTCCGGACGGGTCCGTCACGGAAGGCAGGAGTGGGACAGGGCGATGGCGGACTTCGCGGAGGCCCTCACGCTCCTCGACAAGTTCTCCCCGCCGGCCGAGCTTCGGAAGGCCGAGCTGCTCCACGATCGCGGGCTGGCGCGCCGCGAGAAGGGGGACCTCGAGGAGGCGCTGGCGGACTTCTCGGCGTCCATCACGATCTACGAGCGCATGCTCCCGCAGGGCAAGTACGACGCGCGGCTGGTGGACGCATACCACGCGCGGGGGACGGCGCTGAAGGAGAAGGGGGACGCCCAGGGCGCCGACGCGGATCTTGGGCGCGTCGCGGACCTCTTCCTCGACGGCGCCGCAAGGATGGAGCAGGGATCGAATCCGAGCGTCGCGATTTCGTGGTACGGGGCGGCGCTTCAGGTCGCCCCGCCTGACTGGACGGGCCGCCAGCGCGCGAAGCAGGCGCTGGAGGCCCTCGAGGCGCGCACGCGGAAGTAGCCCGCGCGATCCATGGAGAAGGAGCGCACCTTTGGGCATGCTGCGCATCGGCCTCTAGTGTCGCGTCAGGCGCTATCCTGGCGGTAGGATGGATGCCCGCGCTCGAGATCCAGATCCAAAATCCCAGATCCCAACGAGATCCCAAATCCTAACAAGTGGGTAGGTCTCGTGTT
>CAZYRM010000246.1:0-8735 GCA_964649705.1 uncultured Planctomycetia bacterium
AGACGACGAGCTTCTTCTTGGGGATCTCGACGGTGACGTTCTTGAGGTTGTGCTGCCGCGCACCCTTGACGATGATGCGATCGAGTTCCATGGGCGTGCCTCGTGGCGGAAAAGGGCGCGCCATTGTCTACCGGGACATCGCCGGAATCAACGGTACGGGCGACCCCGCGGGTCGCCCGTACACGGCGTATCCGATCGTCTTCGCGAGGGGCGTCCCGACGGGGCGCCCCGGTGCGCTACTCTCAACCCTTCGTCCTGTCGCAGTGGGGCTGCTTGTCCTCGCCGAAGAGGAGGCGACCGACGCCGGCCTTCTTCTCCTGCGGGACGCCCGACTTCTCCACCCAGCACCCGGCGCCGCAGGCGGGGCAGACGACCCAGTCGCCCAGCTCGGCGATCTCGCCCTTGGCATCCGCGGAGAGGAAGAACGACCCGCCGCAGGACGCGCAGCGGAAGCCGGTCCCCTTCTCGTCGCTGATCTCGGGGACGGGCGGCTCCAGGACCTCCAGGACCGGCTCCGCCGCGACCTCCTTGGGAGCCTCCGCGGTCTCGGGGGCCCGCTCGCCACGCAGCCGGGCGACCTCCGCCTCGAGCTCGGCGAGCCTCGCCAGGAGAGCCTCGAGCTTCGCATCCGTGTCCGCCGCGGACCTGGGCGCCGACTCCTGCGCGAGCACGGGCAGGGCCATCAGAGCGACCACGATGAGCGAGCTGAACATCCTCATGTCGTATCCCCCTACATGTTGCATCTCGTTCCGCCAGTACTTCACGGGGGGCAGGTGAAACCTCCGGCGGACATGAAGACCGCATCTCATTGTGCGCCAGTGTGTTGCGGCGCCATCCGGAATCGCCATCAGGAATCGAGACAGTGCGCCTCCGGCCCGACTGCGATCAAGCGGTGGGAGGGACGGCTCGGCCGCGCGCGTAGTAGTCGCGCATGAGCTCGGTGGCCCAGGCGGGTTGGCGGACGGCGCCCAGCGGCCCGAAGGCGTCGATCCAGGGCTTCACGTCGAGCACGGGCGTGCCGTCGATCGCGTCGAGGCCTTCCACGACGAGGCGCGTCCCCTCCACGCGCAGGAGGCGGCAGCGCGACACGCCAATCCGGTTGGGTCGCGCCTTGGCGCGCTGGGCGAAGATCCCGACCTCGGGCCAGTCGACGCGCCCGCGCGGGTGACGGGTCCCCGTGCTCACGGAGTCCTCGGGGACCTGATCGAGATGGAAGACGACCTCGAGGTGGGAGAATTCCGCGAGGCCGAGCACGGAGTCGGGCCCGAACCGCGCGCCGTCGAGCTCGATGAGCGACTCGACGTCGCCCCAGAAGTCGTCAGCCTTCCCCTTCCGCGGACTGCGGACCCACCCGATCGGCCGGACGATGATCTGCCCCTCCATGTCCCGCCTCCCATTGTGCGAGCAGGCCGCAGGCATGATAATGCCCGGGCAGGTCGGGGGCACATCCGAAATGGTCCATTGGCGTGAGACCGGCACCGGCTACGTCGTGAGCGTCTCACGCCGCGGCATGGCGGCGATCTGGGGACTCCTCGGCCTCGTGCCCGCGTACCTCCTCTACAGGGTCGGAACCGCGATGGGGACGCGCGGGATCGAGGTGATCCCCTACACGCCGTGGGTCCTTGCCTTGATCGGGCTCGGCATCTACCTCGGGTGCCTCGCCAAGGCGGCGACGTACTGGAAGCCGGTCGCCTGGGTCGAGGTGGCCCTCAAGGGGAAGCGGGCGCGGTGGGGCTCGCGCGAGGGGACGCCGATGCTGGAGTTCCGGGAGGTGGAGCGGTTCGAGTCGATGGACTTGCTCGGCCCCTGGGCGCACCACGTCGTCGCGGCGCTCCCCGGCGGGAGGGTCGTCGCGGTCCTCTCCCCGTGGGTCGCCCCGCCGATGAAGACCCGCCGTGTCGCGAACCGCCTGAACGAGCTGCTCGGCGCGGACCCGACGCCGCGGGACGAATAGCCCGGTCGAGCCTGGCACGCCGGTTCGGGACCTTTTTCGGAGTCTGGAGTAACGGACGGCCAATCACGATGGTCCGCTGGAGCGAGCGCGAGGACTCCTATCTGCTCCGCGTGTCGAAGGCGGAGGAGGTCTTCGTCTGGCTCTGCGTCTCGACGCTCGTGATCGCCGCAGCCGCACTCGTAGCAGCCGTCCAGCCCTCCCTCATCCTCTGCATCGGATTCCCAGTGGCTGCCCTGTCCATCTTCGCGGCGCTCATGGCGTATCTCCGTTGGGAGTTCCGCGGCTGGGTGGAGGTCCCCCTGCGAGGCGGCCCGGTGCGATGGGGGTACCCCGGCGAGGACCCATCCCCGTCCCTCGACGTGGCTCGCTTCGAGATGGAGATCGTAGGCGTGTGGGGCGTCATCTCGCGCCCCCACCACCACGTCGTGGCCGTCACCACGCAAGGAGAGCGCGTCCGCGTGCTCGGCTTCTGGGAGACCGTCGACGCCGTGCGCGTCCAGTCGATCGTGGCCCAGCTCAACCAGGTCCTCGTCCCCAGCCCCCCCGAGGGCTCGCGCTGATCAGAAACGCTTGAGGTCGCCCTTCTCAAACGTCCACTCGGGGGTGACGAGCGTGTCGCCGAGGTCCGCGTCGTACCAGGGGCTCAGGGCGGGATCCGACGGGTTCTTGAGCACGTGGACCTGCTGCGCGGGCATGAACCCCTGGGCCAGGAGGAATACGCGGCGCCCCGTGGAGGCCTCCTCGGCCACGTCCAGCACGATCACGGCGTGCCCGGGCGAGCCTCCCTGCACGAACACGTCGCCCGCGGCGATCTCCCTGGGATCCGCCACCGGCTTCATCTCCTTGGCGAGCGACCGCGTCCCCGCGTACGTGAAAACCGTGTCGAGGTAGGAACGGAACGCGCGGTACGAGGTGTCCTTCGACGCCGTTCTCGCCCACTCGACCTTGTTGCCGCTGACCTTCGGGCGGAAACCGTCGGCCCACCGCCGGAACGAGGCCTCGTCGCCGCTCGTGAAGTGGAACGCGATCCGAGCCGTCTCGCCGCGCGAGAAGAGGTACTCGGCCCGAAGACGGATCGCCGCATCGGCGCACTGTTGGAGGTCGCGCTTGCCGACGTCGATGTCGACGACCGCCTCGTGGGCCTGCTGGTTCGCCTTGGGCCGCCCGTCGAACAGCAGCACCTGAGGCGTCCCCACCTTGAGTGGCAGCCCGCGCAGCCACGCGGCGAACGACCCCTCCTCGCAGGCCACTCGCTGGAACCCTGGCGGAGGCGCGACTCTCGCATCGAGGCGGTTCGCCTCGTCGATCTGCTCGATCCAGGGATAGGGTCGGGTCTGCTCGGCAGAGGCAAGCGACGCGAGGAGGACGGGCAAGAGGAAGGGGAGCCGGAGCATGTTCGAATCTCGTACCTTCCCCGGCAGCTCCAGGGATTGTGTCACCCTGTATCGAAAACGTCACGCGAATCTCCGCGTGACGAATTCGCACGAGTTTCCACTAAGATGTAGGGCCGCGGAGCGACCTACCTGATGGGGCTGTGGCGCTCAGATTGCACATAGCCCGAACCGACTCGCCTTCCGGTCGTCCAAGCAGGCATTCACATCGTCGAGGGGAGGTCCAGAATGTCCCGCAAGCACCTCGTCCTGGCAGCCCTTTTCGGGGCCGCGATGGCCGTCACGTTCCTCTCTTGCCGCAACAAGCCAGCCGGGCAAGGACCTGCGACGAACGGGAACGAGCCTCCCGGAGGGCCTCCGAAAGAGGTCGAGATCGACCTCGACAAGTCGATCCCCGTCTCCATGCCGACGATCCAGGAGGACCTGAAGCCCGCGAGCTTCCAGACCTCCGACGGCAAGGAAGGCTGGGTCCTCCGCATCCCCGGCAACCGCCCCATCGCGACGCCCGCCTACGCGGACGGCCTCGTCTTCGTCGGGGGCGGCTATGGCTCGCACGAGTTCTACGCCTTCGACGCGGAGACGGGGAAGCTCGTCTGGCAGATCCAGACCGCCGACGACGGCCCTACAGCCGCGGTGGTCGAGGACGGCTGCGTCGCGTTCAACACAGAGAGCTGCACCGTGGTCGTCGCCGACGCGAAGACCGGGAAGGTCCTCTGGCAGGAGTGGCTCGGCGACCCGCTCATGAGCCAGCCGGCCATCTCGAACGGGAAGCTCTACATGGCCTACCCCGAGTCCAAGGGGGACGGCACGCACAAGCTCCTCTGCGCCGAGCTGAAGACGGGGAGGCACCTGTGGACGCAGGGGATCACGGGTGACATCATCTCGGCCCCCGTGATCGACGGCGAGAAGGTCTACTTCACCTGCTTCGACGGCACCTCGTTCTGCGTCGGCGCGGGGGACGGCGCGGTGGCGTGGACGAAGAAGGAGGCCGGCACGAGCGCCCCCGTGATCGCCGAGGGGCAAGTGATCCTCACGGCGAAGGCCGGGTCGGGCAGCGACACGCGAGAGGGGATGAAGCGGCTCGACGTGGTGCAAGGCGACTCGAAGGACGCGGCGCTCCTGGCAGAGACCAAGGCGACCTACCTGGACAAGGACCAGGGGGGCGGCGTACAGCTCCAGGCGCACGCGCTCAAGAGCCTGGACGCGGGCGTGGGGTTCTCCACGGCCCCGGAGGGCGCGAAGCTGGCGCAGGCGAACGAGCACCTGGGGGTCTCGACGGTTGCCGGGGCGTGGGCGTACCAGGGCTCCCGCGCGGCGTACAACCGCGGGATGATGATGAACGCGCAGGGGTCGACGCTGAACTGCAACTGGTCCGTGAGCGGCGCGTCGAACTGGCGCGGACGGGCGACCGGGAGGAGTGTGACCGAGGGGACGCAGGTCTTCTCGCCGCCGGCGCTCGGCAAGCGCGACATGTACCTCTGCAGCGCGCAGGGACACCTGCTCTCGGTCGCGCAGGGGGACGGAAAGGTCGGCTTCCAGTACGCGACGGGCCTCCCGATGGCCTTCCAGCCCGCGCTCGCGAACGGGCACATGTACGTCGGGACGGCCAACGGGATGTTGGTGTGCCTCAAGACGGGCGACAAGGACGCGGACGGCTGGTCCGCCTGGGGCGGCAACGCCCAGCACAACAAGAAGGAGTGATCCGTCGAGGCTCTCCCGAGCGCGGATCGGTGGCGTACTCGTGCTCGTGCTCGTGCTCGATCGAGCGCGGAAAGGGCGTCCGATCGAGCGCGAGCGTGAGCACACGACGGTGATCGCCCGCGCCTTGCGCGGAGCGCCGGTCCGGCTGTAGGATCAACGAGCCGTGGAGGCCGATCCATGCGGCTCGCTCGCTGGTGCTTCGCAACCGTCCTCGTGGGCGCACTGTGGATGGCTTCGCCCACCCGCATCTTCGAACGCGAAGGCGGGCCCAGTCCCTCAGCCCGGCAGTGGTGGGAGCCGCCACCGGATGCGCCAAGGACCCTCACCGAACTTGGCGATCGCCTCCGCACCGGATGGTATCCATCGGTCGCGAACGAACTCTACGCGGTCACGTCTGAAGCGGTCGGTCCAGGAAACCTCCCCCTCTTCCTCGACCTGGCCGACGCCGAGGCGGGTCGGCTCAAGATGCTGCCGATCGACAAGTCGGGAGTGGCGCGGGTCACGGCCATGGAGCCGATTCCAGGGCGGCCGGGCGCCTGTGTCGTGACCGGACAGGTCCTAGAGCGGACCTACCTGCTCCGTGAGATCGAGCGGACGCTCGGACGATTCGCGTCAAGAGAGGTGTACGAACGGGCACGCCGCTGGGCCCTGGACGAGCACCTTCCCGTTCTCTGCCGCATCGAGGCGGTCCGCCTGGTGCGGTGGCAGTTCGACGGCCTCCTCGAGGAGGTCGCCACAAACTCCGACGGCTCGCTGGCGATGTACCTCGTTCCGCTCGATCCGCGAGCCCGCTTCGGGGACTCCGACTTCGCCGATACAGAGAGCTTCCTGCAAAGCCTGGCCGACGCACCGGGCTCGGAGGCGCCCAGGCCGCCGGACGATGGCTGGGACGAGCCGAGCTCCCTGCGGGAGGCAGCACTGATCGAGCTCGAAGCGCTGCGGCGTTGGGGTGAGGGGTTTGAGGACGATCCGCCACTTCCTGAGCGATCGAGCCGCGCGACGGCGGAGGACCTGGCGATTGAACTCTACGAAGACCGCTCCAGACCCCTGACCGCGCGGCTGCGGCAGCTCGACCGACTTGCGGAGCGAGGCGAGTACGGGCTCCAGGCACTGCTCCTGTTGCTCGATCGGGCCATTGAGCGCTCGCCTCTCGAGGCGATGGAGACTCGATTGCCGGCACCGAGGCCCACGAGCCATTGGGCGAATTCCTGAGTCGGCCCCATCTCGCCCCTGCGGTCGCAGGACCCAATCGCGTCGGACTGGCCCACCGAGATCATGCGCCGGCTGGCGCGCTTCCGGTCGCTGCGCGTCGTGGCGCGGGCCAACGTGGCCGCGCTCGACCAGGAACTGTCCGAATACTGTCGCGCGGAGGCGGTCAAGGCCATCACAGCGGGCATTCGACCGGTCTGTGAGGAGCAACAGGGCATCATCTCGGTGAGAGTCAACCTCCGGCCAGGATGGACCGACCCCGGGTCGTGCGATGCCGTCGATCCCCCGACCCGCGCAACGCTGGATCTCGCGGGAATCCACCGGTTCCTGGTCGAGCTCGACGCCTCAGTCGCTGGATCCAGGTTGTCGGTAGACTCGCCTCCTGGATGCACCTTGGGCGAGAGGATCGGCGAGCTCCGACGAGTCATCGGACCCAGGTAGACGAGCGTCGGGCGATGACCGGTCCCTCCGGGCATGCACGTCATTGGCGAACCCAGACCGTCGTGATAGACTCGTGAGGTCGACGCGGGAACCATCGCAATGGACTCCGAGAACCTGGAGAAACGCATCGCCGAGGCGCTTGCATCGCGACCGGAAGTCGCGTTCGCGTACCTCTTTGGCAGCCGTGCCCGGGGAGACGCGCGCCCGGACAGCGACGTGGATGTCGCCATCTACGTCATCGATGGGGAACACGCCGGTCGCCTGTGGCTGGAAGCCATGGGCACCCTGGAGGACGCTTTCTCACCGCTGAAGGTCGACTGCATCCTCCTGAATGACGCCCCCCCCGGCCTGCGCTTTTCGGTCGTCCGTGACGGGCGAGTCGTCTTGGATCGCGCCCCCGAGGCGCGGATGGAGTTCGAGATCTCCACGCGCAGGCAGTACTGGGACTGGGAACCCCGCCGGCGGCTGCACGACGAAGCACTGCTCAAGAGGCTCACGGACGAAACCTATGGCACCCAGCCCAGGGATTCTCGACCGCTGGCGTCGCGCTGAGGAGGCGCTCCTCAAGCTGGACGCCATTCGCGCGAGGGGCGTCGTGGAGGCGCAGTACATCTCCGACTCCGACCTTCGTGACATCGTGGAGCGGAACTTCCAAGTCGCCATCGAGGCGGCGATCGACCTCGCGAACGAGTTGATCGCTCACCGACGATGGAGGACGCCGACGACCGCGAGAGAGGCCTTCGCGGTGCTTGCGGAGAACAAGGCGATCGACGTCGCGGCGGCCGCCTCCCTGGGCAACTGGGCAGGCTTCAGAAACGTCCTCGTCCACTCCTATGCGGCGGTCGAGCCGTCCCGGGTCGTCCACTTCCTCCAAGCCGAGCTCGCCGATCTCCGGCAGCGGTTCCTACAATTGGCCTCGGCCTGCGGACTCCCGCCGGGGCCGAACGCGACGCCGTAGTCGGTTGCCGGTCCCGCTCCCGGATGCAAGCGCCCCTTATCGCGTCCGGCCGATCGCGGGCCAGGTGGAGCCGTTGGCGGAGTTGTAGACCGCCCAGCGAACGGTCAGCCAGGCGATGTGCGAGAGGGAGCGGCCACGGAGCACCTCCAGGCGGCCTCCGCTCGACGGGTAGGAGTCGGTGCCCAACAGCAGATCGGCGATCCCGTCTCCGTCCAGGTCGCCGCACGCTGGCCGCACGCCGGCACCCGTCGAGGTGTAGGCGCTCCACTGCATCTGCGTCCGCCCGCGCCACGCCAGGCCGCCGACGAGGTCCTCGAAGCGGTGCACCCAGCCCGCTCCGCCCGCGCCGAGCCCCGCAACGACCTCCGCGCGCCCGTCCCCGTCGAGGTCCCCGCACGCCGGCCTCACCTCGCCGTTCGCCGCGTCGTAGGCCGAGTCGGGCACGCGCGCCCACCGCCTCACCGCAAGTCCCTTCGCGAGGTCGTCGAAGACGCACATCCAGCCGCCCGCCGAGGGATACCGCGCCGTGCCGACGACGACCTCCGCGCGCCCGTCGCCGTCCACATCGCCGCACGCGACTCGAATCTCCCCCACCGCCGCGTCGTACGCCGACCACGGGAGGCGGAACCACCGACGCGCCGCGTACCCAGCCGCCCCGTCGTCGAACACCAGCCCGTACCCCGCCGCGACCGTGGTCCCCCCGAGCCCCACCACGATCTCGCCCCGCCCGTCCCCGTCGAGGTCCCCTCCGGCAACCCACGTCGAGCCCCCCGCCTGGCGGAAGGCCAGCCACGGCACGCGGAGCCAACGCAGGAACGCATACCCTCCCACGCCATCCTCGAGCACCGCTACCCAGCCGCCGTCGCCAGGGTTCGGCGCGAGGCCGACGATCAACTCCTCCCGCCCGTCCCCGTCCACGTCCGCGCAGGCGGGGCGCGCCTCGCCGATCGCCGCGTTGTACGCGGAGAGCGGCGAGCGCGCCCACGCCAGGTGCGCGAACGTCGGCCCGCCCGCCCGGCCCCCGCCGCCGCCCCCCCGCCCCCCCCCCCCCGCGCCCCCCCCGCGCCCCCCCGCGCGGGGC
>CAZYRM010000247.1:0-4636 GCA_964649705.1 uncultured Planctomycetia bacterium
GCTCCGCCCTCGTCAAGGCGAAGGAGGCCCTCGCCCGCGGCGACGAGCGAAGGGCGGTCTGGATCGGCCATCGCGTCCTGCTCGGCCTCCTCGACGAACGCGGGGCCCTGCAGTTCGCCGCGTGGAAGACCAACGCGGACTACCTCGCCGAGTGCCCCTCCTCGCAGCCTGCCTCCGGAACCCTCGGTGAGCTCACGCGCGCCTACGACGAGGTCGTCTATGGCCACCGCCCGTTCGACTCCGGCGCCATCGGGCAACTGCTCGATCGGGTCGGACAGACCAGGACGGAGGCCTCCTCATGAGCCCCGTCGCCCGCAACGCCCTGACGATCGGCGCCTCCCTCGGCGGAGTCGCCCTCGTGGCCGTGGTCATCGGCGCGCTCACCGAGGGCCCCCCGGCCGCGGAGCGCCCCTCGCCGACCCCCAGCACGTTTTTTTCGGACCCGCCCGGCGCCAGAGGCCTCCTCCTGGTCGTCCAGCGGTTCCTGCCGTCCGCCGCGCCCTGGCGGAGGCCCCTCGCGGACCTCCCCGACCCGCCGCCGCTGGGGAGGGGCCCCACGCTGATCGCCGCCGGTCCGTCCGTGAGCCTCTCGGCCGCGGAGGCCGACGCCCTGGACGACTGGCTCTCCGCGGGAGGGCAACTCATCCTGTGCGTCGACAAGGACTGGGACGTCCAGGGGGGCTCCCCGGGCTTTCTTGCGAGGCACGACGCCTCCGTGGAGACCGAGAAGAAGGAGGAGGACGAGCGGCGGACCGTCCGGGCGGCCTGCGTCCCCGACGAGACGCTCGCCCTCCGCCTCCCCAGTGGGAGCCGCGTGCGCGGCAAGGGGAGGGAGCTCGTCCGGGACGGCGACGACGTGCTGGCCCTGGCCGTGGCCGTCGGGCGGGGGCGGATCGTCGTCCTCCCGTCCGCCGCGTTCGTGAGCAACGCCTCGGTCCGCGGATCGGACAACGCCGTCCTCCTGGTCGCCCTGTGCGCCGAGTGGAAGAACCCGCTCGTCCTCTTCGACGAGTATCACCACGGCTTCGGAGAGAGCCGGGGACACGTCGCGCTCATGGCCTCCCTGATGACGACGCCATGGGGCTGGATGCTCGCGACCGCACTGGCGGCCGGGGCGCTCTACGTCTTCGGCTGCCGACGGAGGTTCGGGCGCATCGTCGAGCCGACCTCGCCGTCGCGCCAGGACCCCATGCGGACCGTGGACGCCCGCGCGGGGCTCTTCCGCGTCGCCGGCGCGCGGGACATGGCAGTCGACCTCTTCTGCGGAAACCTGGAGCACGAGATGGGCCTCGCCCTCGGGCGGCCGGTCGACCTCGCGGAGCTCCTCCGCGAGCGTCGGGCGGACCCGTCCGCGCGGCAGGAGCGAGGGCTGGAGCGGCTGATCGCGCTGCGCGAGGCGGCGCGGGTGGGGGGGCGGATCGGCGAGTCGGCCGTCGTCGAAGCGGCAAGGCTCGCGGGCAGCATTCACGAGGAGTCGAAGCGTGGCTAATGAAGCGGTCCAGCCCGGGAATGCTGGCCTGGCGCAGGCGATCCAGGCGGAGATCGGGCGGGTGGTCCAGGGGCAGGGCGTGGCGATCCAGAGCCTGCTCGTGGCCCTTGTGGCGGGCGGGCACGTCCTGCTCGAGGGGGTGCCGGGGGTGGCCAAGACGCTCCTGGCGAACAGCCTCGCCGCCACGCTGAAGGGCTCGTTCTCGCGCATCCAGTTCACGCCGGACCTGATGCCCGCCGACATCACGGGCGTCAGCGTCTTCGAGCCGCAGACGGGGCAGTTCCGCTTCCGCCGCGGCCCGATCTTCGCGGATGTCGTGCTGGCGGACGAGATCAACCGCAGCCCCGCGAAGACGCAGGCGGCCCTGCTGGAGGCGATGCAGGAGCAGCAGGTTACTGTGGACGGGACGACGAACCCCCTCTCGAAGTCGTTCATGGTCGTCGCGACGCAGAATCCGATCGAGTACGAGGGGACCTATCCGCTGGCGGAGGCCCAGCTCGACCGGTTCATGATGAAAGTGGTCGTCCCATACCCGGAGGAGGCGGACGAGCGCGCGATGCTCAAGCGAACGCAGGAGCTCGGCGAGCAGGCCGTGCGGCCAATCGACGCGATCCGGCCGGTCGCCTCGCAGGAGGACCTGCTGGCGCTCCGCCGCCGCGCGCGGGCGGCGAAGATCGACGACGCGGTGATCGACTACGTCCTGAGGCTCGTCCGCCAGTCCCGCTCGCTGCCAAGCCTCTCGCTGGGCGCCAGCCCCCGGGCCGCGGTGATGCTGATGCAGTCCGCCAAGGCCCTCGCGACGCTCCGCGGCCGCGACTACGCCAGCCCCGATGACGTCAGGGCCGTGGCCGCGCCGGTCCTCAGGCACCGGATCCGCCTGACCCCGGAGGCCGAAATCCAGGGCCTGGCACCCGACGCATGCATCCAATCGCTGATGACCCAGGTGGCCGTGCCGCGGTGAGGACCATGGTGCCGACGATCAAGCTGGTGTACGTGGTGCTGGCCGGCGCGCCGCTCTGGCTGCTCGCGCTCGCGATGCCGCTCGGCTGGGTGCCCGGGGCGGCGTACTATGCCTGTCTGATCGCTCTCTGCGCCCGCGAGTGGCGATCGTCCTCTCGCGCGGACCAGTTGGACGTCCGTCGGGTCGTGCCGTCGCGCTTCGCGATGGGGGATACGGACGAGGTCGCGCTGGAGCTGGAGAACCGGTCCGACCTCCCGCTCTCGCTGGAGGTCCACGACGAGGCTCCCGACGCCCTCGTCGCCCTCGGGGAGGACCCCCGCGGCGAGGTGCCGCCGCAGGGCCGCGCGCGCATGACCTATCCGGTGGAGGCTCGGCAGCGCGGCGCGCATCCCTTCGGACGGGTCGTGCTCCGTGTCGGAGGCGGGCTCGGGCTCCTCCGAAGGCAGCTTGCCTTCTCCCCGGGGGACGTGGCGAGGGTCTACCCGCGGTTCCGCGGCGTGGACGACTACAGGCTCCTGGCGATGATCGACCAGCGCGACGAGGTCGTGCGGCGTCCGAGGCGGCTCCGGGGGGCGGGGACCGACTTCGAGAGCCTCCGGCCGTACGTCGCGGGGGAGGACCTCAGGAGCGTGGACTGGAAGGCCTCCGCTCGACGGGGTGCGCTCACGTGCCGGAACATGCAGGTCGAGAAGGGCCAGCAGCTCGCGGCGCTGATCGATGTGGGGCGTCTGATGGGCGAGACGGTGGGGGACCAGCCCCGGATCGAGCACGCGATGAACGCGGCGGTCATGCTGGCGTACGTGGCGCAGACGCGCGGGGACGCCTTCGGCGCGATCTGCTTCTCCAACCGGATCGAGTCCGTCCTCCCGCCGATCCGGGGGGCCTCGATCATGCCGCGCGTGCTTGAGTGCCTCTACAACGTGCAGCTCCGCCCGGTGGAGTCGGACTACTGGCAGGTCATCGCGGAGGCGATGTCGGCGCTCAGGCGGCGGAGCCTGGTGATCATGCTGACGGACGTCCTGGATGCGGCGGGAAGCGCGGGGCTGATCAACAACCTGGCGAGGGCGGCGCGCCGCCACCTGGTGCTGTGCGTGGTCATGACCGACCCGAGGGTCGCTGAGACGGCCCGCTCGACGCCGGACGGCTCGGAGGGCGCGTGGCGGAAGGCCGCGGCGTGCGACCTGCTCAGGCGCCGGCGCCTGGCCCTCGAGCACATGAGGTCGCGCGGCATCCTCGTGCTGGAGACGGCCCCCGAGCACCTGAGCATCCACCTGGTCCAGAGGTACCTGGAGATCCGACAGGCGGGGCGGCTCTGATGGAAGACTCGGTCTCGATCCCGACGCCCGACCACGTGACGCTCGACTTCGAGCTGGCCGGCCTGGGCTCCAGGCTCGCGGCGATGCTCTTCGATCAGCTCATCATCATCCTGCTCCTGATCGGGCTCGCCTTCCTGCTGGCGCTCGGGAACCTCGTCTCCTTCGACTCGGCGAGCGGTCTGATCTCCGCGTTCATGGTGATCGTAAGCTTCCTGGTGTTCTGGGGCTACTTCGTCTTCTTCGAGACGATCATGACCGGCCAGACGCCGGGCAAGCGCGCGACCGGGATCCGTGTCATCCGTGAGGACGGGCTGCCGATCGGGGCGCGCGAGGCGGCCATCCGGAACCTGGTGCGGATCGCGGACATGCTGCCGCCGCCGGCGTACCTCCTCGGGGGGATCGTGGCGAGCGCCGATCCTCGAGGCAGGCGGCTGGGGGACATGGCCGCCGGCACGATCGTGGTGAGGGAGCGGTTCGTGCTGGCGGTCGACTTCGCCAGCGGCGCCGCCTGGGCGGAGCGGGTGGAGCGCGGACAATCGCGGAACGCCGTGACGCTGCCAAGGGGGACGATCAGCCCGTCCCAGCTCGGGGTGATCGAGCAGTTCCTCAAGCGACGGGCGGACCTCTCGCTCGATCGGCGCGCGGAGCTGGCGTGGCAGATTGCGGAGCCGCTGATCGACTTGATCGGGGAGGACCGACGGACGATCGCGGCCTCGCCGAGCCGGGGCGCGCTGTGCGAGCGGGTCCTGGCGAAGGTGCTGGACATGGCGAAGCAGACGAGGAGGATCGGGGGGGGGGGGGGGCGGCGCGCCCCCGCGGGGGGGGGCGGGCGGGGGCGGGGGGGGGGGGTGGGGGGGGCCCCCGGCCCGG
>CAZYRM010000247.1:4646-8729 GCA_964649705.1 uncultured Planctomycetia bacterium
GGTTGGGGGTGGCAGTGGTCTATTCATGCGTGGTGTTGGGGGGGGGGGGGGGGGGGGGCGGCGACGGAGGGACCGAGGTCGCTCTTCTGACGGTGGTGCATGTCGACGACGGCGGGGGAAGAGAAGCAGAGGCAGTGGACGCAGCTTGCTGCGGAGATCCTCCGTCTCGCGAAGGCGGGGCCGCGGGGGCTGCGTTCCCTGTCGGCGGCGGCCCTGATCGGCCTGATCGACCGGTACCAGGCGCTCACGGCGGACCTGGCCCGGGCGCGCTCGCTGGGGGCGGCCCCGACGACGGTGGACCGGCTGAACCGCATCGCCGTCGCGGGGCACAACCTGCTCTACGGCCACGCCGGGGCGACACGGAAGGGCGGGCCGCGCTTGGGCTGGGCGGGCGCGTTCGCCCGGGCGGTCAGGGATAGCCTCTGGGCGGTGGCGCTGTCGGCTTTGCTCCTATTCGGGTCCGCCGTGGTCGGCTACATGGCGGTCCAGGCCCATCCGGAGCTGGCCTACGACCTGGTGCCGCAGGGGTTCTACGACTTCGAGCCGACGAGCGAGGAGCACATGCACGAGATCCCCGGCCTCGCGAGGCCGCTGGTCTCCTCGACGATCATGACGCACAACATCCAGGTGACGCTGGCGGCCTTCGGCCTCGGCCTGACGGCAGGGCTCGGCACGGCGTACCTGCTCCTCTTCAACGGCCTGACGCTGGGGGCGGTCGCCGGGTGGCTGTCGGTCCAGGGGAGGTCGAGGGCGCTGTGGGGCTGGGTGATGCCGCACGGGGGGACGGAGATGCTGGCGATCTGCCTGGCGGGGGCGGCCGGCTTCCTCCTCGCGGGGGCGATCCTCGCGCCTGGGCGCGCGAGCCGCGCCACGGCGCTCAGGCAGGTCGCGGGACGGGCGCTGACGATCGAGCTGGGCGTCATGTTCATGCTGGTGATCGCGGGGCTGATCGAGGGGTTCGTCTCTCCGAGCGGGATCGGCTACCCCGCGCGCATCGTGGTCCTCGCGGTCAGCCTGGCGGCCTGGGCGGCCTACTTCGTCGTAGCGGGGAGGCTCCGCGCTACCGAGGTCGTCGGGAGCCCTCGGCCTCTGCCTTGCGGGCCATCCGCTTGATCTCATCCATCTTGAGGTGGCGTCGCGCCTTCCACCACCCAGCCGTGTCAACGATTCGGAGGCAGGCGACCGGAGATCCGAAGATGACCTCGCGTGCGAGGGACTTGCACATCTGCCCAACGGTCACGGCACGGTATCCATCCTCCGGTGGAATCTGCCAGCCATCGTAGTACGGATCGAACACGCGGCGGTCCTCGAAAGCGTCAATCACGGCGTCGATCGTCTCGTGATCGCATCGTGACCTCAGAACATCGAGCAGCTCATACCGGTCCTGAACCGAGAGAGACGCGTCTCCCAGGCGCGCCACGATGCTCTTCGAGCTCTCTGCCACGGGCTCGCTGCGCTGGGTGGACGGAGCGGCCGCCTGAGCCGGTGGAGGGGGTCCGGCGGCTAGCGTGGCCGCTGTTTCTGGCATGGCCTGCCTGGCTTGGGGGGGAGCAGGGGGCGGGGGACCGTCCTCATGTCCGCGACACGCTCCGATTGCTGCCACCGCGAGAGATAGCAACGCGACTCCGAGCCCGCCGCGACTCTTGCGAGCGAGTCCCTGAAAGTACAGTGCGACTTGGCGTCGCCGCCAGGCAATGAAGAGCCTCCGGATGGGTGGAAACTCGGAGAACCAGCAGACGTTGTCGAGAATGCGCCCGCGTTCCTCGTCCGTGAGGGGCCCCGGAGGCGGAAGCGGATTCGCAACGTAGTAGGTATCGCCGTCGTATTGATCGTCGTCGCCCATCTGAACGTCATCCCACCGCCGATGGACGCATGCTACCGCATCCGGCCGCGAGTCGCCACGGCGATCCCGCTACGCCAGCGCCTGGCTCGACGGGTGGCCGGGGGAGGCGGCCCCGAGGCGGTGGGGGCGCTTCCACAGGGTTACGCGGCCGGAGAGGCCGCGCCCACGAGAAGCGCGTCAAGGCGCTCCTCCCCTGGCTGCACGGGGAGATCCTGGGTGTCGGGTGGAGAAACGAAACAGGGCTCATCGCCCTGGATCGGCAACATCGGCGCATCGAACGGGTTGGGTACACCTGGATACCCGAGCTGCCATTCGCAGTACTGCCGCAGAAGTCGGGCCCATGCACGGGAGGCTGGCAACATGTCACTGGGAGCCATTTCAAGCGCCTCGCCCGCCACTCTTGCCGCCTGCTCGAGGGCTGCTTCCCGCCCGAGTTGCCGCTTCGGGCCCGGTAGGAGCAGGGCCAATGCGTAGACGTATCGGACTCGGGCGGATCGAGATCGGAAGTCGTGGTAGATGGCTGTTGCTCGCTCGAACCCGGCCGCGCTCGGCTCGGTCACGACGACCAGGTGGATGCGGAGCGCCTGGTAGGCCGCGTTCTCCGGATCCAACTCGCAAGCGAGATCCAGGTGGTCCCGCGCGGCCATCAGATTCCCATCACGATACTCCAGACGCGCGGATAGCCAGTGGGACAAAGCGAGCCCAGGGTAACGAATACGCCACCGATCGACGGTTGCCCGAGAAACCCGCTTCGCGTCCTGCTCGGACCCCATCTCCTTGAGGAGGTCGGCCCAGTCTCGATTCCACTGCTCGATTCGCTGCCTCTGCCCATCCTGGATGGAAGCCCAGTCCCTGACAAGACTCGAATGGAGCCCCGCGTCGATGGTCTCCAACAGGCCAAGTTCCCGCGCAATCCTCTGCGAGGTCTCTCTAGCGGAGGGAAGGTCACCGGCCTCGAGCAGGGCTACCCACCGATTGATGAGCTGGCGAATGCCCTCCGCAGCGTGCTGCCTGCCGAGTTGCGTGGCAGCGTCTGCCCAGAGCACGGCGGCCTCGCGGAGCTTCCGCGCTGCATCAACGGGACGTCCAGCAGCCGCATCCCAGGTCCCAGCGAGGTAGAGTTCGCTTGCATGCCCAGCCAGGTCAATTCCAGGGGCCGTCTTCTCCACGTCCGCTCCTGCTATCTCACCCTCTCGTGGTGCCCGACGGAGGCGTCGAAGCCCCAGACGCTCAAGTGAAGCTCGGACAGGTCCGTCCTGCCTGCGAGCACGGGCTTCTTCTCCGCCACAGCACGATCCACGGCTGCCCTACCGCCCGAGTTCCTGCCCGCCACCTCGATACCAGCGTCGCAGTCCAGCGACAGCCACAGGTCAGGCGCTCGATGCCGATTCACGTGTGTCACGATCCGGCCGGGGAGGAACGCGTACACGGCGCAAATGGCAATGCCGTACGCCGCGAACTCCGTCGCCTTCTCCGCAAGCAGGGTCGTGTCGGACTTCAGGTCCTCGATCTGCTCGGAAACTTCTGGCCACTACCTTACGATGGATGCCAGGTCCCACCGGATGACGAGCATCTCGCTCGTCCCGGAAGCCCCGACGGACGGCGTCCAATTCACGTCGAATACGTGACTGCCGCTCGGGCCACCTCTCAGCAGGTGGAGGGCAGGCGCGACACATGTTTTCAGGATCCCTGGCCGGCGTACCGCCGCCTGCGCGGAGAGGATGTCGACCTCGCGCGCCATCGCACCCCCACACCCACCTGAGAGTCAATCCAGCGCCGACAATCGTACAGGCGCCAGCGAGATCCCGCAAGAGGGTCGCCGGGGCGCTTCTCTCCAGGCGAGAGCAATCACGCCGAAGCCAGCCTCAGCGGCGCCATGAGCGTTGAGAGCGACCAAGCCCGCTACGCCAGCGCCTCGCTGGGGGGGTGTCCCGTAGCGCCGGCTCCGAGGCGGCGGAGGCGCTTCCAGAGCGTGACGCGGCTGATCCCCAGCACGCGCGCCGCCTTCGCGCGGTTCCCGCCCGTGTCCGCAAGAACGCGTTGGATCAGAGCCAGCTCCTCGTTCGGGTCGCGAGGACGCTCACGACGGTGCTTCGCCATCAGCGGCTCCAGCTCGCGGCGACGGAGCTCCTCAGGCAGGTCGAAGATCGAGATTTCCGCCCCCTGCGCCACCACGAAGGCGTGTTCGATCGCGTGCTCCAGCTCCCTGACGTTCCCAGGCCAGCGGTAGTCCAGGAACT
>CAZYRM010000248.1:0-8722 GCA_964649705.1 uncultured Planctomycetia bacterium
GCCCCCGCGGGGATCTTCTCGAACTCCGCGTCGCCGAGGTCGCGGCGGAGGTGCGCTGCCGTGACGAAGATCTCGTCCTTGGTCTTGCCGAAGCGCTCGACGTAGACGGGCAGCTCCTGCTCGTCGATCGACTTGCCGATCGTCTTGCCGACCATCGCGGCCGCGATCGGCCCGCGGGCCATGCCGACCATCTTCACGTACGGGGCCCCCAGGGCGAGCCCCTTGAAGATCTGGTCCTCGAAGACGAAGCCGCCGTTGACGGCGAGCGGGGGCACGTACGCCCCCTTCTTCGCCAGCTTGTCGGCGTACTTGTAGAGGAGCGAGTGCAGCTCCACGGGCGGGACGCCCCACTCGTTCATCATGCGCCACGGGCTCATCCCCGTCCCGCCGCCGGCCCCATCCACCGTGAGGAGGTCGATCCGGTACTTCGAGCTGTACACCAGGGCCCGCGCGAGGTCCGCGGGACGGTAGGCGCCTGTCTTGAGGAAGATGTACTTCGCCCCGGCCGCGCGCAGCTCCGCGCACCGGTTGGCAAAACCCTCCTCCGCCACCATCCCGACGCGCGAGTGCCTCTCGAACTCCTTGAACGCCCCCCGCTCGAAGGCGCGCACGATGTGCGGCTCCGTCGGGTCGGGCAGCACGACGTACCCGCGCTCCTTGAGCATCTGGGCCTTCTTGAGGTTGTTGATCTTCACCTCGCCGCCGATGTCCTTCGCGCCCTGCCCCCACTTCATCTCGACGGCCGTGACGCCCAGCTTCTCGATCGCGTACTCCTGCACGCCGAGCATCGTGTCTTCCATGTTCGCCTGCACGACGATCGCCCCGTAGCCGTCCCGCTGGTGCTCCTGGTAGAGCCTCGCGCGCCGCTTGAGGTCGACCGTGTCGATCGTGCGGCCGTTTCGGATGACCGCCTCCGGGTCCATTCCGACGACGTTTTCGCCGATCGTGAGCGCGGTCCCCGCGAGCGCGCTCCCGATGGCCAGCCCCTCCCAGTTGTTTTTCGCGACGTTCGTGGACCCGATCCCGGAGATGAGCCACGGCAGCTTGAAGCGCAGGCCCCCGTCGTGGCCGATCCGCACCTCCAGGTCGACCGCGGGGAAGATCGCCTTGTCGCTCGACGCCTCGATCCCGTGCGCCCCGACGCACGTCCCCATGATGTTGAAGTGGGAGTAGTCGATCGGGTAGTGCTTCTCCGACGCCGCCGTGATCACGCCGAACGGCTGCGGGTAGAGTACCTCGTGTCCGCGGAACGCGGACTTCCCGATCTCGCACATCCCGACGCAGCCGTCGACGCAGGTGACGCACATGCCGGAGAGGGACACGGTCGAACCGTCGGTCCGGTTCTTGGTCAGCGTGGCGGCCGAGGAGTTCACGCGGGAGAGAGTCACGGGGAGAACCTCCTAGAATCAGTCCTTCTTGATTTCACAGGCGACGCAGGGGTCCATGAAGCACATCATGTCGTCGAAGCTCGACTTCGCGAGGCACGGCGGCGCCAGGTTCGCGCACCCGCCGCAGACGGCCTTCGAAGGGTCGTTGAACGTGCAGCGGAGCTGGCACGCGGGGCAGACGTACATGCACGCCCCGCAGGTGCGGCAGACGTCGGACTTCACGTCGAACGGGGTGCCGATCGACCGCTTCTCGCCGCGTCCCCGGAAGCCGATCGCCCCCGACATCATCTGCTCCTTGCAGATCCGGACACAGAGGCCGCACATGATGCAGGTCTCGTGCTCCTGGCGGAACCGCTGCGTCTTGATGTTGTGCGCGGCCGCGAGGTCCTGGACCGTCTTCGACTGCGGGCATGTGGCGAGGTAGAGCTCGAGGATCATCCTGCGCGCGCGCATGACGCGGGAGGACGCGGTCCGCACCTTCAGGCCCTGCTGGACCGGATAGGTGCATGAGGTCACGAGGCGCGCCTTCGGCCCCTCCCCGATCTCCACGACGCACAGGCGGCACGCGCCGTACGGCGAGAGCCCCTCCATGCTGCAGAGCGTCGGGATCGGGATGCCGAGGAACTTCGCCGCGTCGAGGAGGGTCGTCCCCTCGTCGAACGAGAACGGCAGGCCGTTGATCGTGACTCCTACCATCACCGCACCTCCACCGCGTCGAGCTTGCACACGCTGCGGCACGCGTCGCACTTGATGCACGTCGCGGGGTCGATGACGTGCCGGACCTTCTTGTCCCCCGTGATCGACCCCGAGGGGCAGGCCTTCAGGCAGAGCATGCACCCCGTGCACTTCTCGTTGATCGAGTACGCGATGAGGTCCTTGCAGACCCCCGCCGGACAGCGCTTGTGGACGATGTGCTCCACGTACTCGTCGCGGAAGTAGCGGAGCGTCGAGAGGACCGGGTTCGACGCCGTCTGCCCGAGGCCGCACATCGTGGTGTCCTTGACCACGAACGCCAGGTCCTGGAGGAGGTCGAGCTGGTCGAGCGTCGCGACCCCCTTCGAGATGTCGTCCAGGATCTCGAACATCCGCTGCGTCCCCTTGCGGCACGTGAAGCACTTGCCGCACGACTCGTCCTTGAGGAACGACATGAAGTAGCGGGCGAGGTCGACCATGCAGGTCCGCTCGTCCATCGCGATCATGCCGCCGGACCCCATGATCGAGCCGGCCTCGGCGAGCGAGTCGTAGTCGACGGGGAGGTCGAAGCGGTGCGCCGGGATGCAGCCGCCGGAGGGGCCCCCCGTCTGCACGGCCTTCAGGCGCGACTTCCCGAGGGCGCCCCCGCCGATCCCGTTGACGACCTCGTCGATGGAGATCCCCATCGGGACCTCGACGAGGCCCGTGTTCCGGATCTTCCCGACGAGGCTGAAGATCTTGGTCCCGCGGCTCCTCTCCGTGCCGATCCGCCCCCACTCGCGGCCACCCTTCTCGAGGATGATCGGGACGTTCGCCCAGGTCTCCACGTTGTTGATCGAGGTCGGCTTTCCCTCGATCCCCTTCTCCACGGGGAAGGGGGGCCTCTGCCGCGGCTCGCCGACGAACCCCTCGACCGAGCGCATGAGCGCGGTCTCCTCGCCGCAGACGAACGCCCCCGCGCCCTTGACGAGGCGGACGTCGAACGAGAGCGTCGATCCGAGGATGTTCTGGCCGAGGAGGCCGACCTCGCGCGCCTGCCGGATGGCGATCATGAGGTGCTTCACGGCCATCGGGTACTCGTTTCGGACGTACATCACGCCGTCGGTCGCGCCGGTCGCGAAGGCGCCGATGAGCATCCCCTCGAGGACGCTGTGCGGGTTCCCCTCGAGGACCGCGCGGTCCATGTAGGCGCCCGGGTCCCCTTCGTCGCCGTTGCAGACGAGGTACTTGCCGCTTCCGTTCTTCGCCTTGGCCAGCATCTCCCACTTCATGCCGGTCGGGAACCCCGCGCCGCCTCGGCCGCGCAGGCCGCTCGCCTTCATCTCCTCCACCACCTTGACCGGGTCGCCCCCCTCGAGGACGCGGCAGAAGGCGTTGTAGCCCCCCGCCTCGAGGTAGTTCACGATGCGGATCGGGTCGACCCACTCATTCCGCTCCAGGATGGTGCGGCGCTGCTTCCGGAAGAACGGGATGTCGTCCTGGCGCGCCAGGCGGCGGCCGGTCGACGGGTCGACGAAGAGGAACTCCTCGGCCGTCTCGCCCAGGACCGACGCGTAGATGATCCGCGGGAGGTCGGCGGGTCTGACGCGCGGGTAGAAGACGCGGTCGGGGAGGACCAGGACGGACGGCTCCATCTCGCAGAAGCCGTGGCATCCCGTGATCCGCAGGCGGATCCGGTCCCCGAGCTCGTTCTCGAGCATCTCGCGCTTCGCGATCCGGATCAGCTCCCCGGTCCCGCTCGCCTGGCCGCAGGTCCCCGAGGGGATCACGATCACGGGCTTCCGCGGGTCGCGATCGGCCAGCAGGCGGTTGTGGAGGGCCCAGAAGTCGGAGGTCGTCCTCAGGCGTTCCATGCGCTTCGCCTCACAGGTTCGCCGCGTCGAGGTCCAGGCGGTGGCTCTTGCAGCCGCGGCGGGCGCAGATCTGCACCACGCCGCCGCCGCGTACGATCATCGGGACCATCGGGGCGCCGCACTCGGGGCAGTCGGACGCCCCCACCAGCTCCCCGTGGCAGTGCGGACAGAAGAACTGCACCACCTGGTCCAGCGGGATGGGATGCTCGCTCTCGATCGCGAAGCTCCCGTACAGGCTCGACAGGCGGAGCCACCCGTGGAACTGGCCGAACGAGAGCGTCACGTGGATCGTCGGCAGCCCGTCGAGGAGGTTGTCCAGGTTCATGAGCGAGTGGTTGCAGCGCGGGCAGCTCACCTTGAGCGGGATGGCCGTCCCCTCGCTCCTCGTCACCTGGGTGTCGTCCCGCATCTTCGCGGCGAGCCTCGTGACCTTCTGGGTGTCCATCTTCGGGTGGTAGTGCCCGTCGAGGACGACCACGGGGCCGAGGGCGCAGGCCCCCAGGCAGTTGACCGTCTCCAGGGTGACCTGGCGGTCCTTGCTCGTCTCGCCGGGCTTTACGCCGAGCCGCCGCTCCATCTCGCCGGCGACCACCCGCGCGCCGCGGACGTGACAGGCGGTGCCGAGGCAGACGGACACGACGTGCTTGCCTCGCGGCTTCAGGGAGAAGGCGTGGTAGAACGTCGCGACGGCATAGACGTCGACCAGCGGGCGGCCGGTCCGCTCGGCGACCGAGCGGAGCGCCTCCGCGGGAAGGTAGCTGTACTTCGCCTGGACGTCTTCCAGGATCGAGATGAGCGAGAAGCGGTCGTCCGCGTGCTTCTCCAGGATGGACTGGATCCCGTCTGTGCTCATGGTTCCTCGTGCGGAAGCGTGCGTCGGGTCACGCAGGGGTATCCCGGATCGGGGCTGTGGCGGGAACCGTGTCAGGCGGGTTGCGATGCGCGATTTTTTTCTACACGAGCCCGGATCCGAGGGCAAGCAGAACCTCGTGAAAACCTCGCCTGAACGGGACGGAAAGGGTCCTTGCGCCGCGCCGCGTGTGTGAGCGCACATCCCGGTTTCGCATGGATCCGGCGGGGAGGACGGGCGTAGCCTGTGGATGGAGGCTCCGCCCAGCAAGCTGGCCCTGCCAGCATCTCGTCGGGAGGCGGGCCATGCCTCAGCCCAGTCGGGAAACCATCGAAGGATACCTGCGCGCGGTCCTCGGAAGGCCTGTCCAAGTCCTGGACGCCTCTCCGTTGGGCGGGGCCGGGTCGATCAAGGGGTACGGCTACGGCGTGCCGCTCCTCGTGGCGTACGAGGAGGAGGGATGCCGCAAGAGGGCTGTCCTCGAGACGATGAGTCCCGGTCCCTTCGGCCACGAGCACATGGCCGATCGCGCGCAGGTCCAACTCTGGGCCCACCGCGCCTTCAACGCCCTCCCGCGCCACGTGCGCTCCCTCGACGTTGGCGCCATCCGCCCGGACGGGTCGCTCCTGTCGCTGGGCGAGGTGGAGGAGCTCTTCGTCCTGACCGAGTTCGCGGAGGGGCGAGGCTACTTCGAGGACCTCTCCCGCCTCCGCGACACGGGCGACATGATCGAGATGGACCTCGCCCGCGCCGATGCGCTCTGCGACTACCTCGTGGAGATCCACCGCACCCGGCGCGACGAGCCCGGGCTCTACCGCCGCCGGATCCGCGAGCTCGTGGGGCACGGCGAGTGCGCCATGGGCCTCGCGGACAGCTATCCCGAGCGGCACGGCTTCATCACGCCGGCCCTCCTCGAGGCAATCGAGCACCACCTCGTTTCGTGGCGTTGGTGGCTCCGGGGCCGCGAGAACCGCCTGCGGCAGGTCCACGGCGACTTCCACCCATGGAACCTCCTGTTTCGCGAGGGGACCGACTTCACGGTCCTCGACCGGTCCCGCGGGGAGTGGGGCGAGCCCGCGGACGACGTGGCCTGCCTCTCCATGAACTACCTCTTCTTCTCGCTCCAGCGGTCGGGGCGCGCTGAGGGGCCGCTCATGTTGCTCTTCCGACGGTTCTGGGAGCGCTACGTCGACCGCTCCGGCGATGCGGAGGTGCTGGAGGTCTGCGCCCCGTTCTTCGCGTTCCGCGGCCTCGTGATGGCGAGCCCGCTCTGGTACCCGCGGCTCGACGAGGCGGTCCGGAAGCGGATCTTCGCGTTCGTCGTCTCGGTGCTCGACGCGCCGAGGCTCGAGCTCGACAAGGTGGAGGGGTACTTCGATGAGGACGGCCTTCGGCGTCTGGATCACCGGACTTCCCTCGGCGGGTAAGTCCACGCTGGCGATCGCGCTCCACCGCGCCCTTGCGGCGTGCACGGTTCCCTGCGAGGTGCTTTCGTCGGACGAGGTGCGCCGCGTGCTGACGCCGGAGCCGTCGTATTCGGAGGAGGAGCGGGACCGCTTCTACGCCGCGCTCGCCTGGATCGGCGAGCTCCTCGTCAGGCACGGCGTCCCGGTGATCTTCGACGCGACCGGCGGGCGCCGGGCGTACCGCGACCGCGCGAGGCGGGAGATCCGGCGCTTCCTGGAGGTGTACGTAGACACCCCGCTCGAGGTCTGCCGCGAGCGGGACCCGAAGGGCCTCTGGCGCTCGGCGGACGCCGGCCGCGCATCGACGCTCCCGGGCTGGGGCGCCCCGTACGAGCCCCCCGAGCGCCCGGACTTCGTCGTGCGCGGCCACGTGGACGACGCCGACGCGGCCGCGCTCCGGATCCTCGGTCTCCTCACCGAGCGCGGCTGGCTCTAGTAGACGAACAGCATCTCGCGGTACTTGGGCAGCGGCCAGATCGTGTCGTCCACGATCAGCTCGAGAGCGTCCGCCGCCAGCCTCGTCGCCTCCATCGCGGGGACCACGCGGTCGCGGTAGAAGCGCGCGTGCGCCGTCACGTCGCCGTGGTGCGCGTCCGCCTCGGTGCGGACCGAGTCGAGCTTCGCGATCGACTCCCACAGCTCCTTCGCCAGCTCGGAGACCTTCGACAGGACCGCGTTGGGCGTCGTCCCGCCGCCGGGCATCGCCTCGCGCGTCCGCGCCGCCGTCTCGGCGAGCTGGTGCTGGTACTTGAACGCCGCGGGGAGGATCGACTGCGTCGCGATCGTCGAAGTCATCAGGGCCTCGATGTGGATCGTCTTCACATACTGCTCGAGGTTGACCGTGTGCCTCGAGGAGAGCTCCTCCTCGGTCAGCACGGCGTACTTCGAGAAGAGCTGGACGATCTCGGGCTCCCTGAGCACCGAGGTCGCGTCGACCGAGTTCCGGAGGTTCGGGAGGCCGCGCTTTTCGGCCTCCATGTACCACTCCCTCGTGTAGTTGTCGCCGTTGAAGATGATCCTCTGGTTCTCGGCGAGGGTCTCCTGGACGACGGCCTGCAGCGCGTCGCGCAGGTTCTTCCCGCCCTTCATCCTCGCCTCGATCTGCGTGGCGACGTAGTCGAGCGACTCGGCCACGGCCGTGTTCAGGTACGCCATCGGGCGCGCGATGTTCTGCGAGGAGCCGACCGCGCGGAACTCGAACTTGTTCCCCGTGAATGCGAACGGCGAGGTCCGGTTCCGGTCGGAGGCGTCCCTGGGGAGGCTCGGCAGGGCCTGGACTCCGATGTCGAGGAACCCGCCCTCGCGCTTCGCGCCCTTCGTGCCCGTGATCAGGCCCTGGACGACTTCGGTGAGCTTCTCGCCGAGGAACACGCTGATGATCGCCGGCGGGGCCTCGTTCGCCCCCAGGCGGTGGTCATTCCCCGCGGTCGCGATGCCGGCGCGGAGGACCTTGCCCCACTTGTTCACGCCGCGCAGGACGGCCGTGAGGAGCACGAGGAACTGGGCGTCCTCCTCCGGAGAGTGCCCGGGCTCCAGGAGGTTGTTCCCCCGGTCGTCCATGAGCGACCAGTTGTTGTGCTTGCCGCTCCCGTTGACGCCCGCGTAGGGCTTCTCGTGGAGCAGGCAGTGGAAGCCGTGGCGGTTCGCGACGGTCCGCATGACCTCCATCGCGAGCATGTTGTGGTCCGCGGCGACGTTCGCGCGCTCGAAGATCGGGGCGACCTCGAACTGCGCCGGGGCGACCTCGTTGTGCCGCGTCTTGATCGGGATGCCGAGCTTGTAGCACTCCGCCTCGGACTCCATCATGAAGGCGAGGACGCGGGAGCGGATGGAGCCGAAGTAGTGGTCCTCGAGCTCCTGCCCCTTCGGCGGCTTCGCGCCGAAGAGCGTGCGGCCGCAGTTCACCAGGTCGGGCCTGAGGAAGTAGAACTGGCGGTCGACGAGGAAGTACTCCTGCTCGGGGCCGACGGTGCTCGTGACGCTTTGGACCTCCTTGTTGCCGAGGAGGCGCAGGAGGCGCGTCGCGTAGCGGCTGAGCGACTCGAGCGACCTGAGGAGCGGCGTCTTCTTGTCGAGCGCGTGGCCGTTGTAGCCGCAGAAGGCCGTCGGGATGCACAGGGTCTTGCCGTTGGTCCCCTCGACGATGAAGGCGGGGCTCGTCGGGTCCCACGCGGTGTATCCGCGGGCCTCGAACGTGGCGCGGATCCCGCCGGAGGGGAAGCTCGAGGCGTCGGGTTCGCCCTTGATGAGCGTCTTGCCCGAGAACTCGGTGATGGCCGCGCCCTCGCGGGTGTAGCTGATGAAGGCGTCGTGCTTCTCGGCCGTCAGGCCGGTCATCGGCTGGAACCAGTGGGTGTAGTGCGTGGCCCCGCGCTCGATGGCCCACTCCTTCATCGCGCTTGCGATCGTGTCGGCGTGGACGGGGTCGAGGCGGTCTCCGTGCTCGATCGTCTTGACGAGGGCGTCGAACAC
>CAZYRM010000249.1:0-8698 GCA_964649705.1 uncultured Planctomycetia bacterium
CGATTTCTTCGTCGCTTGATAAAGGAGAAACCATGCGCCGCCTGACGGTGCTCGCTCTCCTCTTCGCGTTCGTCGTGGCGGGCGTGGCCCGCGCCGATGGCGAGGAGAAGAAGATCAACTGGGTCACGAACTTCGAGGAGGGCCTCAAGGCCGCGAAGGAGGCCAAGAAAGCTGTCTTCATCGACTTCACCGCGGACTGGTGACCCGGCTGCGTCCAGCTGGAGCGCGGGCCGTTCCAGGATGCGAAGGTGATCGAGGCCTCCGAGAAGCTCGTCTGCATCAAGATCGACACGGACAAGGACTCGGAGACCGCGGAGAAGTACCACATCGAGGCCATCCCGACGGTGTACTACCTGAAGTCCAGTGGCGACGTCATCCAGGAGTCCAAGCTGGGCGACGCCGAGACCATCGCCAAGGAGATGGAAGAGATGGCGAGGAACTACAAGGAAGGCGAGGGCGAGGGGAAGTAGCCCACTCTCAGGCTCGCACACCGGGGCCCGCCGTCACTGGCGGGCCCCCGCTCATTCCGGGCGGCTGGATCAGCGCGCAGGCACCACCGGCCAGACGTTCGTGCGGAGGGCGAGGTCGAGCGCCGCGGCGCGGCCCGTCACCACGAGGAAGCGCCACTCGTGCGTGAGGCGGCTGCCGCCCTCGACCTCGAAGGAGACCTCGTCGCGCGAGACGCGGCACGACGAGAAGCCCGTGCGGTGGTCCTGCACTACCCAGAGGTCCTCGCCCACGCCGATCAGCCCGTTCGGCAGCGCGAGGTACGCGTGGTCGGGCTCGATGGACTCCCACGGGACCGCGACGACCTCCGTGTCGAGCCCCGCGGGGGAGTAGAGCACCTCTTCCGCGTCAGATGGGAACACCACCCGCCCGTGGCCCGCTTTCCACGGCAGGAGCGTGAACCGCACCCGCACCTCGTGGAGGCCCTCCCGCAGTCGCGTCCAGCTCACCCGCTCCGTCAGCGTTCCCTCCACTCGCACGCGCAGGGGGCCTTCGGCGACCCCCTCGCCCGCGGGCTCGGCAGGCGCCTCGCACAGCTCCCCCGATCGCGTGTCCACCCACCTCCCCTCGGGTCCCTCGACCTCCGCCGCGGCCTTCAGCGCCGCCCGCGCATGCTCGCGCGCGTACGTCATCTCGACGGGGAGCGGCGCCCAGCCCGTGGAGTCGCTCACCTGGGCCCTCAGGAGGTGCTTCCAGGCCCGCACCACGGGCTCGGCGTCGGCGTCCCCCGCGACCGCGGCCGCGCGCAGGACCGCCTGCCTGGCCAGGACGACTTCGGTGTGGATCCCGACGTCGTCCTCGACCGGCTGGTCGTGGCGGCCCATCCACAGGTAGACCTGCTCGGGGTTGTCCCCCTTCCACGGCGAGTCGAGGTACGGCTTCGCAGGCGAGGGCGTGACGCCGAGCGCGCGGACCTCCTCCACGTACCGCGAGACGGAGACGATCCGGTCGCCGCGCTTCTCGCGCTCCTCGAGGTGCCTCTCGTACCCCCCGAGGACCTCGGCGTCGAAGCGGAAGCGCTTCTTCAGCCCGTAGGGGTTCGATCCCGTCGCGACCGGCTCGCCGTCGCCGAGCTTCGTCCACTCCGCCTCGATGCGGGTGCCGTCGGGGGCCGCATAGGAGCGCGACATCCCCGGCACGACGACCACGCCGCGGGACTCGATCAGGGGCGCCTCGTTCTTCGGCTGCCAGAAGTCGTAGGTCCCCTTCGCCGCGACGGCGACCTTCCAGCCGTTCCCCTCGAGGCAGGCGAGGAGGCCCTCGCCGAACTGGCCCTCCTGGAAGAAGGCCACGGGCGAGCGCGAGAGGCCGTTCGCGGCCAGCACCTCGTCGTCGATCTGGATGGCCCACTCCAGGTCCTCCCGCGGAAAGGCGAGGACGAGCTGGTCGGCGTAGTGGCAGCAGACGATCTCCACGCGGCCTCCCGAGACGACCTTGCGCAGCTTCTCGAGCACGGAAGGATGCCGCTCGGCGAGGACCTCGACCATGTACCCCTGCATCTCGAAGTCGGCTCCCCACTCGGGGTGGCGGAGGTACATGTCGAGGAGGGGCTCGAAGCTCTCCGTGACGACGGCGTCTTCGGCCTTGCGGCTGCCGGCGACGAACTCGACGTTGAAGTGGTAGAGGGCGAGGGCGTACCGCCGCGGTTCTTCGGCGCACGCGGAGAGGGCGATCAGGAGGGCGAGGGTCGCGCGCATGGGGGCCTCCGTTTCGACGGTGGTGAGCATGCGCCGCGCGGGCCCCGGATTCAAGCGACGCCTCGCGGGCGGGAATCCGCTTGCCCACGCGCGTGAGCGGTCCTACAATTCCGGAGGGAACGTCTTAGGAGTCTCGCCGTGGACGACGATGGCAAACCAGTGGAGGACCACATACGGCCTGAAGCGGGGGGTCTCTCTTCGAGCGTGCTGGTCCTGAACCGGATCTACGTCCCGATCCAGGTGATCGGCGCCAAGCGGGCCCTTTCCCTCCTCTACAAGGACAGCGCCGAGATCGTCACCCAGGAGGAGGACCGGATCTGCAGCTACGACTTCCCGAGGTGGATCGAGCTGTCGATGAATGGCTACGCGGCCGCCCAGGGCCTGGACGACTTCGTACACACGCCCGTGCTCAGGATCCTCGTTCCGAGGATCATCCGCCTGCGCCGGTACGACCGTTTCCCCCTGCGCGCGGTGAAGTTCAACCGCAGGAACATCCTGGCGCGCGACGAGCACCGCTGCCAGTACTGCGGGAAGCGCCTCCCTCCGTCGTCCCTCTCGATCGACCACGTAGTCCCGAGGAGCCGGGGCGGAAAGTCGACCTGGGGAAACGTCGTCGCCGCGTGCAACGCGTGCAATACGCGCAAGGGGGGGCGCCTGCCTCACGAGGCGGCGATGCACCCGCTCCACGCCCCCGCCCCGCCGAAGCGGAACCCGCTCCTCGCGGAGAAGGTCGCGCACCAGCGGTACCAGGTCTGGCGCCAGTTCATCGACGGCGTGGGCGGCGTGGACGTGCGGTAGCGCCCCGGCGTTGCGCCGGTCCGGTCGGTGTGCTACGCTTCTGACGACAGGGGTGGACGAGGGGGCGGGGGGAGCGCCACCGCCCCCTTCGGGAGTGAGCCAGATGATTGCCAAGCGCGTCACGCGCGTGGTCCCCAGCGGAATCCGGAAGATCTTCGATCGGATCTCGCAGATCAAGGACCCGCTGGACTTCTCCATCGGACAGCCGGACTTCGACGTCCCCGAGCCGATCAAGGAAGCGGCCTGCCGGGCCATCCTGCAGGGGAAGAACCGCTACACGGTGACGCAGGGGATTCCTGAGCTTCGCGAGAAGATCAAAGCGCACCTCAAGAAGAAGACCGGCGTCGAGCCGGAGGCCGTCCTCGTCACCTCGGGGACCTCGGGCGCCATCCTCCTGTCGATGCTCGTCCTCTGCGAGAAGGACGACGAGGTCCTGATCCCGGACCCGTACTTCATCCTGTACCGCAACGACGTCGAGCTGTGCGGCGGGGTGGCCAGGTACGTCGACACCTACCCCGACTTCCGCCTGAAGCGCGACGCGCTCGAGGCGGCCGTGACGAAGAAGACGAGGATGCTGATCCTCAACAACCCGGTGAACCCGACCGGTGTCGCGTACACGGCCGACGAGCTGCGGATGGTGGCGGGCTTCGCGAGGGACCACGACCTGCTCGTGATCTCCGACGAGATCTACGACGCCTACTCGTACGACTTCCCGCACGAGTCGATGCTGAAGTACTACGAGAAGACGGTGCTCGTGAACGGCCTCTCCAAGACCTACGCGATGCCCGGCTGGAGGCTCGGGTACGCGGCGGGGTCGAAGGAGATCCTCGACTGGATGACGACGCTGCAGCAGTTCTCCTACGTCTGCGCGAACACGCCGTCGCAGTACGCGGGGGTCGCGGCGTTCGACGTCGACATGTCGCCTTGGATCGAGTCGTACAAGCGGAAGCGGGACCTCGTGTACGAGGGGCTCAAGGACTGCTACGAGGTGGTAAAGCCCCAGGGCGCGTTCTACATCTTCCCGAAGTGCCCGTGGGGGACGGCGGACGAGTTCGTCAACGAGGCGATCTCGCGCCGGGTGCTGATCGTCCCCGGGAACGCCTGCTCGCGGAGGGACACGCACTTCCGCATCGCATTCGCGGCGCCGGACGAGACCATCAAGCAGGGGGTCGAGATCCTCCGCGGCATGGCGAAGGAGGGCCCCGCGCGGAGGTAGCGCTTCTACCGCTCCGACGGGCCCCCCGGAATCCCATGTCACTCATCGGCCTTCGCGACGTCAGCCACCACTTCGGCACGCGCACGATCCTCGAGCACGTCGAGCTCCAGATCGAGCGCGATGAGCGCGTCTGCCTCGTCGGCCGCAATGGCGCCGGCAAGACGACCCTCCTCGGGCTCATCGCGGGCCGCCTGGAGCCGGACGAGGGGGAAGTCATGCGCGCCCAGGGGACGCGGATCGCGTGGCTCGAGCAGGCCGTCCCGGGAGAGTTCGCCGGAACCGCCTTCGACCTCGTCTGCGGGGGCCTGGGCCCCGAGGGAGAGGCGCTCGCGGCCTGGCACCGCGCCCACGCAAGGGTCTCCGACCACGGCGACGAGGGGGCCCTCGACGAGCTTCACCACCACGGCGCGGCGCTCGGGACACTCGGCCGCGCCCAGCTCCTGCAGCGGGTGGAGGAGACATTGTCGCGGATCGGCCTCGAACCTGATGCGGAGCTCGCCTCCCTCTCGGCGGGGATGAAACGTCGCGCGCTCCTGGCGAGGGCTCTCGTGGGGGGGCCGGACCTCCTGTTGCTGGACGAGCCGACGAACCACCTGGACATCGAGGCGATCCGCGGCCTCGAGGAGCTCCTCCTTCGCAATGCGCCGACGATCATCTTCGTCTCCCACGACCGCGTGTTCATCGATCACCTCGCGACGAGGATCGTGGAGCTGGACCGCGGGCGCGCGACGAGCTGGGGGTGCGGCTACACGGCCTTCCTGGAGCGAAGAGAGGCGGCGTGGGAGGCGGAGGAGGCCAGGGACGCCGCGCTCGGGAAGAAGCTGGCCGTCGAGGAGGCGTGGCTCAAGAAGGGGGTCAAGGCGCGGCGGACGCGCAACGAGGGCCGAGTGCAGGCGCTTTACCGGCTCCGCGAGGAGCGGAACGCGCGAAAGGCGCGCCCGGGCCGTGTGCGGACGGTGCTCCAGGAGGCGGAGCGCTCGGGGACGCTCGTCGCGGACGCGAAGGACGCGGGGTTCGCCTATGGGGAAACGACGATCCTCCGCGACTTCACCTGGTCGCTGATGCGCGGGGACCGGGTGGGGATCATCGGTCCGAACGGGTCGGGAAAGACGACGCTCCTGAGGGTGATCCTGGGGGAACTGGCGCCGCAGAAGGGGAGCGTGCGGCTCGGGACGAACCTGGAGATCGGCTACTTCGATCAGCTCCACGCGCAGCTCGACGAGGACCGGAGCGTGATCGACAACGTAGGGCGGGGGCTGGAGACGGTGATGGTCTTCGGCCGGCCGCGGCACATCCTCGGGTACCTCAGCGACTTCCTGTTCACGCCGGAGCGCGCGGGGGTCGCGGTGAGCGGGCTCTCGGGCGGGGAGCGCAACCGGGTGCTGCTCGCGAGGCTCCTGACGCGGCCGGCGAACCTGCTGGTCCTGGACGAGCCGACGAACGACCTCGACGTGGAGACCCTGGAGGTGCTGGAGGAGATGCTGGGGGCCTTCCAGGGGACGCTCCTGATGGTCACGCACGACCGCGCCTTCCTCGACAACGTGGTGACGAGCACGCTGGCGCTGGAGGGGGACGGGCGCGTGAGGGAGTACTTCGGCGGATACGAGGACTACCGACGTCAGCGTCAGGCGGAACTCGACGCGGCTCCCAAGCCGGTGCGAGCGCCCGCGGCGACATCGACACCTCGAGAGGCTCGACCCAAGCGTCCCACGATGCAGCAGCGTCGCGAGCTGGAGGGTCTGCTGGAGCGCGTGGAGGCGCTGGAGGCGGAGCGGGACGCGCTGCACGCGACGATGTCGGCTCCCGGTTTCTACGAGCGCGGTCCTGCGGAAGTGATGAAGGCGACCGCGCGCCTGGAGGAGATCGAGCAGGCCCTTGCCGACAGCTACGCCCGCTGGGAGGAACTCGAGGCGATCTGACGCCCGGTCGCGACTATCCGCCCCAGTCTTCCGTCTCGGGCGGGGGCGGGAGGGCCGCCGGGCGCCGCTCCAGGATCCGCCGGCGCGTCGCTTCGGCGGTGTCGGACATGTCCCCCCAGTCGATGCAGATCGCGCTCGGGGCGTCCCGGTCCGAGTTGGTGGCGAGGAAGGCGAGCGTGTGGAGGAGGACCCTCCGAAACCAGGGCTGCCTGGCGATGAGCAGGTCCGAGTTCACCGGTACGATGTAGACCTGTTCTCGAACTCCCTTGAAGCGGTGGCAGACCACGTCGCACACCTCTGCCCAGGGAATCGCCCCGTAGCTACCCAGACCCGTGTTGTGGTAGATGCCCGCCCTGCTCGCGACCAGCGAGGGCGACGGCGCGATGATCCCCAGCAGCGACTTCACACCCAGGTACGCCGTGAATGGCGCGGAGAGGTAGGAAAAGAAGAGGAACTTGCCCCGGACCTCCCACGCGAACGCATCGACGATGATCAGGAGCGCGAGGGCGAGCAGCCCGAACCCGACCAAGGCCTGCACGGCGAGCCGCCCAGGCGACGGGTAGAGCACCACGTCGCCCTCTTCCAGTCCGTCGGCTCCCATGCAGTCCATGGGGCGCGTCCCATCGAACGAGCCGGACTCGGCGGGGTTTCGCTGGGGCTCGTACCCCCGCGAGTGACTACCTTCTACGCGCAGGCGGGGACCCGCGCAAGGACCAGCGACCCGGACCGGGACGGGCGGGGTGTGGGTGCCGCGGGGCGTCGGGGAGGCTCGGGGCGGGAGCGGATGGCGATATCGGACATCTGACATCTGACATCTGATATCAGATCTGGGCTCTCGTCCAGCCCCGTGCATTGATGTCGGATGACAGGGCATCGGTGCCCTCGCGACGCGTCCTGAGCAGGACCGATCTTGGATGTGTCCAGACCGATGGGCGTGGTATCCTGTCGGCCCATGTTCTCCTCGTTCTTCCTTCTGACCGGCGCGGCGGCCCTGTCGTTTGCCGGCCCACTCCTGTTCGCCCAGGATGCCTCCGACGGTCCGTCGCCAGGCACGGATTCGACGCCTCCACAGCCTCGCGTGACGATGGAGTTCAGGCGGGCGGAGCTCGTTGAGGTGATCCAACTGCTCGCCAAGCAGGCGGGGGCGAACGTCGTCATCGACCCGGACGTCAAGGGCGAGGTGACGATGCGCTTCAGCGACGTGCCCTGGACGAGGGCGCTGCAGGCGGTCGTGAAGACATCGGGATACGCACTCATCGAGGAGGATCGCGGGAGGATCATCCGCGTCGTCAACCCCGCCAGTCTGCAATCCCAGATGGAGTCGCGCGTCTTCACGTTCAAGCACATCAAGCCGTACGAGTACTACAAGGCGAGCTTCACCATGAGCCGCAGCGACGGCGCCACGCCGCTGCCGACCGATCCGATCAAGGCGTTCACGCTCCTGGACACCCTCAGGAACATGCTGACGCGGCCCCCGGCCGCGTCCGCAAACTCGGGCGGTCCCAGCACATCGCAGACCCTGGGACGCCTCGACTACTTCAAGGACGGGAACTGCATCATCGTCGTCGACACCAAGCCCGTACTCGACCGGATGGAGGAGATCATCCGTCAGGTTGACGTGGAACCTGTGCAAGTCCTGCTCGACGTGGTGTTTCTGAGGACGTGCAACGCGGACTTCATCCAGATGTTCACCAACTGGTCGACCGGCGCGGACGTCGGCATCACGATGGGCGGTGGGCCCACCGACGTGGACGCTGGCGCTCTCGATCCGACATCTGCGAAGTACCCGTTCCACGTCGGCCCCTGGTCGAAGGGCGCTCCAGCCGTCGCGACGCACAGAACGTCCCTGGACGACCACGACTTGACGGTAATCCTCCGCCTCTGCAACATGGACCCGGACACCGAGTACATCCAACGACCGAACGTCGCCACCCGGTCCGACGACCAGGGGACCCGGATCTTCTTCGATGAGGGCGCTTACGACGACGACCCCAAGGGGGCGATGCCAGGGCCTGGGGTGCTCCAAGTCGTGGCGAATGACGCGTACGACCCCGCGGGCGGCTACGAGCTTCATCTCATACCGCACATCGTCGTGGGGACGACCAAGATCATCCTGACCATCATCCCGGAAGACCAGACCTTGAAGGGAAGCACATCCACTGTCGCCTTGCCGCTCAGGCACCGGGCGACGATCGTAACGCACCTGCTCCTCGAGGCCGACCAGACGATGATCTTCGGCGAGCACCTGACGGAGCGGATGGGTCAGACCCCGATCGATGGGACCCAGGTTCAAGACGTCAACCTCCGCGACGACGAGCTGTCACGGGATCACATCTTCATCCTCGTCACGCCGCACATCAGCCACCCTCGGTAGAGTTGTCTCCGCCCTTCTCCGACTGAAGCCGGGCCTGTGGTCCGGACGAACATAGGTGGGGGGAAGGTCCCTCCGTCTCCGAGGAGACTCCGTGAAGAAGCTGCGCACCGCCGTCGCCGTGCTGCTCTGCGCGTGGCCGATCGCCACGATCGCCGTGTGCGCCGCATTCCGCATGCACCCCGGCCGC
>CAZYRM010000250.1:0-8698 GCA_964649705.1 uncultured Planctomycetia bacterium
CCCCCCCCCCCCCCCCCCCCCGGGCCCCCCCCCCCCGGCCGGGGCCCCCCTGCGGGCGGCCCCTGAACCTCTGGCGCGGCGGCCGCAGAGTTGGACGTCGCCAGTGTTCCGTCTGCGGAGACCTCCGTGCCTCCGTGGTGAAAAAGACGCGGGCGCGTCCGAACCCCGACGGTCTGAGAGTCGCGTGGCGCGCCTACGTCGCCGGCGGCTTCACCTCGGGGACGCGCAGGCTCGCGTGGCAGCGGGGACACGGCAGCGTCTTCCCGCAGAGGCGGTGCGGGATGCTGAAGATCCCGCCGCAGGAGACGCACGTCGCCTTGACCCGCATGGCCGTAATGTGCCCCGCGCACCGCCGGCAGCGCGTCTTGTCGGCCACGTAGTCCTTCAGGCAGACCTTCTTGCCGCAGACGCCGCACTCCACCTCGCAGTCGGGGCAGGCCGCCTTCCCGCACACGAAGCAGGCGACGCGGTGCTTCGTGCAGCACGGGCGATCGCAGTTCGCGCACTTCGCCAGGCAGGTCCCGCAGCCCTGGTCCTTGCAGACCGCGCACGCCCCGAAGCCGCACTTCGCGCAGGCCTGCTTCCTGCAGAGCGGGCACTCCATCAGGCAGTTCGGACAGGCCGCGTGCCCCGCGTGGCACGAGGCGATCCCCTGGCGGCTCCCGCAGTTCTCGCAGATCGCCCCGTCCACCCCCTTTCCGTCCGCCGAGAGCTTCGCCTCCACCCGCTCCGCGTGGAAATGCGTCGCGTCCACCGGCAGGCGCCCCGCGTTGAGGTCCGCCCAGCGCGCCGCGTCCCCATTCAGCGGGCTCTTTGTGTTGTAGCTCTGGAAGGAGATCATCTCGCCGATGCGCACGATCAGGTCCGCGAGCGACTCCCCCGCCGCCCAGTGGTCCCCGATGCAGATCGCGTGCGGGGCGATGTTCGGGTGGAACACCGGCGTCAGCATCCGGCACTGCGGGGCCATCCTCGGGTACGACTGGGTGAGGTAGACCTCCACCATGTGCTCGAGGCGCTCGACAGGCGTCCCGGCCTGGAGCACGAGCCCCTTCACGCGGTAGCGGATGTGGTACTTCTCCGGCGGCTCGCCGAAGACCTTGATCACCTCGATCGGCGACCCGACCGGAAAGGCGTTCACGATCCGGTCGTGGTCCGCCCGCAGCCTCTTCTCCCGGACGTTCATCGCCTACTTCCCCTCGTCCACGAGGGTCCGGTACGTCTTGATCGAGATCGCGAAGTTCAGCCCCTCCAGGCCGTGCATCGCCCCCCCGAGCGTGTTCACGCCTACGAGGTTTCCCGCGGCATCGTACAGCCCTCCGCCGCTGTTGCCGGGGTTGAGCGGCGTCTGGGTCTGGATCAGGTCGACCGTGAAGCCGCCCACGGGCATCGTGCGGAACGCCGAGACGTACCCTCGCGTGTAGGTCCAGTCGAGCCCCTCGGGGTTGCCGACCGCGAAGACCTCCTCGCCGATGCGGGGCGTCTTCGCCGGGTCGATCGGCGCCGTCGTCACCGTCACCCCCTCCTTGCGGCAGGAGAGGCGCACGAGGTCGACGCCGTGGGGCGCCGTCCACTCCACGATCGCGGAGGTCGTCACGCCGTTGTGGTACTGCACCTGGATCCCGCCCGGGTCGCGGAAGGCCTTGTCGGAGCTGTCTTCGAACCCCGCGTCGACGACGTGCCGGTTCGTGAGCACCAGGTACCGCGAGGAGTCCTCCCCGACCACGATCCCGGACCCGAGCCGTCCGGTCAGCGTCACCAGGACGTTCCGCTCCAGCGCGGCGCGGACCTCCGGCGTCGCCCCCTCGAGCGAGGCATGCCCCTCCAGGCGCCTCGGGAGCTGCCCCGGGCCCTTGTTCCAGAAGTGGAAGGCGAGGAAGACGATCCACCCCACGGCCGCGAGGAGCCCGAGCCCCAGGCCGAGTCCCGCCCAGAGCGCGCCCTTCCTCGTCCGGTTCCCCACGACCCCCGCCAGCGCGATCGATCCGACGACCACCGCGGGAATCGCCGTGACCCCGAAGCCCGGCACCGCGAGGACCCCCAGGACGAAGGCGACGATCGCCGCGCGGCTCGTCGTCCGGTGCACGTACCGCGCGAGGAGGACCTTGCCCTGGCCCACCCCGGCGGGCGTCTCTAGGGTCTCCACGTGGACGTCCTTGATCTCGCTCGCATCGATCTTGATCGCGGGGGCCCCGCCGGGCGCCGCGGCGGCCGTGCCGCACTCGTAGGCCTGGCACGCCCCGACGCGCGACCAGCAGGCGTCGTGCTGGGGCGCGCCGCAGCGAGTGCACTCCCGCACAAGGTCGACCGCGCGGAGGGGGACCTGGCAGGCCGCGCAGGTCCATCCCGCGTGGCGTTCCGAGAGCTGTCTGGCGGGCGTGCAGGGGTTCATGCGGATCAGTCTACCACTTTCAGGAGGACCCAGAGCAGGCAGTAGAAGGTCGAGATGGCGCAGGCCGCCCAGCCGAGGACGAGGTGCGGCCCGGGAATCCGCCGCAGGGTCTTGCGATTCGTGAGCACCCAGAACCAGTCGATGAAGACCATCACCGGCGCGATGCAGCCGACGAGGGAGAGGAAGAAGAGGATCAGGGCCTTCGTCCGCGCGCCGGCCATCTCGGTGCGCGACGCCTGGGCGGCGCGGAAGTCGGCATTCGTCAGCGGGTCGACGGACTCGAACGACGCGCCGCACCAGCGGCACTTGAGCGCCATCGACTTGATCTCGCGGCGGCACTGAGGGCAGGTCTTGACGTCGCCCCACCCGGCGCTCGGGGCGGCCCCGGCGCTCGGGGCCTTGACCGTCTTCGGCATCCGCGTGCAGCCGTAGGTGCCGCACCCCCCGTTCTCCTGCCAGCACTCGGGGTGGAACGGGAGGGCGCAGGCGTCGCACGGGACGACCTGGACGCCCGGCACGAAGGGCCCCTGGCAGATCGCGCAGAGCTTGCCGACCTCCGCGAGCGCGACCACGCGCGGCGCGACCCGGGGGACCTCCTCGCGCGCGGCGTCCGCGCGGACCGGGAGGAGCATCCCGCACTTCGGGCAGGCGACCTTCGTCCCGACGAGCTCTTCCGTGGCCGCGATCGAGTGGCCGCAGGCGCAGCGAATCGGGATGGTCCGGACCGGTGTCGACATCCGACTTGCCTCACCCTAGAACGCGGCGTTTCCTGCGATCCGCATGAAGATGAAGAGGACCCCGAGCACGACGTCAATCCAGCCGAGGACGACGCCGGCGGTGGCCCGCCCGTCGGTGGGCTGGCCCATCTCCTGCAGCATTCCGTTCGCCTTGTTTCCCTTCGAGATGGCGAACGGCCCGAGGATGATCCCGCAGCAGAACAGCCCGATGATCCCGCACGCAAGCGCCTCGCCGGCGAGCTTCTTGGCGGCCGCGCCCTGGGGACCGCCCGCCCTCATCCGATCGTCGAGCCACTCGTTGCAGAAGCGGCACTTCATCGCCGCGGCGTCGACGACCTCCCCGCAGAACTGGCATGGCTTCGTGGGGCGGGACGGGTCGAGGGGCGGCTGCTGCGGGCCGGCCGACATCGGCGCGAGCACGGTCGCGCGCGAGGGGCAGGCCGCGCTGGTGCACGCCCCCGTCCAGCACCCCTGGTGGTAGCTCGTCGAGCAGGACTGGCAGTTTTGCACCGGCTGACCGAGCTGGATCGGCGTGTTGCACCGCGGGCAGGTCTTCCCCGCGACCTGGCGGTTGGCCATCATCGTCGCGGGGAGCGCCAGGCCGGGGGGCTGCGGGTGGGAGGAGCACGTCGGCACGGAGCACGCCCCCGTCCAGCACTCCTGGTGATAGCTCGAACTGCAGGCGAGGCAGTTCTGCACGGCCACCCCGAGCTGGATCGGCGTGTTGCACTTCGGGCAGGTCCGCCCCGCGATGTGGCGGTTCGCCAGCATCCTCGCGGGGAGCTGCACCGGCATTCCGCCCGGAGGCGTCGGGCTGGAGGCGGGCGGCGCGGGGGAGGGGATCTCCGGCACGGCCCCTCCGCCGGGCGCCTGGAATGTGTTCTGGCAGCGGGGGCAGCGGACCTGCCGGCCGGAGAAGGCGTCGTCGAGGACGAGCTTCGCCCCGCATCCGGGGCACGACATGTTCAGCGGCATCGGAGACCTCCCGTCGAGGGCGTCAGATCGGCCACCCGTGCGTGGCATTCCAGATCCAGTTGAGGACGAGGGCGGCGACGAGCAGCCTCGGGACGGCCCCGAGGAGGCGCTCCTCGCGCGGACCCAGCTTCGGCCTGGCGGTCAGGACCCAGAGGCGCCAGGGCACCTGCAGCGCAAGGACGAGGAACATCGCGAAGGCGAGGCGGTTCATCCTCCAGGCCCCCTCCCAGTCGCCGTGGGCGATGCGGACGAACCCGCGCGTCAGCCCGCAGCCGGGGCACGGGGTGTGGAGGACATCGTGGGAGAGGCAGAATCCGGGGACCTGGAGGCCCCCGGCGGCCACGCGGCCCCCGGCGTCGATCGCGAGGAAGAACGGGAGCGCGGTCGCGACGAGGGCGAGGCCCAGCAGCGTGAGGTGGTAGGTCCGGTCGATCCGACTCAAGCCCTAGAACCTCCCGCCCTTCGCCGCCAACTGGACGACGGACCAGAAGATCGTGAAGCCCAGCGAATAGAGGAACATCTTCTTCCCCTTCGGGTTCCCCTGGCAGAGGTAGACGATCCCGACGATGCATCCGATGCTCGAGCAAAGAACGACGAGGAGCCACTCGACGACGCTCAGGCTCTCGTCGCCCGTCACCGCCTCGGCGGGCGCGATTCCATGCTTCGCGCGGACCGCGTCGTCGAACCACTCGCCGCAGTGGGGGCACTTCGACGCGTGGGCGTCGTACAGCTCGCTGCACGCGGGGCAGCGGTGCTGGCCCGGGACGGCCCCGCCCCGCCTGGCGCCCGCCGGGGCGCCCGCCAGAGGGACCGGGGCTTGCGCCGGGGAGCTCGCGGCGGGGGCCGTCGAGGTATTCCCGCACTTCGGGCAGCGCACCTCTCCGCCGGCGAACTCCTCCGACAGGACGAGCTTCGCCCCGCAGGATGGGCAGGTGAACCGAATCTCCACGACGACCTCCCTGTGACGCCGATCTGTCGCAACATGCGCGACTCCGCTTCAGTTGGCGAGCGGGCGTCCCTCTGCGTCCGTATTCATCGAGCCGGCCAGGATGAGGATACCCTCAATCAACCCCCAGATGCTGCTGATCGCGCTCGTCGCGCCGAACGTGGCGCATCCCCCGAGCCCAAGAAGCAGTTGCACCACGCCGACCCCCGAGTACCCGAGGTAGAAGCGGTGGATCCCGAGCCACCCGAGAAAGATCCCCAGCAGGCCCGCGGCCACGCGTGACCTACGGCTGATTCCGCCCTGGGGACCGTTCATCTGGGCCATCTGCGGGTTGAGCCACTCGTTGCAGAAGCGGCACTTCTGGGCGCGGCCCTCGATCAACTCGCCGCAGAACGGGCAGGGTCGCTGGTCGCGGAAGGCCGGGGCGGGGTCCACGGAGGCCACGGGGACCGGCTGAGGCGCGGCCCCGGGCGCGATGGAGTTCGCCCCGCACTTCGGACAGCGCACCTCGCGGCCCGCCAGGTCCTGCCCGAGGACCAGCCTCGCCCCGCAGCTCGAACACGCGAACTGGATGTCCATTACGCCCCCGTCTTCTCCTTGGCCCGCTCCGAGTACTGGAACGCCGTCTGCCCGAGGACGATCCGGTCCCCGTCCTGGAGCCTCTGGCGCTTGATCGGGATGTTGTTCACGTACACGCCGGCGGACGAGCCGCAGTCCTCGATCTCATAGCTCACCCCGACCTTGTGGATCTGCGCGTGGCGAGGCTCGATCTCGGGGTCCTTGAAGAGGTAGACGTCGCACTTCGGCGACGACCCGAGCGTCGTGGGGTTCTTGTACAGCACGAACTGCTTCCCCGCGAGCGGTCCCGCGACCATCAGGAGCCACGCCTCCTTCGCGAAGTGCTCGACGAGGCCGACGAAGACGCCCGCCATGAGGCCCACGCACATGACGCCGATGGCGCGGCTCGGTTCGGCGTACTTGTCGAGCATCGGACCCGCGAGGACCCGGTTCACGGGGTCGAAGAACAGGCCGCCGATCGCGCCGCCGAGCGTGCCCCCGAGCAGCCCGGTCCACACCATCTTCCCGCTCTTCATCGCGATCCCCTGGCCGAGGGCGACGGTGAGTCCCGCAATCGCCCAGGCCAGGGACCGCGCGGTGACCAGAAGGAGGAGGGTCGCGCCGCGGAAGCCCACGCGCTGGATCTCGTGCGGGTCAATCAACCCCGCGGCCCCACCGATGCCCAGCAGGAGTCCGTAGACCAGGCTCGCCGCGAAGAACGAGACGAACCCCCCGACGAAGCCGACCCCAAGTCCGATCGCCCCTCCGAGGAACCCCTTGACGAGGTTCCTGGCGACGATTCCCTCGGCGGCGCCGATAAAGAGGCCGATGAGTCCGCCGATCGCCGGGAAGAAGAGGAGGTTGGCGAGCAACTCCGAGGCCCCTTCGTCCTCTCCATCCGAGAAGTAGGGCTCGATGATCGCCCAGCCCGCAAAGGCCCCGATCATGCCCGCGATCCCGAGGTAGAAGACCGGCGACAGCCAGAACGGCGTCGGCGGCGGGAGGGCGCCCACGCCGATTCCCTGTCGCCCCGCCTGCTGCTGGGCGACGAACTCCTCGACTTTCGGGCTCGACAGGTCGCCAGTCGTGATCTTGATCGGCCCGGCTTCGTCCGCCACCGCTCGTCTCCTACTCGCCTTACGGTTCCCGTTCCCCTTCCCGTTCCCCTTCCCTTTCCCAGCGCCTGATACGCGCTGGGAAAGGGAAGGGGAATGGGAACGGGAAGGGGACTACTTCCCCCCCTCGATCTCCGGAATCGCCTTCTTCAGCTCGTCCTTCCCCTCCGGGTATGTCTCGATCGCCCGGTCCAGCCACTTCCGGGCCTCCTCCTTGCGCCCGGCGGCGACCTCCGCCTTCGCCTTGTCCGCGAGCGTCTCCGCGATCGCCTTTCGCGCCAGGCGCAACTGGTCTTTCACGCGGTTCAGGTCCTCCTCGTAGGTGATCAGGTCCTTCCCCTCCTCCTGGAGCTTCCGCCTGACCCGCTCCTCCAGCTCCGCGTAGTCCATCACGGTGTTCGCGAGGAGGGTCTGCACCCTCCGCAGGTCATCCGAGGCGGCCCTCGCCTTGTCGGGCGAGGGGCCCATGCCCTCCGCGTTCGGCTCGATCGTCAGTCGGATCGCCTCGAGGGCCTTCGCCGCGGTCGTCAGGTCCGCCGCGAGCCCGATCCGCAGCACGCCGAGCTGAATGAGCCGGTGGACCTCCCTCTCCTCCAATCCCTGCACGTAGGACCGCGCTTGCATGCTGCCGAGCCACAGGCCGAGCGCGCCTCCGCAGAACATGACGAGCAGCAGCGTCAGGAAGTCCGCCCACCCCGACCTCGACGAGGGCGGATCGTCGGCCCCTCGCGGGGCCGGGGCCTCCTTGCCCGCCGGCGCGTCCTGGGGAACGCCCTCCTCGCCCCCCTCGGGGCGGGGGTCGGAGACCACCACGCGGTTCCCGATCCAGAAGACCCGCGCGGGGACGGTCTTCCCCTGCTTCCAGACGAAGAACCCCTCCTCGCCGTGCACCGGGTCGACGACGAACGCCACCTGCGAGGGTCCCGTGAAGAAGCTCTGGTGAATGAACGTGTCGAAGTTGGAGAGGAAGACGCCGAAGCCGGGGTGCGTGTGGTACCAGCCGACGTTCTTGAACTCCTTGAACTTCGTGTCCATCTGCTGGTTGATGTGGTCCCACGTCTCGTGGGTGAACGTGACCTGCGCCCCCTGGCTCGCGGCGTGCTCGCCGCGGATCACGTCCACGATCTCCAGCCACGCCCCCTGCTTGTCGCGCCGCGGCTTCCCGACGAGGATCCCGCACACCTCCACCCGCGTCGACTCCCTCGCGTGGACGAGGATCTTCTCGTGCGTCGTCGGCGACATGTGGATCCTGAAGTCCGGCGAGTCGACGACGGGGAACTCCCCGGCCTCGAGCGACTTCGGGTCGATGCGGGCGACGTCGATCGACTCGGTCTTCATCGTCCGTTCCCCCCTGCCGCGCCGAGGGCCGCCTCGCGGTCCCCCGCGAAGGCGTACGCGCGCTTCCGCTCCCCCGCGCGTCCGAGGACGAGGTCGTACGGAGGCACCCCGATCTCCGCGGGGCACAGGTCGAGGAATGGCTCCTCGCCCCGCACGACGTGCGTCAGCTCCGGCGCGCGGAGGCCTCCGCACCCCGGGCAGGTCGCCTTCTCTTCGGGGACGCCGTCGAGCGGGCCGAAGAAGGCGTCCTTCTTTCCGCACGCCCCGCAGTCGAGCGCGACGACGAACTCCTGCGCCAGCTCGATGTGGGCCCCCGCCCCGAGGTCGCCCTGGACCCTCGAGAGCAGCTCCCCGAGCGTCGGGTCGGCCGTCCCCCAGGGCAGCTCGACGACGGGGTCCCACGCCTCGTGCGCGGGGCAGTCGGCCTTCCTCGCGTACTCGATCACGTAGGTGTCGTGCGTGTGCCCGTTGAACTGGACGCCCTTCCCCGCGAGGACGGGGAGGCCGTGGAGGTACTTCACGGCCTCCTGCACCTGCATCCCCGCGACGATGGAGGCGGTCGTCGGCGTGGTCGGCACGCGCCCGCCGAGCATCTCCTCGCGCGTGAGGAGCGAGCAGGCGCGGCGGCGGTGGACCATCT
>CAZYRM010000251.1:0-8674 GCA_964649705.1 uncultured Planctomycetia bacterium
ACCTCGTCTTCATGGGGATGGGAGAGCCGCTCGCGAACTACGACGCCCTCGTCGCGTCGCTCCGGGTCCTCTCCGCGCCGTGGGGGGCGGGGATCGGGACGAACCGGATCACCGTGTCCACCGTGGGGCTCCTCGACAAGATGGAGCGCTTCGCGGAGGAGACCGTCGCCACGAACCTCGCCGTGAGCCTGCACGCGCCGAACGACGAGGTCAGGGCGCTGGTGATCCCGCTCATGAAGGGCGTCGGCGTCGACGCGCTGATTGCCGGAGCCGTGAAGTACCGGAGGATGACGGGGAAGGACGTGACGTTCGAGTACGTCCTCCTGGACGGGGTGAACTCGACAGAGGAGCACGCGCGGGAGCTGGCCGCGCGCGTGCGTGGGACGGGGTGCAAGGTGAACCTCATCCCGCACAACCACGTCGAGGAGATCGACATGCACGCGCCCTCCCGCGAGGCCTGCGAGCGGTTCGAGACGGTGCTCGCGGAGGCGGGGGTGAAGTGCACGATCCGCCGCAGGCGCGGGGACGACGTCGAGGCGGCGTGCGGGCAGCTACGTCTCCGCTCCGCTCCGCGAGATCCAGATCCAAAATCCCAGATCCCAACGAAATCCTAGATCCTGACGCTGTGCCAGGTTGGGATCTGGGATCTCGCTGGAGTCTTGGATTTGGGATCCTGGATCTCGATTCCACGAAGTGGCCGGTTCCCGACGAGAGCATCTGTCAAATGAAGCGCCCGCTGGTCCTCCTCACGCTAGTCGCCGCGCTCGTCCGCGTCGTGTTCGTCGGCCTCACCTCGTCCGACAGCCTCCGCTACCCCGACGCCGTCGAGTATCTCGACATCGCCCGCCACATCGAGGAGGGGAGAGGCTTCGTCACCGCCGACGGCAAGCTCTTCGCCCGCGGGCCCGCGTACCCGCTGTTCCTCTCCGCCCACCTCGTCGTGTTCGGCGATCACGAGCTCCCGATCCGCGTGACCCAGGCCCTCCTCGGGGCGCTCGTCGTGCCGCTCACCTGGCTCCTCGCCCGCCGCGTGGCCTCGCCCACCGGCGCCTTCCTTGCCTCGCTCTACGTCGCGCTCGACCCGTTCCTCATCTACTTCACCGGCCTCCTGCTCGTGGAGACGCTCTATGTGCTGCTCCTCGGCCTCCAGGTGCTTCTCCTGCTGCGCCTCGCGGAGGGGCATCGCTTCCGCGACGCCGTGGCGCTGGGGGCCGTGGCCGCCGTGTCGGCGCTCCTTCACGCCGGCCACCTCGCCTCGCTTGGCTTGATGGCCGTCGTGCTGCCGTTCCTCGTCACGGGGGCGCGGCGATGGGCCCTCCTGGCCGTGTACGTCGTCTCGGCGACCGCCACGCTGTTCCCCTGGATCACACGTAACGGCGAGCTCTCCGGTCGCTTCATCCCCGTGACGGCGAAGCTCGGACGCGATCTCTACGAGTCGATCGGCCCAGGCGCAACAGGTGGGCCGGCAACGGAATACGTCTGGCCTCAGGGCGTGCCCAAGATGCCCGAACTGGAGCTCGACGCAAAATACAGGAAGGAGTGCTGGCGCGTCGTGCGCGAGGAGCCGGGGCGCGTGCTCGGCCTCGTCCCCTCGAAGTTCGCGCGCTTCTGGAACCCCGTGCCGAACTACGAGAAGTTCCGCCAGCCGCTCTACCTCGTCGCGGCGACGGGGGCCTCGCTTCCGCTGTTTGCCCTCGGTCTCCTCGGCGCCGCCATCCTCATCAGGCGTAACCTGCGAACCGGCATCGCGTTCCTGTTCTTCCCGATCGCGATCTGCGCCCTCCACCTCGTCTTCGTGGGCTCGGTCCGATACCGCCTTCCGCTCCACCCGGTCCTGGCGGCGATCGCGGCGGTGGGGGTCGATCGGGTGTCCCGGAGGGCCCCGGAATCCCGGAATCGCCTTGACGGCTAACCCCGGCGGGATATACTGTTATACCTTTTCGCATCAGGTCTGCGGGGCCGGGGGCGCCCCGTCGGGGACCAAACCGCCCGGGAGTATTTCTTCCCTGCCAGTCCATTCCCACCGGAACCGCCCCGCCGGAAGCGTATCTTAAAAATAGGGATGGAGTCTCCCGAGGATTCGGATGCCGTCCGGGAACATCATGTCGCGCCGCGTCACAGACGATCAGAAGCTCGAGGTCAGGCGGCTCTCTGACATCGTGGAAGTCATCGGCGAATACGTGCCGCTCAAGCGGGCCGGCGCCAACTGGAAGGCGTGCTGTCCGTTCCACGAGGAGAAGACCCCCTCGTTCATGGTGTCCGCGGCGAGGCAGACCTTCCGCTGCTTCGGGTGCCAGGTGGGCGGAGACGTCTTCGAGTTCGTCATGCGGCACGAGAAGGTGGAGTTCCCCGAGGCGCTCAGGATGCTCGCCGACCGGGCGGGCGTGAAGCTCCAGTTCGGCGCCGAGGACGGCGCGGCGGCGGAGGAGAAGGCGGAGCTGTACCGCCTCTGCGAGTGGGCCGCGGCCTTCTTCCAGGAGCAGCTCGGGGAGCGCGCGGGCGCGGAGGCGCGGCGCTACGTCGAGAAGCGCAAGCTCGACCCGTCGATGGTCGCCGAGTTCCGCCTGGGGTACGCCCCGGACGCCTGGGACCGCCTCTCGGGCGGCGCGAAGAAGGCGGGGTTCACGGAGGCCCTCGTCGAGAAGGCGGGTCTCGCCATCAAGCGGGAGTCGTCGGGCGTCTACGACCGCTTCCGCAACCGCCTGATCTTCCCGATCGAGGACACGCGGGGCCGCGTGATCGGCTTCGGCGGGAGGTCGCTCGACGGGTCGGATCCGAAGTACCTGAACTCCCCGGAGACGCCGCTGTTCCAGAAGGGGCGGAACCTGTACGCGCTGCCGCAGGCGCGCGACGCGGCGATGAAGGAGGACCGTCTGGCGATCGTCGAGGGATACACGGACGCGATCATGGCGCACCAGCACGGAGTTCGATGGGTCGTGGCGACGCTCGGGACGGCGCTCACGCGGGACCACATCGCGCTGATCCGGCGGTACGCCTCCCAGGCCCTCGCGGTGTTTGACGGCGACGAGGCGGGGAAGAAGGCGGGGGAGCGGAGCCTCGACATGTTCCTCGCCGAGGACTTCCCGATGCGGATCGCCTCGATGCCGGAGGGGCTCGACCCGTGCGACTGCCTCGTCGAGAAGGGGAAGGACGTGTTCGTCTCCTGCCTCGACACCTCGGCGGAGCCGTTCGAGTATCGCATGGCCCTGGCGAAGTCGAAGCACGACGTGAAGGAGCTCGACGGGAAGGCGGCGGCGATCGACGAAGTGCTCGCGAGCGTGGCGGCCACGGCGAGCCAGGTGAAGCGCGATCTGGCGCTCCGCCGGCTCGCGGAGGAATTTCAGGTCAAGGAATCGGCGCTCCGCGAACGTCTACTGAGTCGGGGCATCAAGGGAAGGGTAGCGGAGGCTGGCAGGGTCAGCTCGGAGGCTGGCAAGGCCAGCGTGACGGCCCGGACCGATGGAGAGGCGGCCAAGAAAGGTCCGGACCGGACGGATCTCGCGGCGCTCGAGCTGGTCGAGGTTCTCCTCGCCTGGCCCAGCGGCGTCGAGCGGGCCCGTACGCGGATCGACCTGTCGGAGCTCCCCGCCGAGTGGAGGCGCCTCACGGAGGAGGTGTGCCGCGCGGCGGAGAAAGTCCCGGGCGGCGGCGTGTCCGACCTGCTGGCGGTCGTATCGGACCGTCCGACGGCGGAGCGGCTCGCCCGGATCGCCGACGACGGCGCCGGCAAGTCCTCGGAATTCGAGAAGCGGCTCGATCACGTGATTGCCTATTTCGCCCAGTGCAGGACCGCGCGTCCCGCGGGGGAGCTCAGGGCCCAGGTGGTGGAGGCGCAGAGGTCGAGCAACGCGGAGCAGGCCCGGGCGAGCCTGGGCGAGCTCGAGGCGCTGATGAAGACGTACAAACGGGGGAAGAAACGGACCGACGGCGAAGGACGATAGCGAACCGGGCGCGCGTGAATGCGGCCCCGGACCAGCAAGCTGGCCTTGCCAGGTGGAGGACGCGGATGCCCAAGCAGGTACAGGCCGTGAAGGCGACCGAGACGCCCGAGCGCCCGGAGGGGGCCCTGACGGCCGCCCAGGAGCTCGAGAAGCTCGACGCCGAGGTCAAGCTCCTCATCGAAGAGGGGAAGAAGAAGGGCTTCCTCACCTACGAGGAAGTCAACAAGGTCCTCCCGGACGACATGGTCGCCCCGGACAAGGTGGACCAGATCCTCATGACCCTCGACGAGCTCGGGATCGACCTCGTCGACGAGGGCGACGTCGCCGAGCCCGACTTCGGCGCGGAGGAGGAGGCCACCACGACGGAGCCGGCCGAGGAGGTCGCCGAGGAGCTGGAGGACGTCGGCTCCTTTGCGCGCGGGACGTCGGAGAAGATCGACGACCCGGTGCGGATGTACCTCACGCAGATGGGGGAGATCCCGCTCCTGACGCGCGAAGAGGAGATCGACCTCGCCAAGACGATCGAGGTCACGCGGAAGCGGTTCCGGAAGAAGGTGCTCGAGAGCCCGATCGCGGTGCTCGAGGCGATCCAGATCCTCGAGGACGTCCGGAACGGCGAGCTGGCGTTCGACCGGACCCTGAAGACCGACAGCGCGATCGAGGTGACGAAGGCGGACATCATCTCGCGCCTTCCGGAGAACATCGAGACGCTGAAGAGGATGGTCCGCTCGAACCAGGACGACTACGCGCTCTCGCAGAAGGCGAGCGTGGAGAAGCGCGAGCGGGAGCTCCTGCGCCAGCGGGTGGCCTTCCGCCAGCGCCGCTTCGTGGTGCTCCTCGAGGAGCTCTCCATCCAGACGAAGAAGATCCGCCCGATGATGGAGAAGCTCCGCGTGATGTGCGAGCGGATGCACGAGATCATGCGGGAGATGCAGCACCTCCGCCGGGGGCGCGGAAACCGCGCGCGGCTGGAGGAGTACAAGCGGGAGCTGGAGGAGCTGCGCCTGATGACGTGCGAGGAGCCGGCGGCCCTCCGCGCCCGGGTCAGGGAGATCGAGACCCGCTACCAGGAGTACGAGAAGGCGAAGAGGAAGCTGTCGAGCGGGAACCTGCGCCTGGTCGTCTCCATCGCGAAGAAGTACCGGAACCGCGGCCTGTCGTTCCTCGACCTGATCCAGGAGGGGAACACGGGCCTCATGAAGGCGGTGGAGAAGTACGAATACCGCCGCGGGTACAAGTTCTCGACGTACGCGACGTGGTGGATCCGCCAGGCGATCACGCGCGCGATCGCGGACCAGGCCCGGACGATCCGGATCCCGGTCCACATGATCGAGACGATGTCGAAGCTCAGGAACGTCACGAAGAAGCTGATGCAGTCCAAGGGGCGCGAGCCCACGATCGACGAGATCGCCCATGCGTCGAACATCTCCGTCGAGGAGACGAAGCGGGTGCTGAAGATCTCGAAGCACCCGATCTCGCTCGACCGTCCGATCGGGAACGGCGAGGACAGCTACTTCGGCGACTTCATCGAGGACGAGAACGCCGAGTCCCCGGTGAACGCCGCGACGTACGAGATGCTGAAGGAGAAGATCGAGAGCGTGCTGCACACCCTCTCGTTCCGCGAGCGGGAGATCATCAAGCTCCGCTACGGGATCGGAACGGGGTACACGTACACGCTCGAGGAGGTCGGGCGCATCTTCAAGGTGACCCGCGAGCGCGTCCGCCAGATCGAGGCGAAGGCGGTCCGGAAGCTGCAGCACCCGATCCGCAGCCGGAAGCTCGAGGGGTTCCTCGAGGGGCTCTCGCACGGCTAACCACGCATAACAAGCCCCGGGGGCGGGCCATCCTCTGGCCGCCCCCGGGCACCCTCTTCCCCTTCCCCCTCCCGATCCACACCTCGCATCGCTTGCCGGGACCCGTGCCTCGGTGCTATCATCTGGCGCTTTTTCCCGAGGCGCGCTCATGCCCAGTCCGAAGGTCGTCGAGACCCTAAGATCCCTCCAGGGCGTCGACAGCGAAATCTTCGTCCTCGACCGCGAGCGGAAGGAGCGCCCGAAGTCGCTCGAGTCGGCCCGCGGCGAGCTCGTCCGCAAGAAGGCCAATGTCGACGGGAAGAAGAACGAGGTCCTCACCTGGAAGAAGGAGATCCTCAAGAAGGAGTCCGACGTCAAGGGGTGCGAGGAGAAGATCGCGAAGCTGTCCGGGCAGCTCAACACCGCGAAGACGAACAAGGAATACAGCACCCTCCAGCAGGAGATCAACGGCGTCAAGGCGGACAACAGCCTCATCGAGGAGGAGATCCTCGTCCTCATGGGGCGAGCGGAGGCCGCCGAGCAGGAAGTGAAGTCGGTCCAGAAGCAGGTCGCGGACGCCGAGTCCCAGATCACCGCCGAGGCCGCGCGGATCGACAAGGAGCTGGCCGAGCTGGGGGCGAAGGTCGACGTGCTCAGGAAGGAGCGGGACAAGCTCGCGTCCCACCTCGTACCCGAGCTGCTCCGCACGTACGAGAAGATCCAGAGGGCGAAGCCGGACGGCGTCGCCATCGCCCGCGTGGTCGACGGCACCTGTCAGGGGTGCTACATGGGCCTCACGTCGCAGGACGTGAACATGCTCATGAAGACCAGCCAGGACGCGATCCTCTGCCGCTCCTGCACGCGGATCCTCTACCTCTAACTCCGCCTCTCGTACCGTGCGGTCACCGTCGTCGAGATCCCGCCCCTCGGCGTGAACTCCCCCCGGACCTCCATCCGTCGCGGCGAGCATGCAGCCACGAGATCGTCGAGGATCTTGTTCGTGAGCGCCTCGTAGAATACGCCCTGGTTGCGGTACGTGAAGAGGTAGAGCTTCAGCGACTTCAGCTCGATGCACTTCAGGTCCGGCACGTACTCGACGACGATCGCCCCGAAGTCCGGGTTCCCCGTCTTCGGGCAGACCGACGTGAACTCCGGGCAGCGGATCGTGATGACGTAGTCCCTGTCCGTCTTCGGATTGTCGAACGCCTCAAGCATCCGGTCGGCCTCCTCCGTATCATCTGTCCAGGTCCTTGTATCCGACCGGAGGTGACGATGCCAGCCCTGCGAATCGCCGTCCTCGCGTTGGCCTCCCTCTCGACCCTCCTCGCCGGGGAGGACGCCTTCAACCTCGGCGTCCTGGGCGCCGAGGGCCTCCCTCAGGGGAAGGAGGCGATCCGCATCACCGCCGTCCTCCCCGACAGCCCCGCGAAGGCCGCGGGCCTCCAGGAGGGGGACGTCGTCGTCGGCGTCGGCACGATGTCCTTCGGGAAGTCGAAGCTCCACGTCGTCTACCAGCTCGTCGGGGCGCTCGAGCAGGTCTCCTCCCAGAAGAGCGCGAAGGCGACCCTCGTCGTCCAGCGGGGCGGGAAGAAGGAGGCCCTGCCGCTCGCGCTGCCCGCGCTCGGCCCCCACGCCGCGAGCTGCCCCGCCGGGTGCGCCCGCTGCGAGCGCCAGGCGACGGAGTCGCTCTCGTGGCTTGCGGAGGCGCAGAACCCGGACGGGTCGTTCGACACGAAGTTCGGGGGAGTCAACGGCCAGGTCGTCGTGACCTCGCTCGCGGGGCTCGCGTTCCTCGCGAGCGGGTCGACGCCGAAGAGCGGCCCGTACGCGAAGAACATCGAGGCGGCGGCCGAGTTCGTCATGAAGAACTGCGGCAAGGAGTTCGACTTCGGCGGGATGGGCGGCGGGGGCGTGCAGGGGAATTGGAACCAGACGAACTGGGCGTATGCGTACTCGCCCGTCTTCCTGGGGGAGGTCTACCGGCACGAGGCCTCGAAAGAGCTGAAGGAGAAGCTCGAGGAGATGATGCAGACGATCGCGAGGAACCAGGAGGCGAGCGGCGGGTGGGCCCACGGGCCCGGGGGGCCGAACGCCCTCGACTACCTCGAGCTGCAGATCGTCGGGAACTGGTGCCTCTGCGCCCTGGGGACGCTGAAGAGGCTCGGGTTCAAGATCCCCCAGGCCACGGTGGACAAGGGCGTGGCATACGCGATCTCGACGAGCGAGGGGGACGGGGGGATCGGCTACAGCGACCAGCCGGGGCAGAAGGGGATGGGGGACCCGGGGAGGACGGCGGGGTGCATCTGGGCCTTTTCGCTCCTCGGGATGTCAAAGCACCCCTTCTACCCGAAGATGGCCTCGTACTTCAAACGGGAGATGGGGAACATCCCGAACGGGCACGTCTCGCCCGTGATGCACTTCACCGCGAGCGCCTTCGCGTGCATGCACCTCGGGGGGGCGTACTGGAAGGAGTTCATGGAGCTCTTTCGCCTCGAGATCCTCGCCGCGCGCCGCCCGGACGGGACGTTCAGCGCGCGTCCGACCGAGGAGTCGGTCATGATGCACTCGAACAACGACCGCGAGATGGGGCCGGTCTGGACGACGGCGAGCTACGCGCTGATCCTGCAGCTCCCCAAGGGGAAGCTGCCGACGTTGACGGGGGCGAAGTAGGCGCCTTCGGCGAGACCCCAGATCCCGAATCCCAGCGCGGGCGTTGTCCGTAACCCAAATGCGAACGATGTCCGGGCCGTGTCTTCACCACGGAGGCACAGAGGCACTGAGGACGCACGGAGGTGCCTTCGGACAAGCCACCGGGGCTTGTACAACATGGCGGCCGCGCGTCCGAGGAGAAGGCGCTGCCCGAAGGGCAGCGGAGCGGTGGGGCGAGGCATGGGGGACAGAGGGTGAAGCTGATGGAGGCTGTGGAGGGCAGAGGCCTTG
>CAZYRM010000252.1:0-8637 GCA_964649705.1 uncultured Planctomycetia bacterium
ACCACGCCTGGGAGGAGACCGACGCGAAGTTCCAGGGCGACGACGAGTTCCAGTCGTCCGCCTACGGCGCCGACCTCATGGTCCCGATCTACGAGGACCTGTTCTGGTTCAAGGGGGAGATCTGGACCGGCAAGAACATCGACGACATCCGCGGGGGCATCTTCCAGGGGATCAACACGGTGCTCGGCAAGGAAATCGACTCGGAGGGCGGCTTCGGCGAGTTCGGCTTCAAGGCGTGCAAGTGGTACTCGATCTCCGCGGGGTATTTGCACGACAACCCGGACGACAGCGACCTGAACGGCGGGGGGAAGACGAAGAACGAGATCTACTACCTCGCGAACCGGTTCAGCTTCGACCCGATCGAGATCGGGGCCGACTACCTGAGCTGGACCACCGACTACAAGGGGTTCGACGAGGGGGACGACAACCGCTTCAACATCTACATCATGTACAAGTTCTAGTCCTACAACGGTTCTGAACGCCAGCTCCGCTCCGACGGCGGAGGCCAGGTTGCGCGGAATCGTGGAGGCGGTCCGTCTCCTGCGCCTGCCGTAGCGGCGGATGGAGTCCGACCCGCGCGTCGATGCTCCGAGTCCACCTGCCACTTGACACCACCAGCTTCGGATGGCAGCTTCTGATAGCAGTACTGGAGTGCACAAGCCCCATCGAGGTGCCCATGGGATTGGTCAGGAAGACACTGACCGTTCGCCTGCCGTCGAGGCTGTACGACGCGGTGCGCAGGCTGGCCGCGCGGCAGAAGACGAGCGTGAATGCGGCCGTGGAGCAGGCCCTGGCGCAGGCCGCGCGCTCGGCCCGCCAGGCAGAGCTGTACGACGCGTTCAGCCTGGTCTCCGGGGACGCGGACGTGGAGTTCGGGTGGGAAGCCCAGAGACAGGTCGTACGTCCCGGGAGGCCCAGGCATGGGGAGCGCCCCCGCCGTTCGACGCGGTGACATCCTCGTCCTCGAAATGTAGCGCCCTGGTTGGCGAGCGCGCGACGCGCATGCACAGGGGCAGTCCTACCTTCGCGGGTCTCCTGCGGCCCGGTCGCGCTCGCGGCGGATCATGTCAGGGAGGCCGGGGTAGGCGTCGCCAACGACGTCATAGGCAGCCTGGTAGTCGTCCGCCGCCGCGGCGTGCTCGCCCTGCTTCTCGTGGACCTGCCCGCGGACGAGGTGCGCCGACCAGAGCTTGCGGTTCCGTGAGATTGCCTCCGAGAAGTCCCCCATGGCACTTTCGTAGGCCTCCACCGGGTCCTCCCCACGCGCCGAGCGCGCCTCGCCGATGACGTTCCAGAGCATCGCACGGTTGTTCCAGTGTGCTGCCGAACCCGGGTTGCGCTTCAAGACCTCCCCGAAGTCGGCGAGGGCCCGATCGTAGCTCCCCCAGGGCTCCTCGCCTGTCGCCCTCTGTGCGTTACCGAGCATTCCGTACGCCCCCGCGCGGTTGTTGTACGCCGAGGTGTACTCGGGATCGATCTCGAGCACTGCGTCGAAGTCGGCAATCGCGAAGCGGTACGCCTCCATCGTGCGATCGTGGTCCGACGAGCCCAGTCCGAGCCAGGCCGCTCCCCGGTTCGTCAGCGCCAGCACGTCTCCCGGGCGCAGGGAGAGGGCCTTCCCGAGGTCCACGATCGAGGCTTCGAAGTGCTCGGCCGCCTGGGGCATCTTCCGCTGGAAGAGGGCCTTCCCGAGGTCCGCATGCGCCGCGCCGCGACCGAGCCACGCACGGTGCGCGCTCGCGTCGCGCGCGATGAGCGTGTCGTAGGCCTCGATCGCCTTCGCGTAGCTCCCGCGGAAGTCCCCCCCGCGCATTGCCTCGATGTGGCCCAGCGAGACGAAGAGGCTCCCCATCTCAAGGTGGACGGCCTCCGTGTCGAGTCCTAGCGAAATGGACTCGCGGAGGTCATGCTCGGCCATCTGGAAGTCCTCCAGATCCTCCTCTCCCCGGTCCGTTCGCGCCTCCCCGCGCAACCGTCGAGCATGCGCGCGTCGCTCGAACGCGTCGAGCCGGGTCGGGTCCCACTCGACGGCGTTCGAGTAGCCCACGATCGCCTCGTCGAGGAGGGGGAGGGGGTCCTCCCCGCGCCAGGTCCGGGCCGTGGCGGCCGCGACGGCGCACTCGGCCGCGTCGAAGAAGGCGTCGGGCTCCCCAGGGCGCGCGGCCTGGACGGCATGGAAGTCCGCGAGGGCCTCCTCGAAGCGCCTCGCGAGGTACCGCACGCGGCCCCGAGCGAGGAGGAGGCCGGTTTCGTAGGCCCGCAGGTCCGGCGAGTCCATCGCGTCGGAGAGCGCTTTCTCTGCCGCGGCAAGGTCTCCGCCTCGGAGTGCTTCGAGCCCGCCCAGGGCGGCCGCGAAGTCGTCCGCGCCCTCCATGCCCCACAGCGGGGCAGTCCGCGCGTCCGCGAGGATGTCCTCCATCCGTTCGCGAAGCGCCGCCTGGGCGTCGGACTCCGAGGGCCTTGCCTGAAACTCCACGCCCTTCGGCCCGAGCTCCACGGCGGGCATCGGGATGGACTCAACATACTCGGAGAAGAAGACGAGCGCGGCCATCAGTCGGCCGATCGCCACGTCGCGGCACTCGGTCGTCGCTGCCCACATCTCCTCCAGGCCCTTGTCCCGATCTCCTCGTGCCACGAGGGCCCACCCGAGGGCCCCTCGCATGGCGGCCATCGAATGGCGATCCGGAGGGGTCTCCGCGCGGAAGGCCTCGAAGGGCGCCCAGAGACCATCCAACTCCTGGATGCGAGTCGCCTCCGGGAGTCTGCGGTCATGCGCGGTGCTCTCCAGCCTTGCGAGGTCGCCTCGTAGCCTGGCCCAGCGGGAGAGGACGGCGCTGACGCAACCCGAGTCCTTGAGTCCGACTGTCGCATGATTGCCAACAATGTCGGCTAGCATCCGTGCTCGCGTGCGCTCGGCATCGGGCGGTGGGGGGTCGACCACCCTCTTTGCCGATGCCCCGCGCCAGAGCCCGAAGCCGACGAGTCCGACGACTGCAGCCCCGGCGATCGCCCCCCACAAGGGGAGTCGGCGACCACGCACGACGGCCGCTCCGGCGAGGACCTGCGCGATCTCCTCGGCCATCGCCCGCGCCGAAGGATACCTCGCGGCCGGGTCCTTCTCCATCGCGCGCAGGCAAATCGCCTCCGCGTCCCGCGGGAGGTCCGGCACGGCCGCACGCGGCGGGGTGGGGCGGTCCCGTACGACCGCCTCCGCTACGCGCGCGGCCGAGTGCCCCTCGAACGGGGCGCGCCCGGTGAGCATCGCGTAGAGCGTCGCGCCCAGCGAGTACACGTCGCTGCGGGCATCGACGCGCGCGTGGTCCCCCGAGACCTGCTCCGGGGAGGCGAACGCCGGCGTGCCGAGCTTCTCTCCGCTGACGGTCATGGCCCCGAGGCTCACGTCGCGGGCGAGGCCGAAGTCGGCGAGTTGCGGCTCCCCCTGGGCGTCGATCAGGACATTCGAGGGCTTCACGTCGCGATGCAGGACCCCCCGCGTGTGGGCGTGGTCGAGCGCCAGGGCGAGCTTCCGTGCGACGTCCAGCGCCTGGCGGACGGGAAGACGGCCCGCGCGGGAGAGCGGCTCCCCCTCGACGAGGCGCATCGCGATCCAGCGGAGGGCCCCCTCGCGGCCCGTCGAGAGGACCTCGACGATGTTGGGGTGCGAGAGCTTCGCCGCGGCGAGGGCCTCGCGCTGAAAGCGCTCGAGGAGCTCGTCGGGCGCATCTTCGCCGGCGATGAGGAGCTTCAGGGCGACGACGCGGTCGAGCGCGACCTCGCGGGCGCGGTGGACGACGCCCATGCCGCCTCGACCGAGCTCGCCGAGAAGCTCAAAGCCAGGGGGCGCCGCGGGCCGCTCTGCGCGCAGGTCGCGCAGGAGGCGGTCCATCGCCCACGTGCCGGGGCTCGATGAGTCCTCGGACATGGCCAGCTCCGACGCCCGACGCCCTTACGGGCGTCGATCCACCGCGCCCTGACAGGCGCGACTCCAGTTAGGAACCGAAAAGCCTCCTGAACTCCTCGTCCGCTTCGGACTCGGAGCGCACCGTGCGCCGGACCTCGTCGCGGAGGGCCCGCCTGAGGTCCTTGCGCGCCGCCTCCAGTGCGTGTCGGACCTCCGTCTCCGTCATCCCGAGACGCGCGCCGAGGTCCACGTACCCCGGCGGCTCAGCACCCTCGGGCACGACGTAGTAGGCCTGGAACACCTCGTAGACCCTCGTGCGGCCCTGCTCCGAGAGGCGCCTCCCGAGCGCCGCGATCGCCTCCGCGAGGAGCGTGGCCCGCCACTCCGAGTCGAACTCCGCCTCCGCCTGTCCCTCGTCCGCGGGCTCCAGCCCCTGGTCGCGGGCCTGGTCGAGCGAGACCAGCGCGTCGCCACCTCCTCGCTTCAGGCGAGCTCCGTCCCGCGCTCGGTTTGAGAGGAAGTGCCTGAGCGCCGTGCGCACGTACCCGCGGAAGCTCCCCTTCGCGGGGGAGAGGGCCTCGAGGTACCCCTTCTCCAGCAGGAGCGTCATGAACTCCTGCGTTAGGTCCTTCGCGTCCTCGTTCCCCTTGGCCCAGCCGACGCGGATGTACCGGTAGATCGGCTTCCAGCAGCGCGACATCCACGCGCTGACGAAGGCCTTCCACGCCTCCGTGCCCGGCTCGAGGTCGAGGAACTCCCCCCAGCGCGTGGAGGGCATCTCACCCATGCCGCCGCCAATGGAGGTGTCGAGGCCTGACATGCGGCCCATTGTACCGGCGCGAGGTCCGACGCGGCTAGCGGAGCGACGACCGCTCCTTGTCGGCGAGGAAAGCCCTGAACTCGGCCTCGATCTGCGCGAGCGGCTTCCCGCAGCACTTCGCGAGCGCATCTGGGCTCCGGTGCCCGCCCTTCTGGATGAACTTCGCGAAGCCCGCGCGGTACGCGCCGCCCTTCCCCTCCTGGAAGAACCACGAGATCGCCGCGCCGAGCCCGTAGCAGCGCTCAAACGGCAGGCTGTCGCTCTTCTCGACGACGTCGGAGAGCGAGTACTTCCCGCTGACCAGGTCCTGGCGGACGACGTCCCAGCGATAGGGGTACTCGTTGAGCGGGATGTCCCCCTCGAAGTAGCACGCGACGCCCTCGATCGACCAGGCCGACCCGCCCGCGTTGACGTACGTGTTGTAGAACTGGTGGCACCCCTCGTGGCGGCCCGTGAACAGTGCCGCGCGGAGGCCGTCGCGGTACCCGAGGCACGCCGGGCTGTACGGGTGCGAGCTGACGTACACGCCGTACGCGCCGTTGCCGATCGGGGCCTCCTTCGCGCACCACGCGTTGTACTCGCCGCGACTGGCCCAGATGAAGATGTTGTGGAGCTTCTTCTGCTGCGGCTGGACGCCGAAGAACGCGCAGTAGACGTCGAACTGGGCGTCCATCGCCTCCACGAGGTCCTTGTCGAAGTCCGGGTCGGGGTCCTTGCAGTTCGTCGCCAGACGGTACCGCTTGCCGCTGTAGGTCCGCCAGCCGGCCCCCATGAGCTTTACGATCGCCGCGTCGTCCCCCTTGTTCGCAAGCGCTCCGGCGCGCGGCGCGGCCTTCGGCGTCGGTTCGACGCCCTTGGGCGCCTCCACCTGCTTCGGCGCGACGGGCTTCGCCCTCGCGCGGGCGTCCTGCTCCGAGGCCGCCTCAGCGCTGATCCACTTTCCGCCCCGCTTCACGTCGCCCACCGCAGCGTGGTACTCGTCCTCCGTGAGCCACGCCCCGTCGTGCTGGCGATGGCCGAGCGCCTCGTGCGCTGCGGCGTTCTCCGGGTCGGTCTTCAACACCTCCTTATAGATCGCGAGCGCGTCGTTTCGCAGGCCGTGGACCATCGCCCAGCGCGCCGCCGCCAGCGGGTCGTCGCCGCGCCGCTTCTTCAGATCCGCCAGGGCCGCCGAGCGGTCCTTCAGCTCGATGCGGTCGACGTCCTCCCACCTAAAGGTCATCTGCGCCGATCCGTTCAGGCGGACCCTCACCTCGGTGTCGGTCTCAGAGAGGACCGTTCCGTCCATCCTCGAACCGTTCTTGAGGTGAACCACGTCCGCGCGGAGGAGGGAGACGAGGACGAGGACGGCGAGGAAGGCTCTCATGGCGTCGGCTCCGTGGGGACCCCTGAACCACAGCCGATCATGCACTGTCGTGAAGAGAGCCTCCGAGGTGAATCCGGAATGTCGCAGGCCGCAGGGGCGTCTGGAGTTGCGACGCCCTATCTCTTCGCCTCGATGCGAAACGTGTAGGCCCGCTCGACCTCGACCTCGCCGTCCTTGGCGAAGAAGCGGATGGCGTGCTTTCCGACCTGGTTCGGGAGGGGGGTCCATCGGAGCATCCGCGTCGCGGGATCGAACGCCGCGCCGTTCGGGAGGTCCTCCACGCGGTACATCACTTTGTCCTCGTCCGGGTCGTCGGCGCGAACCGAGAAGACGATCATCGTGCCCGTGTCGTACGCGGCCTCGTCCCGCTTCGGCTGCGTAAAGACGGGCGGGCGGTTGACGTCGGCGACCTCGATCTCGATGCCGCGTGCGACGCTCCAGTCGCCGTCGGAGGCGACCACCTCTACGACGTGCTTCCCCGCCGACTTGAACGAGGGCGTCCAGGCGAGCCGCCCGAGCTTCTCGTCGAGCGTCGCTCCCTCGGGGAGGGACTTCGCGGAGTAGCGGACCTCGTCGCCGTCGGGGTCCTCGCAGCGGACGTCGACGTCGAGCGCCCCGCCCTCCCGCGCCTGCACCGGGTCGAGGGCGACCTCGTACCCGGGCGAGCGGTTGCCCGCGCGGCCGAGGGAGTAGGCCAGCAGGTCGAGGTGCCACGAGGCGCCCGCCACCTGCGACAGGTCGCCGAACTGAATGGCGTTCAGGCGGCCCCCCGCGCGAGCGGTGAAGCGGCCCTTCCCGTCGATGACGAGCCGCCCGTCGAGGTCGACCGTGAAGTCGGTCCCGGAGCAGCCCACGCGGATGTCGTGGAAGCCGCCGGTCAGGTCAGCCTGGTGGCCGAGCTGGGTCCCGTAGGCCACGATGGAGTCGGTCGTCAGGAGGAAGACCTGCTCATGCGCCCCGTCGGCGATCCTCAGCGCCGCGCCGCCGACGCTTCGGTTCCCCTTGTACGTGAGCATGCGAATCCGCAGGCGCACGTAACACCCCTTCCCCGGCTCCGCGACCCAGTCGCGCCCGAGGGCGTACGCCGAGTCCACGGAGGTCTCCGCCTTGAGCAGGCCGTCGGCGACCTCGACCTTGGCCTCTCCGTCGACGCCCCACGGAGGGTCGGCCGCGTTGGGCGCGGCGTCCGCCTCGTACCGCGCCAGGAAGACGTCGGCGCCGAGGGGCGCCGCGAGAAGGAGGGCGAGCACGGCGGCGGGGAGCCTCGGCATGGGGACCTCGTGACGAATCGCCCGCGAGCATACGCCGAGGTCCTGGAGGCGTCAACGGCGAGCGAGCGGATCCGTGCGCCGGATGGACGGGCCCGCTACGATGGGCTCCCCCGAGAGGCACCCTGCATGCGCCCCGTGCTCTTCCTTCTCCTGTCCGCGCTCGCGTTCGGCGAGGAGGCTGCATTGGAACCGGTACCGTTCTCGGACGTGGTCGTCGAAGGCGGCTTCTGGGGGCCCAGGCTCGAAACGAACCGCCGCGTGACGGTGCCGTACGACCTCGACAAGTGCGAGGAGACCGGCCGCATCGCCAACTTCGCTCGCGCGGGCGGCCTCGAGGAGGGGCCGTTTCAGGGGATCGCGTACAACGACTCCGACGTCTTCAAGGTCATCGAGGGGGCCTCGTACACCCTCGCGACGCACCCGGACGAGGCGCTCGCGGCGCGCATCGACGCGGTGATCGCGAAGATCGCCGCGGCGCAGGAGGACGACGGGTACCTCTACACGGCTCGGACGCTCGGCGTGACGAGCCCGATGACCGGCCCCGAGCGGTGGTCCAACCTCGCCGCGAGCCATGAGCTCTACAACGTCGGGCACCTCTACGAGGCCGCCGTCGCGCACTTCGAGGCGACCGGGAAGCGCACGCTCCTCGACGTCGCCCTGAAGAACGCGGACCTTCTGTGCGCCACGTTCGGCCCGGGCAAGCTGCAACGCCCGCCGGGCCACCAGGAGGTCGAGATCGGCCTCGTGAGGCTCTTCGGCGCCACGGGGGAGCGCAAGTACCTCGACCTCGCGCGGTTCTTCCTCGACATCCGCGGGAAGAAGCGCGAGGGCGACCCGCTCCGCGGGGAGTACCAGCAGGACCACGCGCCGGTGCTGGAGCAGCGCGAGGCCGTCGGACACGCCGTGAGGGCCTGCTACATGTACGCCGCAATGACGGACATCGCGCGGCTGACGGGGGACAAGGCGTACCGCGCCGCGGTCGAGAGGCTGTGGCAGGACGTCGTCTCGCGAAAGATGTACATCACAGGCGGAGTGGGCTCCAGGGGCTCGGGAGAGGCCTTCGGAGAGGCGTACGAGCTGCCCAACGCCACGGCGTACAACGAGACCTGCGCGGCGATCGCCTGCGCCCTCTGGGCGCAGCGGATGTTCCTGCTCACCGGGGAGGCGCAGTACGTCGATGTCCTCGAGCGGATCCTCTACAACGGCTTCCTGGCGGGGGTCTCGGAGAGCGGCGATCGCTTCTTCTACCCCAACCCGCTCGCCTCGGACGGGCGGACGA
>CAZYRM010000253.1:0-8463 GCA_964649705.1 uncultured Planctomycetia bacterium
CGAGCACGAGAACGATTTCGAGCCCGATTACGAGCACGCCACCGCCACCGAGACAGCTTTCCCCGTCGCGTTCAGTAGCGTTCCAGGACTACGCGAGCAGCCGTAGCAGGTCCAGGGGCGCTTCGACGCGCGCGTCCGCGCCCGCCAGCTCTTCGGCCCCGCCGAAGCCGTAGAGGCACGCGACCGTGCGGAGTCCGTTCGCGCGGCCGGCCTCGAGGTCCCCGTTGCGATCGCCGACCATCACGCCCCCGAGGGCGCCCAGCGCCGAGAGCGCCGCGCGGACGTTCTGTGTCTTCGACGGCAGGTCGTCCAGGCAGTACGTCACGCCGAACAGCTCCGCGAGCCTGAGGTGCTCGAGGTTCGCGCTGAAGTAGATCCGGCCGCAATTCGAGACCAGCCCCGTCGCCCAGCCCCGGGCCCGGAGCTCGACGAGCGTCTCCCGGACGCCCGGGAAGAGGCGCCCCTCGCCCGCGGCCAGGCGCCTCACCTCGGCCGTCGCGACGAGCCACTTCACCTCCTCCGCGTCGCCCCGACGGTCCCTCGGGAGGAGCCCCGCGAAGTACTCGATCGAGGGGAGGCCGACGAGCGCCCGCAGATCCGAGCGGTCCGGAAGGACAGTGGGGAGGCCGCGCCGCGCCCAGTATTCGCCCAGCCCGTCGGCGGCGGAGTTCCAGGCCAGCTCCTCGCTGTCGACCAGGGTCCCGTCCATGTCGAAGATCGCCGCCTGCTTCACGTGGACCTCGCCTCCGCTATCAGCCGAATCCGTGTCGATACCTGAAAACGCGACGGAAGGCGAGCACTTCAGCACGGCGGGGTCGCTTGACGTCCGCCCGGCGGCGTCCGTATCCTGGGCGCAGTACGAGGAGGCCCCGCATGGAAGAATCGACGACGACGCGCCGGGAGAGCTCGGCCCGGCGCCGCGTGAGGGCGGTCGTCGTCGTCCTCCTCATCGTCATCATCGTCCTCCTCGTCCTCTTCCTCCGCCCGCGGGACAACCCCGCCCCGACGGGGCCTCCCCGCTCCCCGACCCAGCGAAGGGTCCTCCTCGAGAAGTACAAGGCCCCGGACCAAGCCGAGGAGGCGATCCACGCCGCCCTCATCTGGCTGACGCAGCACCAGGCGCCCGACGGCTCCTGGGGCTCGGACCATGCGACCTGCCCGAAGGAGTCCGTCTGCTCGGACATCGCCCGCGGAGAAGACTACCGGATCGGCCTCACCGGCCTGGTGACGCTCGGATACCTCGCCCGGGGCGTTTCCGACACCCCGGTCACCGTCGAGGACCCGGAGCGGAGGGAGTGGGAGAAGCGCTTCAGCGCGGCCCTCGGGATGGGGATCGACTTCCTCGTCGCGCGCCAGGCCGAGGACGGGACCTGGGGGAAGGGCCACATCTACTCCCAGGCGATCGCGACGATGGCCCTTGTGGAGGCCTCCGTGTACACCTCCAGGAAGGACCTGGGGCCGCGGATCGAGAAGTCGATCGACTTCATCGCGCGGTCGCAGTCGGCCGGCGGCGGCTGGGACTACTACGGCGTGAGCGAAGAGAAGGGCGACCCGAAACGGAGCGACACCTCGATCGTCGCCTGGGCGTGCATGGCCCTCGCATCGGCCGACGAGGCCGGCTACCAGGTCCCCGACGCGGTGTTCGCGGGTATCGTCCGCCACCTCCACGCGGTCACGCAGCCGGCCACCCAGGAGGTCGGATACACGGGCCGCGGTTCGGGCGAGACGCGCACCTGCCGCGCCATCGGCCTCCTGTGCCGCCTCTTCCTCGGCTACGACCCGCAGGCGGGCCCCGTGCGCAGGCAGGCGAAGGCGCTCCTCGCCGAGGCCCTCCCGGTGGACATGTACTTCTGGTACCACGGCAGCATGGGGATGTTCCAGGTGGGGGACCTCTTCCCGATCTGGAGCCGATCGGTGCAGCAGGCCCTCGTCGGCCTGCAACACCGCGCCGACCACGCCGCGGGGAGCTGGTCGCCGATCGGGGAGCATGACCGGAAGGGCGGGAGGATCCTGACGACTGCGCTCGGGCTCCTGTCGATCGAGGTGTACTTCCGGCACTCGATCCTCGACGAGCGCCCGGTCGCGCGCTTCGCGGGGCCGCGTGCCGTGGTCCGCGTCCTGCCCACGGTGGAGGACGCGAAGGTCCGTGCGGCGCTCATCGAGGAGCTGGGTCTCATGCGGTCCGACGAGGCGGTCCTCGCGTGCCTCTCGGAGCGCGCGGAGAAGGACCCGGACGAGGCGGTCCGCGCCGCCGCGAAGGGCTCGCTCGATGCGATCCGCGCGCGCGGGACCCCGTCGGGCGCGATCGAGGAACACGAGTTCGCCGTGGACTCACGCTCGGAGTGGAGCGCCGCGCCGTTCCACCTGGCGCCCGGCGAGGTGATGGAGCTGACCCTCGTGGAGGGACCCGAGCTGCCCCTCTTCGCCCGGCTCGGCCCGTCCCAGCACCCCGTCGGGGTGACGAGCCCCTTCCGCATGACCGCCGATCGCTTCGGGTGCCTCTTCCTCGGCCCCGGAAGCGGCGCGGCGACGGAGAAGAAGTCGACGTGGAAGGTCAAGGCCACAGTCCGCTTCGCGCCCCCAGCGGGGTCGAAGTAGTCACCTCCGCGTCCTTGCGCGTCCCCCGAAGGTCCCCCGGCCGCTCACGGCCGTCAGCCCGCCCGCGTGGTCCGCTACGAGCAGGTCCAGGACCCCGTCGCCGTCCAGGTCCGCGACTGCGGGGTCGCCTTCAATCGGCATGTCGCAGAGCCTCACTCCCCACAGGGGGGCGCCCGTCAGCAGGTCCAGGACCGCAACCTCGCCGTCGCCGGTCGCCGCGACCACCTCGAGGTGCCCGTCGTGGTCGAGGTCGGCCGCGAGGGGAGAGGCCATCACGTCTTCCCCGAGCGGCCCCTGCCAGGCCGTCGCGCGCGTCTCCCAGTCGATCACCGCAACGCCCTTCCCGCCCCTCGGCACGACCAGGAGGACCCGTCCGCCATGCCGCGCGACCGCCGCGTGCCCCCACACCTCCGAGCCTCCGTCCAGCCGCCATCGCACCGCGCCGTCACGCCCCGCCAGCACCCAGAACGTCCCGTCGTCGTCGGAGACGAGGACCTCGCGTGCCCCGTCCCCTTCCAGGTCCTCGACGAGCGGCATCGCGCGGCTGCCGTGGGGGCCGAGCGCAGCGCGCCAGAGCACGGTTCCATTGGCGCCTCGGATCGCGTGGACCGCGTCGAGCGAGGACGGAGCCACCACGTCGGGCCTGCCGTCGCCGTCCAGGTCGCCGACCGCCATGCCGCCCATGTTCTTCCCGCGCGTCTCCACGGCCCACAGTTCGGCCCCGCTGCCCTTGAGTGCAACGACCTTGTTGTTCCAGAGCTGCATCGCCACGTCGCAGGTCCCGTCCCCGTCGAGATCGAGCATCGCAGGCGAGGCGTAGGTCTCCGCGGAGGCGTCACCGCCCAGCGTCGCGATCACGGCGCCGTCCTCGGCACGGAGGACCTGGGCGACGCCGCCCCGCTCAAGGGAACGGACGAGGTCGGGCCGTCCGTCCCCATTCCAATCGCCGACGGCCGGCGCGCGGTTCGACGTCGACGGCTCCGTGCGGGTCCAGCGGACCGCGCCGGTCGCCCCGTCCATGCACGCGATCGTGGCCCCGCGGCCCCAGGGTCCTTGCTGGATCACCTCGGGCGCCCCGTCGCCATCCGCGTCGACGACGAGCGGAGTCGCCTGGAGCGGCTTCGGCGACTTCCGAGCCCACAGGACTCGCGGTCCTCGCAGGACGCCGACAAACGCCGCGTTCCCGAAGACGAGGAACTCCGCCAGCCCGTCGCCGTCGAGGTCGGGGAGCGCGCGCACGAGCGCATACGCCCGCTCGGAACGCAGGCGCCATCGCGGCCTCCCCTCCGCATCCAGGCAGGCCAGGCCCCCCTCGGGAGGAGCGACCACGATCTCCATCCTCCCGTCGCCGTCCCAGTCGGCGACCAGGTGCGGCTCCTGGGGGAGGGGACCGACATCCCAGATGGGCCTCCCCGTCGCGGCGTCGAGCCCGACCCACTCCTCGCCTCGGCGGACGATCACGTCGCCCCTCGGGGGAACGGAGGCGAGCGCGGTCACCCCCGTGGCGACCTCCCAGAGCGTGGTCCGGTCCCTCCATCGGACGGCCGTGAGAGGCCCGCCCTCGCGGCGCAGGAGACCGTCGAGGGCGCCGTCGCCGTCGAGGTCGCGGAGCCGCACCTCGGAGACGCCCGCGAGGTCCATCTCCCAGACCGTCGCCCCGTCCGCCCATCGGACTGCGCGGGCCTTGCCTGCGAACAGGCAGAGGAGTGCCTCCCGGTCGAGCGACGCGACCTGCGAGGGCGGGACCCCCAGCGCGCAGTGGCCGACGGGCTGCCCCGCCTTCCCGTCGAACACCCAGAGCGTCCCGTCCCGCTCGGCGAGGGCGACTTCACGCACGCCGTCCTCGGTCACGTCCGCGAGGAGATGGACCGGTGCTTGCGCCACGTCGGGCCACGCACGCCCCGGGCCGCGACGCCGCCAGGCGACCTTGTCCTCGCCGGGCCGCCGCGGGTCGACGCACAGGACGGAGAGTCCCTCCTGGGCCTCTTGTGCGAGGAAGAGAACCTCTCCCGACGCCCCGAGGTCGCGCCACCCGTGCCAGAGCGTTCCCGACTTCGGAAAGGAGAAGATCGCCGATCCGTTCCTGCCTGAGCGAACGACCCACTGCGACAGTTCGGCGGACTCCACCTCGGGGACGCCGTCTCCGTCCAGGTCTTGCACAAGGCCGCCGCGCGTGAACTCGATCTGCGGCCCCTCCTGCATCCAGAGCACGCCGTCGTCGAGCCAGAACTCGACGCACGCGGCCTCTCCCGGGCGCACGACGACTTCGCGCGACCGCTCGACGCGGCCCGGGCTCCACGCGACGAGACGGTGGCGACCCGTGGGGACCTCCAGGCGGCGGATCCGCGAACCGTACGCGACGCCGTCCACCTCGATCTCCGAGCCCAGCGGCTCGCACGTCGCCTCGATCGTGCCCGTCTCGTGCGAAAGCCGCACGCGCAGCTCTCTAGACGCCCCCCGGCGCACCAGGACCTCTCCCCGCCACGGGACGTGATCGGGGGCCTCTACGACGACCTCGTAGCCTCCCGCGGCGAGGGAGGCCTCGGACGGCGGGACGGCGGCCACGTACGCCTCCTCGCCGATCCGTATCAGCGCGCCGGGCGGGTCGACGGCGAGGACGAGCGTCCCGGGCGTCAGGTACCAGAGCGTCCCGAGGACGACGGCGGCGGCGCAGAGGACGCCGAGCGACGCGGCGAGCGCCCGGTGACGGCGGAGGGCGAGCCCCACCTTCTCCGCCATGCTCGCCGGACGGGCGTGGATGGGCTCCCCCCGCTGCCAGCGCGCGAGGTCGTCCGCGAGTTCCTCCGCGGTCGCGTACCGGTCTCGCCGGTCGACGCGCAGGCACTTCAGGCAGATCGTCTCGATGTCGCGCGGGACCCCGGTCCGGATCCGCCGCGGCGGGATGATGTCGCCCATCAGGATGGCCGGAAGGACCTGGAGGATCGTCCCCGCGGGGTGCGGCGGGATCCCGGTGAGGAGCTCGTAGAGGACGCCGCCGAGGGCGTAGATGTCGGAGCGGGCGTCGGTCTTCTCGGGCTCGCCGCCGGCCTGCTCGGGCGACATGTAGGCGAGCGTCCCCATGACCTGCCCCGTGACGCTGATCCGCTGCTCCGACTCGACGTCGCGGGCGAGGCCAAAGTCCATCACCTGGGGCTCACCGTCGGAGCGCACGACGATGTTCTCGGGCTTGACGTCGCGGTGGATGATCCCGTGCGCGTGGGCGAAGTGGAGCGCCCGGGCCGACTTCTCGACAAGGGCCGCCGCCTCGCGCGGCTCGACCGGTCGCTCGCGGAGGACCTGACGGAGGGACTTTCCCTCGATCAGCTCCATCGCGTAGTAGGCGAGGTTCGCCTCCTCGCCCAGGTCGTGGATCGTAACGATGTTCGGGTGTTTGCCCATCCGCGCGATCGAGGTCGCCTCGCGGTGGAACCGAACGATCGCCTCCGGAGAGGCATGCTCGCCGGCGATCAGGACCTTCAGCGCCACCACGGTCCCGAGCTTCTCGTGCCTGGCGCGGAAGACGAGCCCCTGGCCTCCCTGGCCCAGCTCGTCGAGGAGCTCGTAGGGACCGAGGCGGCGGGGCAGGTTCGGGGCGAGCCGCACGGGCGGCGATGGCGGGCTGGCAAGGCCAGCTTGCTGGCCCGTGGGGAGGGTGGCGCGGTCGTCCTGCGCCATGGGGAGCGTCTCGTGCGCAGGGGGGAGGGGAACGGGGTCCTCGCGCGGATCGCCCATGGCGCCCTCAGCTCTTGGCGACGAACACGGGCACGACGCAGCCGCCGAGCGCGACGTTCACCTTCGGGTTGTCGGGGGAGCTCCGCGTAAGGAGTCCGGCGACCTCGAAGCGGACGAGGCGGTCCGCGCCGGCCTTCGATTCGTCCCATTCGAAGACGACGTAGACCCCCAGGTCGATGATGCTCTCGACGGGCCCCGAGGTCGTCGGGTCGGTCCGCATCGTGTTGAGCTCGATCCGCTGCTGCACGCACCACTCGGGCGGGCTCGTCACGTGGCCCAGGACGGCGAGGGCCTCCTCGCCGACGTAGACGGTCCTCCCCATGTGGCCGTCCGCGCGCTTGAGCACGTACCGCTCGGGCGCGTGGCGGACCTCCTCGAGGAGCGTCGGCGTCATGTACTGCGTCGGGACGAGCACCTTCCTCAGGAGCGCGGCCGTCTGGCGGTCCACGAGGCGGTCGCACGCGTCGTGGAGGTGGCTCCAGAGCCCCTTGTTCTCCATGAGGAGCTGCGCGAAGCCGTCGTACGTCGGGACGCCCGAGGCGACGATGCGCTTGACGACGTCGTGGTACTCCTCCATTTCCTCGACGGTGCCCATGGTCCGGAAGTAGAGGGCGTCGTACATCTCCGTTCCGCGGCTCACGCCCTTGGGCGTGAAGTGGATCCGCCCCTCGCGGGCCTCCTCGGCGAAGACGAGGTCCTCGATCCCCGTGATCTCCACGCCCGTCATCTCGCGGACGTCCTTGCGGAAGAGGGTGTAATCGGTCGCCGAGTCGGGGCCGTCCGCCGTGACCTGGAGGATCCGCTTCCCGAGGCGGGCCATGTGGTGCCCGACCACGCGCGGCTGCTCGATGTTGACGGCGACCGAGGCGATCTCGGGGACGACCTGCATGAGGGCGCGGTGGCTGGTCGAGATCCAGCCCGCGCCGGCGTAGTCGAGGTCGTTCACCTCCAGGATCCTGGGCGGGTTGTCGGGGGTGAGCGGCCCCTCGATGGCGAAGTCGTAGCGCGCGCCGCCGACGATCCGCGCGGGGAGGCGATCGAAGACGCCGATCGCCTCGAGCGCCGCGTTGAGGCCGGGCTTGCGGAGCGGCCCATTCCGGAACTCCGCGTCGTAGAGCGCGGAGAAGAGGACCTGCGTCAGGGCGCGACCGGAGGCCTCGATCGTGGCGAAGTACGGGCGCGGGAGCACCCGCGGCAGGAACGAGACGGGGATCAGTTGATCGGGCGCGTAGGTGATGTCGAGGCGGAGGAGGAGGTCCGCGAGGGCCTTCTTGCGCTCGTCGTAGGGGAGCCGGGCGTAGATCGCCGCGAGCTCCGGGGACGGCGTCTCCCGGTGGTGGTGGTCGAACTTGCTGGCGGGGGCGGAGGGCATGGGCTAGCGCCGGAAGTAGTCTCGGATGAACTCGAGGATCGGAAGGAGGTGCCGTCCCGAGGCCGGGTCGAAGTACACGCCGTCCCGGACGACCTGGTCGACCTGCACCACGGGACCACGGAAGCCGGAGCGCGCCAGGAGGGAGGGCAGCCTGCGGTACCGCTCCGTCAGGTGCGTCATGTACTCGAGCGACACGCCCTTCCCCGAGTCCTCGACCTCCACGCCGCGGGCGCGGCGGTTCTTCCGCGCATAGAAGACCTCCGCGGGGCCGGTGATCATGATGGCGACCTCGAGGGGCGCGGTGCGGAGCGTGGTGGGACGGAGGATGGAGATCTCCGTGGCGCGGCGCCGGCGGATGTCATCCACCTGGGCGTCGGTCATCAGGCAGCTCTCGACGAATCCTTCCATGTAGACGTCGTCGCCGACGAGCGTGCGGTCGATCACGGCCGACTGCGCGGTGACGAGGGCCTGCTCGTACTGGCGCATCCGCATCGTCAGGTACCGGTTGTTGATCCCGACCGCTCCGACGCGCCGCACGACCTCCTGGTCGCTGTAGAGCATCGAAAGGTAGCGCTTCACCTCGGGGTCGTCGACGTCCTCGACGAATTTCGGGATGGCGAGCTCGTCGGCGAGGCACTCCACGAGCGTGCTCTTCCCGCAGCCGAGGGGCCCCTCGACGAAGATGAGCCCCTTGCGGGCCTTGACGGCCTCCGCGGCGTCGCGGACGACGGCCTTGTAGCGCGGGAGGAAGTGGCTCCCGT
>CAZYRM010000254.1:0-8424 GCA_964649705.1 uncultured Planctomycetia bacterium
CGGCACGGGCCTCTGGGGCCTCCGCCTGGCCAAGTCGGGCTTCCGGGTCACGCTCTCCGACATCTCCCCCAAGATGCTGGACCAGGCGCGCCGAAAGGCCGAGGAGCAGGGCCTCCTCTCGCGCGTCGAGTTCGCGGAGGCCGACATCACGGAGCTCGCCGGCCTCCCCGACGCCGCCTTCGCCCTCGTCGTGGCGCAGGGCGATCCGCTCTCCTTCTCACCGAACGCCGCGCGGGCCGTAGCGAGCCTCCGCCGCGTGACCGCGCCCGGCGGGTGCGTCGTGGCCTCCGTCGACGCCCTCTACGGCGCGCTCCCCGCCTTCTTCGAGGCCGGCCAGCCGGCCGCGCTCCCCGACTTCCTCAGGACCGGCCGCTCGGAGTGGCTCGCCCACGACCCCGGCGAGCGCTTCGAAGTGACCCATTTCACGCCGGACGGCCTTCGACGGCTCTTCGAGCGCGCCGGCTTCCAGGTGGCGGCCCTGATCGGCAAGACCGTCCTGCCCGTGAGGCGCTTCCGCGAGGCCCTGGAGGACGGCGCGACGTTCGACCTCCTCCTCGGCATCGAGGAGTCGCTCCACGCCGAGGAGGCCCTCCTCGGCTGCGCATCGCACCTGGAGATTGTCGCCCGTGTCCCGAAGACGTGAGGTGAACCCCATGAGGCTGGCCCTGGCGCTCGTCCTGGCCGCACCGCTCCTGGCTCAGGAGGTGCCTCCGTACCCCTGGGAGGTCCCGCAGGAGAAGCAGGCGATCCTCGAGCAGGTCCGGATGACGCGCGTGTCGCTCGACGTCTCGGACGCCCCGCTCGAGGCGGCGCTCGCGTTCGTCCAGGCGGAGCTGGGCCTCGCCGTCGACCTCACCGCAGTGGACGACGCCGCGGGAAAGAAGGTCACGGCGAAGGCGGAGGACATCGACGCCGACTCGGCGCTCCATCGGGTGCTCGACGCGCACGGGCTCGCCTACGCGATCGAGCCCGGCCGCCTGATCGTCGCGCCGCCCGAAAAGCTCCCCGCGGCCTCGCCCGCGGAGGAGGTCTTTGCGGCGATCGAGCTGCTCCGTTCGGCGGGGCACGGCGAGGAGTCGGAGGACGTGGACACGGCTGCGCTGCGGAGGCGCCTGCTCGACCTGCCGGTGACGTCCGAGTTCAAGGACAAGACCCTCGCGGAGGTCCTCGGGTTCATGAAGGACTACTCGCGGTTCGAGTACGTCGTGGAGCCCTCCGTGCAGAACGGCGGACGGCTGAGCGACAAGATCTCGGTGAGTCTCCAGTCGCAGAACACCTGGCTCGCGCTCGAGCAGATCCTCGACCCGCGGGGGCTCGGCCTCTGGCTCGGTGGCAAGGTCGTCCACATCGACTCGAAGGAGGAGGCGACGAGGCGCAACGCCGAGGCGGAGGCGGAGCGGAAGCGGATCGCGGAGATGTTCGGCAGGGAGATCGCGGTGAAGGCGCAGGCGATGCCGATCCACGAGTTCTCCGCGGAGCTGGAGAAGGCCTGCGGCCTCCCCTTGGTGATGGACCGCGAAACGTGGGCGGCGGCGAGCCTCGTAACGATAAGCGTCGAGAGAACCCCGCTCCGCGACGTCCTCGACGAGGTCCGCAAGCTGACCAACTCGACCTGGTACCTCTGGAAGGGGCGGATCTACTTGCTTCGCTAGTCGTTCGCCGGATCGTCAGGGCAGTCCGGGGGAGGGAGGAGCGGAGGACGGCCGCGACGCGTCCGGATGCGGTTGAGCGCGGCCAGGATCCGCGGCCTTCCGACGACTCGCTGTTCGAGGTGGAACTTCCCCGGGAAGTCGATCAGCAGGACCCCGACGAGGATCGTGAGGAACCCCTGGCCGGGGACCCCTGGGATGGACAGGAGGATCCCCACGCCGACGACGGCGACGCCGATTAGGTTCTTGAGCAGGACGAGCGCGACGTGGCGCGGCGGGGGGCGACGAGGCGCGACGAAGTAGTCCTCCGGCAGGCGTACCACGACGAAGACCCCCGCCAGCAGCGTGAAGAGGGTCGTCCCCACGAAGAGGAGCACGGCACCGGCGATCGTCCACGGAGTCAGGTCCATCGATCCCCCGCGGCGCGCGGGAATCCTTGCGAAGCCGGGCAGGCCCGCCTACGATCTGCGCGCCATGGACAAAATGCTACCCCCGAGCCTCGTCGTCGTGAAGAGCCCTCAGGAGAGCGGGATCACCGACCTGGACATCCAGACGATGCTCAACGTCGGCACCACGGGAAGGCCCACCCAGGTCGTCTTCACCGTGAACAAGGACGAGGTCGTCATCGGCCGGGTGGGCGAGTGCGACGTCGTCCTCAACCACATCACGGTCTCGCGCAAGCACGCCTCCGTCAAGAAGACCCCCGACGGATACGTCGTCAAGGACCTCAAGAGCGCGAACGGCATCAGGGTGAACGACAAGGACGTGACAGAGGCCGTCCTCAAGGACGACGACGAGATCCAGATCGGCAACTACACGCTGCGGTTCATCTGGAAGTAGGGACATGGACCCAGCCACGCCCGACCGCGCGCTCCTGCTCGCCTTCTTCCCGGCCGACACGGAAGAACGCGTTCGCTCCCACGCCTCGCGGATCCGCGAGGCCCTGGCCCTCCCGGAGACGGCCGCGCCGCGCCTCGTCGCCACGGGGCCCGCGCTCGTGGTCGAGGCAGCCCTCCCGCTCGCGGTCGAAGAGACGTGGAAGGGCGCCCGCGAGCGCATCGATGCCGCACCTCCCGCCCTTGCGGAGGCCCTGAAGCCGTCGCGGCTCGCTTCGTGGGTCTTTCTCTCGTCGGGGCTCGACGCGGCCGACTCCCTCCCCAGGACCACGCTCCCGGAGGGCGACGTCGTCGACCTCGCGCCCGACCGCCCGGGCGAGCGACTCCTCCTCGCGGGGGCCTCGCCGGACCGGATCCTCGACCGCGTGCGGCGCGTCCTCGCGCGGCTCGCGGCGGCCCGGCGCCACCTCGAGGTCGCGCGGACCTACACCACCGAGATCCTCCGCGAGAAGCAGGTCGTCGACGCCTCCATCAACAAGGTCCTCCGGTACCGGATCGGCCAGGCCAAGGGGCAGGAGGCCATCCGCGTCCTCGAGGAGCACCTCCAGGAGATGTCGCAGAACTACGCGCGGCTCACGCGGAATGCGTGGATCATCGACGGGGCGATCGCGGACCTGCGCGTCGCGGTGCAGACGCTCGAGAAGGAGGTCGACGGACTCCCGCGCGCCGGCGTCGCGGGGCTGCACGACGACGCGTTGTCGAGGCTCCCGGAGGCCATCCACGAGGAGCTGGAGAAGCTCGAGCGCCAGGGGAGGCTCGTCCACGAGTCGCTCGAGACCGCGAAGACCGCCATCACGACGCACAGCATGAACGTCGAGATCGTGCGGAGCGGGGAGCTGATCGAGCTGCAGAAGTCGACGGAGGAGCTTCAGAAGAAGGCGGTCTCGTTCCAGAGCGCCGCGGTGCTCATCGAGCTCGTCGTCGTGTTCGCCTACACGCTCCACTCGTGGGAGACCGTCGCGGGGGAAGACCCGTTCCACGCGGTGGCGGGGTGGTTCAAATTCCTCGCGTCGCTCGCCTTCGCAGTGTCCCTGGTCCTCTCGGCGCACGAGGTGGCCCACTGGGTCAAGGAGGGCCACTTCGCGAAGCGCTCGCGCTGGTTCTTCGCCGCGACGATTGGCGTGGTCGTCCTGATGTGCGTCGTCACGGTGTGGCGGGGCGGGCACTGATTCGCAGAGCCGTGCTACCTCATCGACGACCCAGCCTCGGCACCCCCCGATATCGACGACCTCGGCACCTGTTCTAGGAGCAGGGCGGTTGCGGGCGTGGACGATCCACGAATGGACACCAATCCACACGAATCGTGGATCGATTGGATGCGATCGAGGAGAAACGCGCCCGAGGAGAGGGGGCGCGCCGCGCCGCGGCGCGGCGCGCCGAGCGGCGGGGTCGAGGCATGGCGGACAGAGGGTGAAGTGGAAGGAGGCTGCGCGAGGCACGGAGGGCAGGCATCTGGATCGGCCGCGATAGGTCAACCACGCCCTCTGTCCCCCATGCCTCGCCCCGCCGCTCCGCCGCCCTCGGGGCGGCGCCCTCTCCTCGGGCTTCCGTCTCAGCCCATCCAATCGCATTGCGATTCGTGTGGATTCGTGTCCATTCGTGGATCGTCGATCGAGTCTCCGCTACTAGCGCCGGCGGATCTCGTACCCGTCGCCGACGACGAGTCGCGTCTTACGCGGGTCGAGCGAGCCTTCCACTGATTTGCCGTCGCGAAGCACCGTGATCGCGACGGGAGTCCTCTCGGCGTCGAGGACCTCGCCGTGGATCCGCCGGAACGCCGCGTAGTCCGGAACTTCGCGGCCATCGTAGGCGACCACCTCGTCCCCGGCCTGCACCCCGCACGCCTCCCCCTCCACCTTCGTCACCTCCGCAACCCGCGCAACGCCCCAGCCCCGCCCGGCGAGGAGCGCGTCCGAGACGTCCGCTCCCCAGGCCTGGAACAGGGTCCCCACGAATTGCTTCACATCCGCCGTGTCGTCCATCCCCGACTGCGCCAGGACGTGGCGGCGCAACGCGTCGGCCGACTTCCTGTGATCGCACAACCCCAGCCCGTTGCGCACCACCAGCGCACGGAACCGCTCCGCCGACAGGTCGCTCGCCTCTTGCAGCCCGCTCCGCGCCGCCTCCTCGTCCCCCGACTCGGCTGCGAGCAGCGCCCTCCAGAACCGCGCGTCCACGGCGACCCACTTCAGGAACGGCTCGGCCCAGGTCCCGTCCAGCGCCGTGGGGAGGCCGAGCGCGCGGAGCTCCCGCTCCCTCGCCGCGTCGAGGTCCGCCATCCGCACCGCGCGGTCGTACAACGTCCTCGCCTCGTCGATGCGCCCCTGGATCCACCTCCCGTTCGCCAGGAGGAGCAGGTCCGCGGCCCTCCTCGGCTCGAACGCCGTCGGCACCGTCCCCGGGCCTCCCGCCGAGACCGCGAGCGAGCGGATCCGAAACCTCCCCCAGAACGACGCGGAGCCCCCTCCCCCCTTCGAGCCGAGCGCGAGGAACACGCGCGCTTCCTCGAGCGGAGCGTTCTCCAGCCTCGCGCGCGAGGCAGGCTCCTTCCCCGCGGCGGCCTCGGCCATCAGCAGGCGCACGTGCGGCGCGTACTCCATCGAGAGCACCGTCGTCGCGCCGTCCACGGGGACCGCCGACAGGAGCCCCGCCGACCCGCTCGTCCCCCCGCCGTACCACGACGCGCCGCACGTCCTCATCGGCGAGTTGCTCTCTCCGCCCGCGGAGAGCCGCACGGACTGGACCGTCGGGTGCCTCCCGAACTGCGCCTCCGCGATCGACATCCTCCAGTCGCCGAGCGGGGAGGCCGCGGGGTCCCCCGCGAGGAAGCCGATGTCGAGCCCCGTCGCCCACTCCAGCCGCTCGACGTCGATCTCCGCGCGCAGCGAGTAGCCGGAGCGGTCCGAGGAGAACGGCACGAAGAGCCCCTGGCTCCCGTCGGACGGGCAGGCGACGGTGAGCGAGCCGTCCTCGCCCCGCCTCGCCCAGAGTGGCGACGTGGAGAGGAGGTCGCACTCGAGCAGGGCCTTGCCGCACGCCTCGAACACAGGCGCCCGACGACGGAGCTGCGCCAGCCGGGCCGAGCGCTCGGCGAACCGCGCGCGCTCGTCGTCCGCAAGCCCAGGCACGAGGAGAAGCTCCTCCACGGCGCGTCCCGCGGCCTCCCACTCGCCGGAGCGCTCCATCGCGTCGAGGAGCGCGCGGCCGATCGGCGCCCGGAGCGACGGGTAGCTCGCCATCGTTCCGCGGGCCGCCTCCGCCCCCTCGGCGGCTCGCCCGAGCCGGACGCGGCAGTCGAGCGCCCCGAGCGCCGCCTCTTCGAGGTCCTCGGCGGTCGGCGGGTTTCCGGCGACGTGGGCATACTCCGCCAGCGCCTCCTCGATCAGCCCGACGCGGGCCGCCTCGCGGGCCGCGACGAGCGCGGGGGAGCTGGTCCGCCTGGGGAGCGGCGACGCCTCGGGCCCCTGCGGCGCGGCGGACTCGGCGGAGGCGTCCGCGGCGGCGCCGAGGCCAAGGACCCCGATCCGGCGGACGTGGCTCCCTCCCGCCTCGGCCACGGGGAGGCCGAAGAGGAGCTCCGAGTCGCCGTCCCCGTCCAGGTCCCACGACTGCGGCGTGTGGAAGTCTCCCGGGAGGCGCACGAGGCAGAAGGGCCGATAGCCGTCCTTTCCACGCTCGTAGATGCAGCTCGCGGCGGCCGGCTTCCCGTCGGCGCCGGGGGGCGCCGTCCCCCAGGCGTACTCGACGCCCCTCCCGCGGAAGCCGAAGACCCACGTCCCCGTCAGTTCCTCCAGGCGCCCGGTCGTCCAGACGGGCTGCGCCGTCGGCGTGAGATCGCCACCGAGGCTCACGAGGTACAGACCCGGGGCGTCGTACGTCTTCTCGGCCCCCTTGCGGCCGAGCAGCTCCCTAAGCGGCGAGATCTGCGTCCAGCCCCACGAGGCGGCGACGAGGAAGTCCTTTCCCCCATTCCACGTCGCCGCGGGGTCCGCGACCCCGTACCCCGCGAACGACCGCCGCCCGCGCACCTCGAACTTCCCCGACTTCGCGTCGACCTCGAGGGCGGCGATCTCGTAGCCGCTCCACGGGCCGAGGAGGACCCACACGTCGGCCCGGCCATTCCCGTTCGCGTCGCGCGGCAGAACGGAGGAGACGTCGCCTCCGAGCGGCACTCCGCCCAGGTCCTTGAGGGAGCGGGCGGAGGGATCCAGGCGGTACACGTGGAGCGCGCGCTCGTAGGCCCCTGTGCCCACGAGGAGCTCGCACTTGCCGTCGCCGTTCAGGTCGGCGGCCGCGAGGGCGCCCTTCCCCAGGCACGCCGTGAGCGGGGCGCGCGCGACGACGTCGAGGCCGTTCTCGCGCAGGGCCACGACCGCCACGAGGCCCGCGCGGCGGTTGGCATCCCCGCCCGCGACCAGGATCTCCCGCCGCCCGTCGCCGTCGAGGTCCCCCGTCCCGAGCGTCGAGAGCGGGTACGGCTCGTCGGAGAGGACCTTCGCTCGGGCCGCCTCGACGAACCCTTTCCCGTCGAATCGGGAGAGGATTACCTGGCGCGCGTCGTCGGAGACGCTGAGGAGCTCGGCCTTCCCGTCCCCCTCGAGGTCGCACGGGAGGAACTGGTCGAACGAGCCGGGCTTCCCCTTGGTCGCGGGGGTGAGGACCGAGAGGAGGGCGAGGAAGCGGTCGATCCGCGCCGCGTCGGCCGTGTCGGCCTCGGGGCGTCGGCGGAGCGCGAGCAGCTCCGTGCGGGCCTCCTCGAACCGCATCGCGCTCAGGCGGCATAGCGCGAGTCCAAGCCGCGCGCGGAACTCGGCCCGCGGGCCGGGGCGCTCCTCGAGGGCGCGGTCGAAGACGCCCCGGGCGCGGTCGACCTCGTCCATCTCGTAGAGCTGCTCGCCGATCCGCGCCAGCGTCTCGGGGGCCCTCCGGGTGCCGACGGCGGCCTCGTACGCGCGGAAGAAGGCGACGAGCGCCTCCCGGGGCTGCCCGCGCAGGCGGGCGATGCGGCCGAGGACCTCGTGGGCCTCGCTGACGGGGAGGTCCTCTCCCTTCGCCGCGAAGGCAGTGTACGCCTTCACGAGCTCACGGGCCGCCGCGCTCGCCTCGTCGAGGCGTCCGGCGTCCTCGGCGGCCTGGGCGCGCGCCAGCAGCGCCTCGGCCCCCGCGTGCCGCTCGGCGAGCAGCCGCGCGTCTTCGCGCTCGCGCGCCCTTGCCTCGATCCGGGGGAGCACCGTGAAGTACGCGACCTCGCCGACCGCGAGGAGGAGGGCCAGGGCGAGGCCGACGGCGAGGACGGCGACGGCCCGGTTCCGCTTGACCCTCCGCCAGAGTCGCTCGGCGAGGCCCACAGGCCGCGCGAGGACGGGCTCGCCGCGGCGGAAACGGGCGAGGTCCTCGGCGAGGGCCTCCGCGGAGGCGTAGCGCCGCTCGGGTTCCAGGGCCATCGTCTTCAGGCAGATGGTCTCGAGGTCGCGCGGGACGCCTTTCACGACCGATCGCGGCGGATCGACGTCGCCCGTGAGGATCTTCGCGAAGACCTGGACGACGACGTCTCCGCCGTGGGCCTGTCGCCCCGTGAGCATCTCGTACAGGACGGCCCCGACGGCGTAGACGTCGGTGCGCGCGTCGATCGCGTCGGGGAGGCCGTCGATCTGCTCGGGGGCCATGTAGTTCGGGGTCCCGAGGAGCTGCCCCGTCGCGGAGAGGGCCGCGTTCGAGCTCACGTCGCGGGCGAGGCCGAAGTCCATGACCTGGGGCTCGCCGTCGGCGCGGAGGAGGATGTTGTCGGGCTTGATGTCGCGGTGGATGACGCCGTGCTGATGGGCGAAGTGCATCGCGCGGGCGACCTTCTCGGCGATCGTGGCGGCCTCGATCGCGGT
>CAZYRM010000255.1:0-8409 GCA_964649705.1 uncultured Planctomycetia bacterium
CGTCGTCGGCTGAGCTACCCGGGGTCGAGGCTACCGGTGCATGAGCACGTCTCGAGCGCGGCAGCGAAGGGCGCGCCTCGGGCCTTCACGGCCCGTGGCACACCCTTCGCGACCCAAGGCCGACGTCGTCGGCTGAGCTACCCGGGGTCGAGGCTACCGGTGCATGAGCACGTCTCGAGCGCGGCAGCGAAGGGCGCGCCTCGGGCCTTCACGGCCCGTGGCACACCCTTCGCGGCCGTGAGGGCAAGGGCGACGTCGTCGGCAGAGCTACCGGTCGTTGGGATTGGCTGTCGGCGATCAGTGTCGTCTTCGGAAGCGCAGCGAAGCGCGCGCCCCGGGCCTTAACGGCCCGGGGCACGCGCTTCGCGACCCGTTGTCCGCGACATGCGCCGCAGCTCACCACGATGATCGACACTGTGGAGCGCCTGCACACGCCGCGCCGGGCGGCGTCACGGCGGCTGCGTGCGCCGTCCGGTCCTGCCGCCCGCGGGGCCTCTTCCGGCCGCCTGGTCCCTTCGTGTCGTTGGCCGGTGGGCCCGTCCGAGCACACGCAGGGCGTCAGGCCCGGCCGCCGCGGCAGCCGCCGCGCCACCGCCCGTCACGGCGCGTGCGACCGTCGGTCCGACCCAAGGAGAACTACGTGGTGGGCCGCTTCGCGGCCGACTTTTGATACTGCTTTTTCGGCCCCCCCGGACAGCCCTCAACGCCGAGCGAAGGGCTGTCCGGGGGGGCCGAAAAAACGTTCCCCCGGAACAAAGGCAGAGACAGCCCGGAAGGGCAGCTCGGGTTTGAGGCTTTCGCGGCTCCACAGAAAGGCGGTACCCCATGGCTGGAAGGGTCAGACGGCAGAAGTTCCTCGACGAAGGGCTCGTGCAGGCGCTCCTGGCCGCGACGGACGGGGAGCTCCTCGCCCGGCGCGATCGGGCCCTCCTGGGCCTCATCTACGCCGGCGGGCTCCGTGTCGGAGAAGTCGCCCGCCTCGACATCGATCGGATCCTCTGGGGCGATGAAGGCGTCGTCGTCCTCGGGAAGAAGTGGCGGCCTCGCTTCGTCCCCATCGCCCTGGTCGTGCTCGAGTGGGTCGCCGACTATCTCGATGATCGGATGGCCGGGCCCGTCTTCCTCGCCGATCACGGCGGGCCGATGTCGCCCCGCCTGATCCGGAAGGTCGTCGACAAGTACGCCCGGAAGGCGGCCTCGCCGAAGATCAGCCCGCACACCCTCCGGCACTCCTGCGCCTCGCACATGCTCGTCCACGGGATGTACCTGCCCGATCTCAGCCGGTTCCTCGGGCACAAGCGGCTCGCGACGACGACCGTCTATCTCCATGAGGTCCCGAAGAAGGAGGGGATGGGCGAGCAGTATCGGGCCTGCCATCCTCTCGCGGGATCGGAGGCGTGAGCGGAACGGAGGCCGGGGCGGGCTTCGCCCGCCCCGGTCCATCCCTGCTCGGAGCACTCCGCTACTCGCCCGCCGCCTCGAGCGCCGCCTGGAAGAACTTCTTCGACATGTGGAAGCCGGCCTCGTCCCTCAACCTCGTGAGGTCGGGTCGGATCAGGGCGAGAAGCCCCAACTTCTTGGCTCGGATGAGGGTCCCGACCGTCCCCCCGAGGGGCAATCCGAGCTCGCTTGCGATCCGCCGCGGGACGTCGTCATCGATGAGGAGCAGGTCCGCGCCGGTCTCCACGGCAAGGGCGATCGCCTCCGCTTCGCCGACTCCGATCTTCCGCTGGACGAGACGGGCCACGAGCTCGCGATCGACCACGGTCTTCTCCTCGATCCACGGAGACCCCCTGACCTCATCGGCGCCAGGTCGCATCTCCTCCTCGGCGCCGACTTCGCTCCGGACCGCCTCTGGGATCCAGATCCCCGTGTAGCACTTCTCCAGGAAGTCGAACCGTCCGATGCGCGAGAGCGAGATCAGCGGGGACGAGTCCGAGACGACCGTCACTTCCCCTTGCTCCCCTCGCTGGGGAACTTCGCTTCGTACTGCCGGAGCCCTTCGATCTCGTCACGCAGCCCCTCGACCCCGTAGTCCATCACGACCTCGCGATCGGATAGGAATCGGCGGAACTCCATGATCCCCATCCCCGCGAGCTCCCGGGCCGCCCCGAACGAGAGCTTCTTCTCCCGATAGAAGTGCAGCGCCAGCTCCTGCGCGACCTCCTCGCGGGACATCCCGGTCGCAGCCAGCAGCCTTTCTGGAACCTGAAACTCCGATGAGACCTTGGTCGTCATGGTTACTCCTCCGACTCCTCAGTGCCCCCGTTCCCGCTGTGCTTGGCCGCCATCAGGTCCACGAACTTGAAGACCGCGCGCCGGTCCTCCTCGGGGAACTGCTCGATCGCTTTGAACCGACGCCAGAGCTTCGGGTTCCTCGGCTCGTCGTCCTCCGGCGGCTTGAGGCCCAGAAGGATGTCGGCCGACACGCGCAGGACCTCCGCGAAGGCGGCGATCTTCGAGCCGGGCTCGAAGGTCTCGAGGCCCTCGTAGTAGGCGATCACCCGCTGCGTGAGTCCGAGCTTCTCTGCCAGATCCACCTGCGTCATCCCGCGGAGCTTCCGCAGGCGACGAAGCCTCGTGCCGAACGGCTCCTCCGCCGGAGAGGGCGGTGCCGTTGCCTTCTTCCTTCGACCCATCGGGATCGGAACCCTCGATTCTTGTCTGTCCGACTCGAATCGTATCCCGTACGAATCGCTAGGATAAATATCCTTGCATCGCATATACGCGAAGAGTATCATTTCCCCGTAAGTAGTGCGACTGTTTTTCTTGCAACAAAAAACGCCGCCCGACCCGGAGCGCGAACCCCGAACCGAACGGCGCATGGACGGCCGTAGCCGACCGACTTGACACCGAGAAGCTACGGCCGTCCTCCGCGCTGGTCAAGCAACACCACGACAGGAGGACACATGACCGCCACCGCTACGCCCTCGCCCGTCACCTTCGCCGACCTCTACCGTGGCTCCGAGCGGCTCTGCCGCCGGATGGGGCTGCGACGCCTCCACGTCCTCGCCGACGACGGCCGGCCGATCGCCACCTTCGAGCTCCGCCCCGAGGTCCTCGGCGGGCGAATCGACCACCCGACGGACTACCGTCCCGGCGAGCCGGCCGCCTCGGTCGCGCTCGTCCTGGCGTGCGGTCGGAGGGGGCGCCGATGAGCGAGCAGATCCGGACGGACGATCTCTGGGAGGCGGCGCTCGGGGTCGGGCGCGGGCTCGCCCTGGTCGAGCTCGAGATCACCCATCGCCCGAACGGGCGGCACCAGCGAGTGATCTTCGTCCTCGCCGGCGACAGGGCGCGCGAGATGGCGCACGAGTACCGCGCCGGCCGGGCCGAGGCGAACGTCTCGGTCCTCAAGCACTCGGTGACCTACCTCCGGAAGCGTCTCTTCGCCGCCCTCGGCGAAGACGTCCGGCGGTAGATCGCCTCGACACCCGAACACCGAACACGGACGAACCACCCCATGCTCGATCCCGTACTCCGGGAGCGCGTGGACCGGGTGAAGGCGGCCAACCGGATCGAAGCCGTCGCCGCCGAACTCGGCCTGGCTCTCAAGAAGAAAGGGCGCTCGCTCTTCTTCCGCTGCATCAACCCCGCCCACGAGGACAGCGATCCTTCTTGCTCCATCAGCGTCGAGAAGCAGGGCTACCACTGCTTCGGCTGCGAGGCCTCGGGCGACGTCATCACCCTCGTCCAGGCCGTCCGCGGCTGCTCCTTCGCCGAGGCTCTCGCGTGGCTCGACGACCGGACGGGATCGGCTCCGCCGAGCTCACAGGCGACGGAGCGCACCGGGGTCTCGGTCGACGAGGCCTTCGCCGACCCGGACACCGCCCGCCTCCTCGAGCGCGTCGCGGACCACTGGGCCAAGACGCTCTACCGCACGGCTCCGGGGCGGCGGTATCTGAAGGCTCGCGGCCTCGAGGACCCCGAGCTCGCGAAGCGCTTCCGGATCGGCTACTGCGATGGGCGGCTCTCGGAGATCGTCTCGGAGGACGAGCGGAAGGTGCTCCAGGCGGTCGGGGTCCTCAACGAGAAAGGGAACTCCTCCTTCTACAAGGCGATCACGGTCCCGATCCTCGGTGACCATCGCCTGGCCGTGGGCTTCTATGGACGGCGCATCGCGGGCAAGGGGCACCTGGGGCTCGTCGGCGGGCACCGCGACGTCTTCAACGCTCGGGCCTGGTACGAGGGGGACGAGGTCGTCCTCACCGAAGGGCCGCTCGATGCGCTCTCGGTCTTCGCCGCCGGCGTCCGGAACGTCTCCTGCCTCTACGGCGTCAACGGCTGGACGTCGCACCACGACCGGCATCTTCGCGAGGGGTCGGTCCGCTCGGTGGTCCTCGCTCTCGACAACGACGGTCCGGGACGCGACGCGGCGGAGCGCCTCGGGGTGGAGCTCTCGGGGCGCGGGCTGCGCGTGCGGCGGGTCCTCTGGCCGGAGGGGGCGAAGGACGCCAACGATCTCCTCCGCATGGCGGCCGACGGGAAGGAGCAGATCCGCCGACTCGTCGAAGGTGCTCCGACGGTCGCCGCCGCGGTGAAGGCGAAGGCACCGGCCCCGATCCCGGTGAAGAAGGAGGAAGCGGCTCCGCCTCCCGCAGTGCCTCCCCCTCCCGAGGCGAACGGGAACGGGACGCACCCTCGCGGCGAGACGATCGAGATCGGGGATCGGACCGCGCTCTTCGCCTTCAACGGGATCTCCTACTCGGTCCGCGGTATCTCCTCCATGACGTCGCAGTCGCTCCGGGTCCGGATCGATGCCACGAGCCACGGGAAGAAGCACACCGACCGGCTCGAGCTCGCCACCGCCAAGAGCCGGACCGCCTATGCTCGAGGGGCCGAGAAGACGCTCGGCGTGCAGGCCGCCTCGGTCGAGGTCGACCTGGCCCGGATCCTCGAGGAGATCGAGGCGTGGCAGAAGGCTCGCCAGGAGGCCGCCGCCGACGCTGCCCGGGAGCCGATGTCCCGCGGCGAGCTCGAAGTGGCGCTCGCCTTCCTTCGCTCGCCGGATCTGCTCGACCGGATCGCCGAGGACCTGACGGCGGTGGGCTACGTCGGCGAGGACGTGAACAAGCGACTGCTCTACCTCATCGCCACGAGCCGGAAGCTCGACTACCCGCTGGCCGCCCTCATCAAGGGGCCCTCGTCGGCGGGGAAGAGCCAGCTCATGGAGTACGTCGCCTTTCTGATGCCGGGCGAGGACGTCCTCTACTTCAGCCGGATCAGCCCACAGGCCCTCTTCTACATGCCCCGGGACGGTCTGGTCCACAAGCTCCTCATCATCGACGAACGGGACGGGTCGGCCGAGGCGGACTACTCGATCCGGACGCTGCTCACCCGGCGACGGCTCTCGCTGGCCGTGGTCATGAGGGATCCATCGGGGACCAGCCAGACGAGGATCTTCGAGATCGACGGGCCGATCTCCTACATGGAGTCGACGACGACCGAGGATCTGAACCCTGAGAACGAGAACCGAGCCTTCCTTCTCTTCGTTGATGACTCTTCAGCTCAGACCGAGAAGATTCATCAAGCTCAGAAAGCTGGTTACTCCATCGGTCAGAAGCTCGGTGAAGACCAGCTCGAAGAGATCCGCCGTCGGCATCACAACGCGCAGCGGCTCCTCGAGCGCGCTCCGGTCGCGATCCCCTTCGCGGACAAGATCCGCTTCCCGGCCGACCAGGTCCGAGCTCGTCGCGACCACCAGCGGTTCCTGTCGCTGATCGGGACGGTCGCCTTCCTCCACCAGCATCAGCGCGAGTGGAAGACGGACGCGGCGGGCGTGCGGTGGATCGTCGCCTCGCCGGCCGACTACCGGATCGCGTACGGGCTCGCGCTCCAGGGGCTCGCCGGCGGGCTCGACGAGCTGCCGCCGCCGGCGGCTGCGGCGTACCAGCTCCTTCGTGAGCACGTCCACCGGGAGGCGGCGAAGGCGGGGCTCCGTCCGGCCGACCTGACGTGGAGCCGGTCCGAGGTGATCGACTGGACCGGCCTCTCGATGACGAGCGCGCGGCGGCTCCTCGCGCGGCTCGTCGACCACGAGCTCGTGGAGCAGAGCGGGGGCGGCCAGAAGGGGACCATCTGCCGGTACCGGCTCACGGAACGGAAGCCCCGCGAGGGGAAGGTCTTGGAGGTCACTCCCCCGGATGAGATCGACCTATGAAGAACGGAAAGGTAGCCAAGGTAGCCAAAGGGGTGGCTACCTCTCGTTTCCTTGGCAGCAAAGGAGTTAGCTGCGGTTGGCCGGGTAGCCAGAGATCCAACCCCCCCATATCAAAAAGCGGCGGGGAACTGGTTGATCGTCGCGAGGCAGGCAAACCATGACTCGGCCTGCCTCGCTCGCCGACGCGGTGGATCTGTACCTGGGCTGGCTCGCCTCGCGGAACTTCGCGGCGACCACGCTCGGCTCGTACGCCCAGGACCTGAAGCGCCTCCGGCACTACCTCGAGGAGGTCCAGCAGCTCGACCACGCCTGCGACGTCCTCCGCGAGCACCTCACGAGCTTCCAGGGGTGGCTGCACTCGGAGTACCGGACCGCCAAGGACAAGCCGCTCGCCGTCGGGACCCAGGCGCACATCCTCGCCGCGACCAAGAGCTTCTTCAGGCACCTCGCCGCCGAGCGCATGATCGGGGCGGATCCGGCCGCTTCCATCGTCCTGCCGAAACGGCCTCAGAAGCTGCCTTCCGGGCTTCTCTCCGAGGAGGAGATCGAGAATCTGCTCGACGCGCCCGATGTCTCTCGGCGACTCGAGCTCCGCGACCGAGCGATCCTCGAGTTGTTCTACGGCTCGGGCCTTCGTCGCTCCGAGCTTCTTGGGCTCAGCGTCTACGACATCGACTACGACCGCGACGAGGTCCGCGTCGAGCGGGGCAAGGGCGGGAAGGGTCGGGTCGTCCCGATCCCGCCCGTGGTCACCCACTGGATCCGCCGCTACGTCGAGGAGGTCCGGCCGAAGCTCGCCGGGCCGCAGTCCGGGGACGCGCTCTTCCTCGGGCAGCGGAGCCGGCCTCTCCGGAGCGGGTGGATCGTCCTCCTCGTCCGCCGCTACGCCAAGCGGGCCGGGATCGAGAAGGACCCGAAGTGCCACGGGCTGCGCCACACGTACGGGACGCACCTCCTTCGCCGGGGGATGGGGATCCGGCAGATCCAGAAGCTCCTCGGCCATCGCTCCATCACCTCGACCCAGATCTACACGCACCTCGACCCCACCGACCTGGTCGAGGACTTCCACCGCGCCCACCCTCGCTCGAGGAACGAACCATGAAGGAGAAGGTCGACGAGTACCTCGTGGCGGTCGCAGCCCTGGGGCGCTCGCCCGCTACGCTCAAGGCCTACGCCCGGCCGCTTCACCGACTGGTCGACTTCCTCGGCGAGAGGAAGATCGAGCGATGGGCCGGCGCGGACGAGGCCGTGCTCGAGGCCTTTCTCGGCTCCGTCCGGCCGAGGCTCGACGGGGCCGGGCCGATCACGCCCCACCACCTGCTCAAGATCGTGTGGACCGTCCGGGCCTTCTTCGCGTGGCTCGTCGACGAGGGGGTGGTCCTCACGAACCCGGCCGAGCGGCTCGCGCGAGGGCTCCGGCTCTCGCCCGAGGTCGTCCTCGACGTCCCGAGCGAGGAAGGGATCGCGCGGCTGCTCGAGGAGATGGGCGGCGACGGTCCGCTCGGGCTCCGGGATCGTGCGGTCGTCGAGGTCCTCTACGGGGCGGGGCTCCGCCATGCCGAACTCCTCCGCCTCGAGCTCCCCGACGTCGACCTCGAGCGCCTCACGCTGACCGTCCGCCAGGGCAAGGGCGGCAAGGATCGGAAGGCGCCGATCGCCAGGGGCGCGGCCGGATCGCTCGGGCGCTACCTCGCCGAAGGGCGGCCGGTCTTCGATCACGGCTACTCGAGGGCGGTCTTCCTGACCCAGGTCGGGCTGCCGATCGCTCAGGGCGGGCTCGACAAGATCTTTCGACGGCTCCGCGAGCTCGGCGCCGGCCGGGGCCTCCACCCCCACCTCCTGCGCCATGCCTTCGCGACCCACCTCTACCGGGGCGGGATGGATCTGCGGAAGATCCAGGCCCTCCTCGGCCACTCCTCGATCCAGTCGACCGAGCGCTACACCGACGTCGCCGACGAGGATCTTCGGGACGAGCTCCGGCGCCGGCATCCTCGGACGGAGCGGACCGATGAGTAGCCTCCTCCTTCATCGCTCTTCGTGGACCGCGAAACGTCCTTCGTCCCGCGGCTCGACCGGCGGATCTGCTCCGAGGGCGTCGGCGCAAGCGATGGGCCGGCAGCCGCTTGCGAGGGCCACGAAGTGGCCTCTCAGTAGCAAATTTCGTTAGGGCGATGTACGTAAAGGCGAAAAGCCTGTAGGGGTCGAGCTTTCGGCTGCGGAACCGTTTCTCCGATCAGTTCTGTGCTACT
>CAZYRM010000256.1:0-8281 GCA_964649705.1 uncultured Planctomycetia bacterium
CTCAGTGTCTCAGTGCCTCCGTGGTGAAAAAAGCGCCCCGAACGCCGCGATCGTGCGAGCCATCCGCAAACGACGCAAGCAGCGAGTCTGTCGTGGCTTCGTTCGTCCACGCCGAAACAACTGCGTGCGCCCCGCAACTATTGAGCGATAGGGATATCCGCCCGCACTTGCTGGAATCGCGGTCCCGAGGCGCCGTTGACGCGGCCGGAGTGCCGCCTATACGATGCGGACGTCGTCAGGGCAATGTCATGCGGAGTCGCGAGGCCCTTTCCGAGACCGGACTCGACGTTTGAGGACGGGAGCCCCACGATGTCACCCAGGTCCGCCCGGCACGCCGCACATCCAGCCATGAAGACTGCATGCCTTCTCGTGGCCTGCTGCGCGCTCCTGCGCGCCGACGCGGACGAGCTGCTGCGCCGAGCCGAGACGCGTCTCCGGCACGGCAACGAGCTCGGGGCGCTTGCGCTCCTGGAGCAGGCCGTCGGCGAGGATCCGAACCACGGGCCGTCGCTCGCGAGACTGATGTCGGTTGACACTCCTCGCCGAGCCCGCCACGCGCTTGCGTACCTCAGGCGCGGGCAGCCTCTCACGGCACACTCCTGTCGCGAGGCGCTGGCGTGTCTCAGCGGGAGCGCTCCGGAGACGCCCTTCGACGTCCGTGCGCTCCTGGAGAGGGCGGCGCTGCTCCCCCTCGTCGACGACCACCAGGCCTTCGGCCCCTGGCGCGCGTGGGACCTCCCCGCGCGCGCGGCCTCTCCCCTGCTGCCGGCGGGACCGCTCCGATGCGAGAGCGAGGAGGCCCCCCTGGAGGCCCACCGGCGCGTCCTGGGGGAGGTCGCGGAGCGGCTGAAGCAGGGCAAGGTGATCGACTGCATCGTGTGGTCGCGAATGGCACTCCTGTACGAGGAGGCGGGGGATCGCTCGGCCGCCCTCGCCGCTCTTGAGCGCGCTCAGCCGGATACGCTGGACGAGCGGATCGACGCGGGCCTCGTCCGCGTCCTTGTCACGACGGATGCCTCGGCATGGTGGCGCGACGAAGGAGCGAGCCTGCTGGATCAGGCGGTGCAGGAGCGACGATCGGCAGTGAGCGGGGTGCTCGATTCGTTGGTCGCGGTGGCCCGGCGGCGTCTCGTCGAGGCGCGGGACCTGGAGTCGCTCGTCGACCTCGTCGCCCGGGACTCGAGGCTCCGGCCAGTCGGGACCCGTCACCGGGCCCTGCAATGGGCGGTCCGGGAGATCGACAAGGTCCTTCTCCTGGACGAGGCGCTCCAAAGACTCGACAAGGGCCCGGAACCGGGTCTCGGCCTGCTGCGCGTCTACCTACTCCTCGAGATGTACCAGGAGGACCTCGCGCTCGAGGAGCTGGAGCGGCTGGCCGGCCGGCACTCGGACGACCCAACCGTCCTCGAGACGGCCTCGTTGTACTGGAAAGAGGCGGAGATCGTCTCGCGGCAGGTCGATGCCGGCGAACGGCTCCTCGAGATCGCGGGCCAGGGCGGCCTTGATATCGATGCGGAGTTCGCGGGCGAGCTCGTGGACGCAATCCGTCTGGCGCGAGGACCGGCGGTCGCCGAGGCGCTCTCGGTCCGTCTCCTGCGATGCGCCCGGTCCCCCGACCTGGCGGCGTCGCTGGTCGACGCGTGGGCGGGCGATCGACCCTCGCAAGACCTCGCGGATGCTGCCATGGAGGCGGTCGAACGCCTCGGCTTCTCCGGCTCCGAGGGGCAGTGGAGAAAACGGCACACCGGCCTGGGACGCCTGGCCACTCGCTCGGTCCATCAGGGGCGTCTCCTGAACCTGATCGACGGCCTGTCTCCACAGGACGCCCGGGGCATGACTTGGTGGCTCGCCCCCAAGGTGGCGGGGCCCGGCGGAGTCCAGGACTTCGTCGCATTCCTGAGGACGATGGCTGGTCGTGCCCGTCTCTCGGCGCCGCAGGACGCCCTGCTGCGCGACATGCTGAAGGCCCGACGTTCGGATGGGGACCTGCCCATGCTCTACAGTCGACTGCGCGAGGAGCTCGGGAAGGACCCGGGTGTCCGAAGCTCTCCCTTGGGAGGCTACGTCCTCGCCCTCCTGCACGACCCGGACCTGGAGCGGACGACGGTCCGTTTGCTGCTCCAGTCCTCGTACGACGCGGGAGGACGCGCGTCCGGACTCCTCGAGGACCTCGCGCGTTCGGGAACGGAGGTCCAGGACTTGCCGCCGCTCACCCGCCGGCTGATCGCCGCGGTCCGCGGACCAAACCCGGAGGCGCTGCGACAGTTCCTGGAGGAAGACGAGGCCGACCCCGAGCAGCTCGCCGAGGCGACCGCCAGACTCTACGGGCGGACAAGGTGGGCCGAATCGTTCGCCATCGAAGCGTCCGCAGACCTGGTGCAGGAGGTGTACCAGTGCGATGCGGGCCACGACGAGGGACTCGTGGCTCGGCTCGCGTGGGAGCCAGGCGGCGATCGCGATCGGCCTTCGGCATGGGCACTTGGCACGCTCCTGGACCGGCTCCCAATGGCCGAGGCGACCGCGCTGCGGCCACTCCTCGCACAGTGGAACCGGGACAAGAGCCCGGACTGCCTGCTCTTGCGAGACGACCACAGGTTCTCTCATCCACTCGCGGTCGATTGCGTCCATCGGAGTCCCGACCCCATCGCGCGGGCCAGGGACTTCGCCCAGCGTCATCCCATCGATCTCCGCTGGGTGGCCCTCGAGGACGAGGTCGCGAAGTCCCCCACGCCACGCCTGGCTGCGGACGGCATCGAGGCGGTCCTCGCGGCCCATTCGACACGGAATGCGCTCCGCGTGCGAAAGGCCGTGCGCCGCGACAACGAGCTCGCGCGTGGGCTGGTCGAGCGCTATCTGGAGCTTCGTGCCAGGGACCCGGTGGCCCAGGTGCTGGCGGCCCTGGAGAAGGACCCCTACCCTCGCCGCGGAAAGACCCTGCTCGCCCCGGTGCCGTACGCGATTGCGCCGCGCTGTCGGACGATGGAGGACTTCTCCGCGCTCGCGGGGTTCGCTCATCGCTCGGGGCAGGTGGGACTGTCCGCCCTCCTGGATGTGGTCCTGCGCCACTCAGTGGACCCCGCGGTCCGGTACGGCGTCTACAAGCGCGACCGGGATCGAAGCCTCGGCGTCATGCCCGTCGAGGAGACGAGGCGCTGGGCCCTGTCGTGCGGGGGCCTGACCGGCTCGATCTGGACCGACGTCGCAAGGGATGCGCAGGTCGACCGCCGACCGGACCTGCTCATCGAGGCCCTGGAGCGCATCTGGGCGGACATGCCCCTGGAACCGAGGTTCACCAACGGGAGCGCTTCGAGTCTAGACTTCGAAGTGAGGTGGGACGAGGCGGTCTCCGAGGAGGCATCCCGTCGTGTGCGCAGCGGCGACCCGACGATGGGCCTGTTCGTCTATGCGATGCCGCCGACCAACCAGCCAGAACTCCGCGAGCATGCGCTGCGCGTCCGTCGTGGGCTGGGCCTGGCGCTCTGGGACAGTTGGCTGTGGGCGACGCAGACGCGGGCCGAGGGGGAGACGCTTGCGGCGCTGCGCGACCTCGGGATGGAGGATCGGGACGAGTTCTTCGTGGGAAACCTGATACAGACGCTGCTCCACCGCAAGCGCGTCGAGGAGGCCGTCTCGCTGGCGACGGAGTGGGCCCGCCGACGCGGACCCGTGCGGTGCGAGCGGGGTAAGGCGCACGACATCGATCATGACTTCTTCTTGTTCGACGCGCCCGCCCCCCCGCAGGACTCTCGCGCTCACGTCGTCCCAAGGGAGGTCCAGGCCGCGCTCGTCCTTCGCCAGGGCGTGGTTGAGAAGCGCGTGGATGCGCGCCATAAGGAGGTCGTCCGCCTCCTTCGCACGGTTGTCGAGAACGAGAAGGACCCCGTGATCGTCGAGGCCGGTCTCCTGTCGCTCTCCGAGTTTCTCCTGAAGCGGGGGCGGCTTGCGGACGCCGCCCCGATGCTCCTCAGGATCCGTCGCGAGTCGCCCGTCGTCGAGGCCCGGCGGTGGGCTCACGATCAACTTGCGACGATCTACGAGCGGGAGCCGTCCGTCCGCGGGCTGTTCATCGACGAGTTCCTGGCGCAACACCCTGGGGGCGAGGAGCCCGACCCGTCGGAGGTGGCGTCCTGGGTGCGTCGATTCGGCGCCGAGGACCCCGCCGAACGCGCCCTCGCATCCGAGGCCCTGCGCGCGTCTGGGCCCCTCGCCGTTCCCCTTCTAAGGTCGCTCCGCGCCTTGCAGGACCCCGAGGTCCGCGGCCGGGCGGAGGAAGTCCTCGAAGAGCTGGCGGCGCCGTGACTCTGCGGGAGGCGCCGGCGCGGCCGAGACCGCCTGGTGGAGCCTCACGTGGACCGACTCCAGCACGCGAGTTTGCTCTCTCCGATGCCCGGACCTGCTAGAATCCCATGCGCTTGTCGAGTCAGTGGAGGCCTCCATGCTGCGATGGTGCGTGGTCCTTGGAATCGTGGGCTCGGTCTGGGCGCAGGGGGAGGCCGTCCCCGAGGGCGACGCGGCCCTCCAGCTCGAAGTCGAGGCCCGATGGGACGGTGCCGACCCGCCTGGATGGGCCGACTGGGACGAGGCCCGCCGCGTGGAGTTCTCCGCCCGCATGGAGGTCGCGCGCCAGGCCATCGCCCTGCACGTCGACGGGCATCGCGCGCAGAGGCCCGACTCCCCTTGGGCCGCGGAGGAGACCTTCGACCTCTACCGTCGCTCGGTGAACACCGGCGTCGAGCCCGAGGTGGCCCTCGACCTGGCCGGGGAGATGGTCTCGCACGACGTGCCGCTCGACGACGCCAGGGCCGCGATGAAGGCCGCCGCGACCGAGTCGGCCGTGTCGGACCGGAGGCTCTCGGAAGCGGCGGGTCCGTCCGACGACGCCTCCCGCCGCGTCGGGGACCAGAAGAACCTGGGGCAGTGGGTCAAGGAGCAGATCGCCAACGGCCTCCGCGGGCAGGAGCTCGCCGAGGCCATCCACGTCCAGGTCACTCGCCGCCACGAGGAGCGGATGGCGGAGATCGAGGCCCTCAAGGAGTGGGCGAAGTCGCACGCGGATGGGGAGGGCAACGCGCCGGGATCGGCTGGAGACGACGGCGGCATCGACAAGGGCGACCACGGGCAGGGCCGCGACAACGGCCACGGCCACGCGGGGGACCATGACCCCGGTCCGCCCGACCACGGCCAGGGTGGCGAGCACGGACAGGGCGGCGAACACGGGCATGGCGGCGAGCACGGCGGAGGCCACGGGCCAAAGTAGGCGGAGGCCGCTCGCTCGCGACGGCGGATTGACACCTACGCACCCGCGGGACTACGATCCGGTCAGCCCCGCCGCATCGAGCTCGGACGTGCCGACATGGAGCTCATCCAGGCGCACGGGGACACGCTTGCCGCGCTCGGGGCGCAGTCGTCGCTAGCCGAGAAGCTCGCCGTGGTTCATCGCGCCGTGCGCGTGCGGCATCCCCTCGTCGCGCGAATCGCCGTGGCCCTGCACGACGCGACGACGGGCCGCCTCCGGACGTTCGTCCACAGCACCGACGGCCCCGTCCCCCTGGAGTTCTACGAGGCGCGGATGGAGGACGCCCCCGAGCTCGCGCGGGTCCTGGCGAGCCGGGAGGGCCGGGTCGTCCAGGACCTCTCCGTGTACGCCCAGGGCACGCACGAGCACACGAGGGCCCTGCAGGCCCACGGGTTCCGCTCCAGCTACACCCTGCCGTTCTGGTGGGACGGGCGCTTCGAGGCCCTCATCTTCTTCAACGCGCGCACCACGGGGTGCTTCGGGACGGAGATCCTCGAGGAGCTCGACGTCTGGGGCCATCTGGTCGGCTCCCTCGCCATGTCGGAGCTCTCGGCCGCGCGGGCGCTCCTGGCCGCCGTCCGGACCACGAACCGCCTCGCCCACCTGCGCGACCCCGAGACGGGGGCGCACCTCGACCGGATGGCGCGCTACGTCCGGCTGATCGCCCGGAACCTCGCGCGCTCGGGGAGGCAGGAAATGAACGACGAGATGATCGAGCATCTCTTCGTCTTCGCCCCGATGCACGACGTGGGGAAGATCGGGATCCCGGACGAAGTCCTGATGAAGCCCGGCCCGCTCACGGAGCCCGAGCGCGAGGTCATGAGGCGGCATCCGGCCATCGGGCGTCAGATCGTGGACGAGATCCTCGCGAACTTCGGCGCGGAGCACCTCGGGCACGTCGACCTGCTGCGCCAGGTGGCCGAGAGCCACCACGAGCTTCTCGACGGGAGCGGATATCCCCAGGGCCTGCGCGCGGGGCAGGTGCCCGTCGCCGCGCGCATCGCCGCCGTGGCCGACGTCTTCGACGCGCTGACCAGCCGCCGCCCCTACAAGGAGCCCTGGCCGAACTCGGCCGCATTCGCGTGGCTCGAGCGGCACGCGCCGTCGGAGCTCGATCGCGACTGCGTCGAGGCGCTCGTCTCGGCGGCCTCGGAGGTCGAGGAGATCCAGCGGACCCTCGTCGACGAGCGGGCACCCTCCCCTGGCTCCGCCCCCGCCGAAGGCCCCTGACGGCGGGCGGCGCCGGGATTCTCCGACGGGCCGTCTCCGGTGTAGAATGGGCCGCGATGAGGATCGCTGCCCTATTCCTGCTCGTGGCCCTCCCCCTGGCGGCGGAGGAGATGAGGCTCGTCGCCGGCGTGGGCGAGGACGACGGCTGCCTCTTCCGCCTCGATGTCGAGGGCAAGCCGATCTGGCGCGCGGCGCTCGGGGCGAAGCATTACTGGCCCGACGAGGCGATGCGCGTCGCCCGCTGGGCCGTCGGGGACCTCGACGGCGACGGCCAGGACGAGATCGCCGTCGCTCTCAATCACAAACAGTGGTTCCCGTCGCGGCTCCTGGTCCTCTCCAGCGACGGGGCGGTCCGTGGCGAGTTCTGGAACCCCGGCCACAACTCCGCCCTTGTCATCGCCGACCTGGACGGCAAGGCCCCCGCGGAGGTGATCGCGGGGTTCGTCAACAACGACCTTGGCCACCCCTGTGTCGCGTGCTTCTCGGGCAAGATCGAGGGCGAGGGGCCGTCGAAGGCCTCGGGGGAGGGCCATGGGTCCGCCGCGTGGTACGTCGCGATCGAGGAGGCCGAGGGGGGCGTCGAGCGGCTGGAACTCCGCGACGGGGTCGTGGTCGCCGTCGCGGGCGGCGCGGAGTACCGGATCGACGGGGCCGGCGCGCTGACCGCACCCGAGGCCAGGGGAGGCGTCGAGCGCTTCGGCGAGAGTGGGCTCTGCGTCGTGGTCTCGGCCTCCGCGCCGAGGCCGATTCAGGAGCTCGCGCGCAAGCTCGCCACGGCCCGCAAGGGTGTGCTCATCGCGACGACGAAGCGCTCCGTCGGCGAGATCGACGCGGAGATCGAGGCCGCCTGGGCCGAAGGGAGGTTCGATCGGATGCTCCTATTTGGCTCTCCGTCCCGGATCCCCCACCTCGTCGTGACCTTCGGCGGCGAGCCCTGCTTTACGGACATGCCCTACGAGGACATCGACGACGACGGCGTGCCGGACGTGGCCTCCTCGAGGCTCTACGACACGTGGGACGCCGCGAAACTCGCCGCGGCGCTCGATGCGGGGCCGGAGCGGCCGACGGACGGCGTGGCGCTGGAAATCGGAGGCGGAGGCGCCGCGGTGGGCGGGAGATTCCACGACATCGCAGAGCGCTGCGGGTTCGCGCGCTTCGACCATGCGGGGACGACGCCCGAGACCATGGAGAAGCTCCGCACGGCGGCGTTCGTGGAGGCCTCCGGCGGCCACTCCAGCGCCCTCGACATCGACCTGGGCGGCGTGAACAAGTTCCTCGTGAAGGACCTCCCCGCGCTCGACGGGAAGCCGTTCTTCATGATGCCGATCTGCTCCCCCGCCGACGCGAGGCACCGAGGGAACTGGCCCGAGACGCTCTTCGACCGCGGCGCGGTGGGCTTCCTCGGGGCGACGGGGGTGACGATGGCCTGGCACGGCCACTCGCCGGCGTGCTTCTTCTACTTCGATCGCCTCACCCCGCTCCTCGCGAAGGGGACGCCGATCGCGCGGACGCTCCTGGAGGCGAAGCGAGCCCACATCGCGGCCTTTCCGCGCATGAGGGAGCGGATCGCGTTCGCCTATCGCGACGACTGCGACCCGAAGCACTACGTCGAGGACCCCGACACCTACACGGTCCTCGAGTTCATCTTCTTCGGCGACCCCGACCTGCGCTTCTGATCCTGCAGAGCTGGTCACAGCGTCCATCGGTGGCGGTGGCGTGCTCGTACTCGGGCTCGAAATCGTTCTCGTGCTCGTT
>CAZYRM010000257.1:0-8252 GCA_964649705.1 uncultured Planctomycetia bacterium
CGGACAAGACCTTGACCTTCACCTCCTCGCCCACCTGAACGACGTCCGTCACCTTGGCAGTATACCCGTCCTGCAGCTCCGAGATGTGCAGGAGCCCCTCGTTCCCTCCGGGGATCTCCACGAACGCCCCGAAGTCGCGGATGGAGCAGATGCGCCCGGCATAAATCTTGCCGGGCACCACCACCTCCGTCAGGTTCGCGATGAACGTCCGGGCCTTCATCGTCGAGTCGGCGCCCTTGCCGCTCAGCGTGATGGTCCCGTCGTCCTCGATCTCGATGGTCGCGCCCGTCTCCTCCTCGATCCTGCGGATCATCTTGCCACCAGGTCCGATGACGGCGCCAATCTTTTCCGGATTGATCTGCATCCGCTCGATGCGGGGAGCGTACCTGGAGATGTCGCGGCGCGCCTCCGGCAGCGTCGCGAGCATCTGGTTGAGGATGTAGATCCGCCCGGCGCGCGCCTGCTCCAGCGCCTTGCTCATCAGCTCCGGGCTGATCCCCTCGCTCTTCATGTCCATCTGGACCGCGGTGACGCCCTTCGCGGAGCCGGCCACCTTGAAGTCCATGTCGCCGTACTTGTCCTCGCTCCCGAGGATGTCGGAGAGGATCCGGACGTCGTCCCCCTCCACCACGAGGCCCATCGCGATCCCCGCGACCGGGGCCTTCAGCGGCACCCCCGCGTCGTAGAGCGCCAGGCACCCTCCGCACACGGTCGCCATCGAGCTGGAGCCGTTCGACTCCAGGATGTCCGACACCACGCGGACGGTGTACGGGAAGTGGTCCTCAGCGGGGAGGACCGCCTCGATCGCCCGCTCCGCGAGCTGCCCGTGGCCGATCTCGCGGCGCCCGGGGCCCTGCGGCCGCTTCACCTCGCCCACCGAGAAGGAGGGGAAGTTGTAGTGGAGCATGAACTTCTTCGAGTACTCCTCGCCCAGGCCGTCGACGATCTGCTCGTCCTGCGGCGTCCCGAGCGTGGCGCTGACCAGGGCCTGGGTCTCGCCCCGGGTGAACACGGCGCTCCCGTGGCAGCGGGCCAGGACGCCCACCTCGCACGAGATCGGGCGGATCTCGTCGAGCGCCCTGCCGTCCTGCCGGCGGTTCTCCACCGCCATGCCCCGGACCGCGGCCTCTTCCACGCGAGACAGGCAGCGCTTCACGTGGCGCTTCTTCTTGTCGCGCTCGTCCTCGAGCTCCGGCTTGATCTCGTTGACGAACTCCTCGATGATCGCCTTCTTCAGCTCGGAGATGGCCTGCTCGCGGGCCTTCTTCCCCGGCGTGTTCAGGCGGACCTTCATCTCGGCGAGGGCGCGCTTCTGGACCTTCTTCTGCAGGTCTGCCGTCGGCAGGTCGACCTCGATCTTGATGTCGGGCCTGCCCACGAGGGCCTTGAGCTCGTTCTGGATCCGCACGAGGTCGCGGCAGGACTCGTGGCCGAACTTGATGGCCTCGACGAGGACCTCTTCCGACTCCTCGCGCGCGGCCCCTTCGACCATGATCACGGACTCCTGGGTGCCGCTGATCACGAGGTCGATCGTGCTCCGAGCGAGGTCGGTCGCGGTCGGGTTGAGGATGTACTGGCCCTTGACCCGTCCGACGCGGACGGAGCCGACGGCGTGCTTGAACGGGATCCCCGAGATGACGACCGCCGCCGAGGCGCCGTTCATCGCGAGGATGTCGGGATCGACCTCGCCGTCCGCGGAGAGGACGAGCCCCTGGATGAGCACCTCATCCTTGAGCCCCTCGATGAAGAGCGGGCGGAGCGGGCGGTCCATGAGGCGCGACGTGAGGATCTCCTTGTCGCGCGGGCGGCTCTCCCTCTTGATGAAACCGCCGGGGAACTTCCCCGCCGCCGACGTGCGCTCGCGGTAGTCGACGGTGAGGGGGATGAAGTCGTCGTCGAACGGGGCGTTGCGCGCGGGGCCGAGCACCGCGGCGACGAGCACCTGCGTGTCACCGCAGGAGACGATCACGGCGCCGTGGGCCTGCTTGGCCAGGCGGCCGGTCTCGATGATGAACGGAAGACCCGACAGGCGGGTCTCGACACGGTGGATCACGGTCGACCTCCAAATGCCCCAGGGCGGCCGCTGAGCGCTTCTTTCAAGGGTCTGAGGACGCCCCCGCCAGCTGCGGCGAGGGGGTCGTCAGACCCGCGTTGCACACAAAGGCCACCCTGGTATGCGGTTACAGAATATCTTCCGGACAAGGACTACAAAGGAAAACCACGCCGGCCGCGGGGGGCGGACGGATACCGAGGGAAGGCGGCGGCGCGCCACTGGCAAGGCCAGCTTGCAGGCGGCGCGGGCCTACTTCCGGATACCCAGTCGCTTGATGATGTTCTGGTAACGTGAGCGATTCGACTTCTGCAGGTACTTGAGGAGGGCTCCACGCCGTCCGACCATCATCAGGAGGCCCCGGCGGGAGGTGAAGTCCTTCTTGTGGGACTTGAGGTGCTCCGTGAGGTGGTTGATCCGCTCCGTGAGGAGGGCGATCTGGACCTCGGGGGAGCCCGTGTCCTTCTCGTGGACGTGGAAGTCGGTGATCAGGGTCTTCTTCTTTTCGGCCGCGATGCCCATGTCTCGATGCTCCTGGTCCGCGCAAGGGACGCACATGGTAGGTGTGAGCGCACGGAGCGTCAAGCAAATTCCCTGGGGGGACCGGGTTACGCCTTCTTGGGAGGCTCGACCGGCTCGGGGACCTCGCCGGTGGCGCCCTTGGCGGTCAGGACGAGGATGTCCTTGACCATCTGGACGAGGCGCCAGCGCTGGAAGGGCTTCGCGAGGACGCCGTACAGTCCATAGAAGAAGGGGCGAGGCGTGTTCTCGATGACGGCCCGGGCGGTGAGCATGATCACGGGGAGGTTGATGGTGCGGTCGTCCTTCTTGAGGACCTCGTAGACCTGATAGCCGTTCATCCCGGGCATCATGATGTCGAGGATGATGAGCTCGATCCCGCCGGCCTGGGCAATCTGGATCCCCTCGACGGGGTCCGAGGCGGTCTTGACGGTGTAGCCCTCCTCTTCGAGGAAGAACTTGATGATCTCGAGGATCTTCACCGTGTCGTCGATGACGAGGACGACCGCCATCCGTTGGCCTTCCTGGCGAGGAGGAACGCGAGGGAGAAGCCCAGCGCCGCGGCGGCGAGCGCGTAGGGCGTGAAAAAGCGCGGCGAAGATACCACGCGCGTTCGGCGGAAGTCAACAGGCCGGCTGGGGGTGCTTGAGCTAGCGCAGAGCGTCTCTTTGCGGGAGAGGAGGCCGGAGCGGGTCCATGTCCGTTGGCCGCCGCCGGCGAACTGCTGAACGACCCGATTCCAGAACACGGGGAAGTGCGGATGCGTCGCCCACGTCGACTGCCCGCCTGCGAGTGACACATCGAAGCCGATGTAGAGCCCTCCGGTCGCCTCCGAGAGAATCTCGGAGATGACCGGCTTGCCGCCAGCGGTTGCGAACACGGTGGCGGGGCCCAACTCCAGCAGCGAACTGCACTTGACCAGCCCGACGGCCTCTGGGTCGAGCCCTTCAAGGAGCTTCTCGTCGTCCTTCCAGGTCTCGATGGGGCCCGTGACCTCCTGCTTGCCGCGGAAAGGACACTCCGCGGGTGGTGCTATCACTACCAGACCTCCGCTGCGCGGGCTGCCGAAGGGATAGGGCAGGTGTGTGTGCCAGGTTTCGGGTGTGTACCATGTCCGATCGAGGACGACAAGGTGCGCCTCCCCCACGCTTCCCACCACCACCTCTACGCCCGGTTGGACGGAGAAGGCCCGCACCAGTTCGGGATTCCCCGGCGTGTCGATGCGGACGCGGACGCGAGGCGTGCTCTCCAGCCTCACTTCGTCGTCGAGGGCGAGGGCATCCTTGGACGTGAGTCGGACGGAGAACAATCCGTCTGGCTTGACGGGCAAGAGCACGGGCACGGGGCGCTCGTCGATGACGTCGATCTCCGCCTGGGGATGCGGAAGGAAGAGCGTGTTGACCTCGATGTGAAGGCGTTTCGGCGTCGTAGAGGCCACCAGGGCGAAGACCTCCTCGCCGTCGTAGGAGGCGTCGATGATTCCGGCGTTGTCGACGGGGCCGCCGAGCGACTCGACCTCCGGGGCGTCGGGGACGACACGGTCGGTCAGCACCCGCGCGACGGAGCCCTCTTCGGCCCCGGCGAGGGCGCGAGCGCGGGCGAGGAGGCCGGCGAGGTCGTCCTCGGCGACAAGCGGCACGAATTCCAGCAGCGCCGCGCTGGCCTGCCTCGGCGTGAGGCGAGACCGCTCCTCAACATCGGTAAGCAGCGTCACGACGTCGTCGTCCTCGAGGCCTCCGATGAGCTCCTTCGCACGGGCATCGAGGCGTCGCCAACGGTCCTCAGCGTGCAGGCTGGCGGAGTCGTCGATCCCGAGCACGAGGTGGACGGGGCGGGTGGACTCGCGCATGACGAACGGTCTCGCGAGGGCGGCGCAGACGAGCGCGAGCGAGAGCCCCTCGAGGAGGAGGACGAGGTTCCAGAGCCGGTCGCGCCTGGCGAGGGCCTCCAGCGGCGCCGGGGGGACGGCCTTCCACAGGAGTAGGCTCGACACGACGGCGACGGGAGGCCTCCGTTGGCGGAGCCGGAGCCACACGTACACTGGTACGAGCGCGAGCAATGCAAGCAAGGTTGGAGAAGCGAAGGGCATCTGTTGTGGCAGCGTAGCATTCACGGTCCCGGGCGCGCCAGTTTCGCGGCTGAAACGACCGTACCTCTGCACGATCAAACGGCGGGTTTGACCCGGGGTGCGGTGGGGGCTATAACTCGGTCAGGAGGTGAGGCATGCGCCTGACCGCGGTGTACGTGAAGCACGGCAAGTGGTGGATCGGCTACGTGGAGGAGTTGCGCGGCGCCCACGCCCAGGGTGCGACGGTGGAAGAGGTCCGCGAGAACCTGCGCGAGGCCGTGCAGCTCATCGTCGAGGCGAATCGGCACACGAACCGCGATTGGGCCAAGGAAGAGAAGCTCGGAGAGGAGCGCCTCACGGAGGAACTCGAGGTCCCCCAGCCGGCCTCGGCCACACGGCGTTGAAGTGAAGCGGCGAGCCCTCCTGCGCCACCTCTCGGAACACGGCTGCGTCCTTCTCCGCGAGGGCGGCAGGCACTCCATCTACATCAACTCCTCCAACGGGAATGCGACGGCCGTTCCCAGGCATGCTGAGATCGCCGATCCCCTCGCGGCCAAGATCTGCAGGGACCTGGGGATCCCAAAGCCATGACACAGCCAGAGGGGCGGTCCGTATCGGGAGCTTGAGCGTCGCGACGCGATCGAGCATGATGCGCACGGGACGCGGCCATGCCGGACCGCGCTCCGGAGAGGACCCGGACCTTGCGCGCACTGAAAGCGTTGCTCCTCGCTGCCTCGGTGGCGCTCCTCATTCTCGGGTGGGCCAGGGGGAAGGAGCACCGGCGGGGCCGAGGGACGAAGGCACGCGACGTGGTCCCGATCTCGAATCTGGTGTCGCGGGACGTCTCGAATGACCGAGAGGGCCTCCGAGAGGCCCCGGGACGAGTCAATTCTCCGCACACGATCGTGCCGGCGCTGCCCGCACCCACCTGGAGCGGCGACTCCAAGGCCCTTCCAGACCTCCTGGCTTCCGTCGAGGCGCGCGCGATCGAAGCCGGGGCACCCTCCATCAGCGATCTCATCCTGTGGGCGAACGACCTGACGCTGGACCCCCGGCTTCGCCGAGGGCTCCTCATGCTCGCAGGACGACTGGACGCGGAGGCCCTCGCTGCGGTCTGCGAGGCTGGCGGTCTGGCGGCCGACCTCGAAGAGGCGGCGATCCCCGCCCTCCTCCTCCGACCCGCGGGAGGCGATGCTCTGTCACGTGAGAAGCGGCTTGAGTTCTGGCGGAAGGTCTACTCGGACTCCCTGCTCGACTATGTCGGCGAGGAGTTCACATGTCTCGTGGAGCACACGCCAGACATGCTTGGATCGGGTGGGATCACCGTGGACTGGGATCCGCACATCGAGTGCGCATCGATGTCTCTCTTCGAACGCGCCCTTCGCCTGCTGGCGAGGCATCCCTCCCAAGGCGCCGGGATCCTCCTGGTCATGAGTGGTCGGACCCCCTCGAATCCGCCGGTCGATCCAACGGTGATCAGGGCCCTCTACGCGGCGAGCGCCGGCGCGCCAACCTTGAAGGCCTGGGCCCTGAAGGCGTGCGGCGAGGACCCCTCGGAGGGCTCCCTCCGCCTCCTTCAGAGAGCATTCTTCGAAGACCCCGACCCGGAGTGTCAGGCAACGGCGGCCCATTCGCTTGGGCGCCTTGCATGGGATCATGCCCCCGTCCGCCCGCTCGTGCTCGGGCTGCTCGATGCCGCCCCCACGGACCCGAGGGTCCTCTCCGCGGTGGTCGCGGCGGCGGCGGGAACGGGAGAGCCCGGGGCCTTCGCGCGGATCGAGGACCTCGCCCGATGGCGACCGGAGCAGACGGGCCTGCTCGTTCAGGCGGTCCTCGGGCGGCATCCACACCATCCGGAAGGGATCGAGTGCTGGGCGCGAACCGCGGCCACGCTCGTCGGCAGGCTCACGGGGCGGAGCGGCGAAGAGGCCCGATGGCAGCTCGCCCTTCGGGCGCAGTCGTTCGCGGCCAACCTCGACTCATGGCTGCGAGAGGGGCGTGCGATCGACGCCGCACGCTGGGCCGCGGCCGTCCGCGTGGTCATTGGGGAGGCGCGTCCGCTCGCGGGCGGTGGGCGGGCCGCCGAGCACCTCTCTTGTGCGGTGGAGACCCTCCGTCGCCTCGGCCTGGATCAGCGGTGACACTGCCGTTGATTCGCCACGGTGGCGCCCGGTTCGCTCTCGGCGGGGACCACACTCAAGCGGCCGGGACGAAAGGCCGATGATTCTTGTTGCGTGAACAAGAACTTGGCACTACAAAGTGACGTCATGAACAAGTCGCGGGACGTCGTCGTGGTCGGCGGGAGCTTCGCCGGGCTCGCCTGCGCGCGCGCCGCGGCCGCCGCGGGGCTGTCGGTCGTCGTCCTGGAGAAGAAGCGCGACGTCGGCGCCTCCCCCCGCACCACCGGGATCCTCGTCGGCGAGGTCCAGGACGCGTGGCGCTTCCCTGACACCCTGCTCCGCCCCATCCGCGGCGTGCGCCTGTACTCCCCGTCCCTCCAATACGTCGACCTCGATCGCCCGGGGTACGCCTTCCATGCGACCGACACCCCCGCCGCGCTGAGGTGGCTGGCCGGGGAGGCCGAGGAGGCGGGCGCCGAGGTCCGGACGGGCCAGGCGTGGGACGGCTCCCCCCTCCCCTGCCGCCTCCTCGTCGGCGCCGATGGGCCGAGGTCCCGCGTCGCCCGCCGTCACGGCCTCGGCGTGAACCGCGAGTTCCTCGTCGGCGTCGAAGCCGAATACGAGGGCGTCCGCGGCGTGGACGAGGATCGTCTCCACTGCTTCCTCGACTCGGAGTTGGCCCCCGGGTACCTCGGCTGGGTCGTTCCAGGCCTCGGCATCACCCAGGTCGGCCTCGCCTGCCGCGCCCCGCGCACCCCTCGGCTCGACGGCTTCGTGAGGCGCCTCTCACGTCTCTTCGACTTCTCCCGCGCCCGCATCGTTGGGCGACGTGGAGGCCTGATCCCCATTGGCGGCGCTGTTCGCCCGTTCGCCGCGCCCGGCGTGCTGCTCATCGGCGACGCCGCGGGGCTCGTCTCCCCCCTGACCGCGGGAGGCATCGCCTACGCCCTCCGCTCGGGCGACCTCGCCGGCGAGGCAATTGCCGCGCACCTGCTCGAACACGGCCCAGAGCCCGCCGAGGTTCTCTCCGCCGCCCTCCCCCGCTTCCGCTGGAAGCGCCTCTTGCGCCTCGCGATCGACCTTCGCCCGCCCAACCGCCTCCTCGACGCCCTCTTCGCGACCCCTCCCTTCCTCGCCCTGGCCCGCACCGTCTTCTTCCACCACCGTGGTCTTTTCTCCCGCGCCGCGTGGGCCGACCTCGTCGCGGCGACGTAGCGTCGATCGCCATCCCAACAGGGCCCCGCCAGTGGTGGATCTCTATCGCTCAACGACCGCGCGGCGCGCGCAGTTGTTTCGGCGTGGACGAACGAAGTCACGACAGATTCGCTGCTTGCGTCGTATGCGGATGGCTCGCACGATTGGGGCGATCCGGGCGCTTGTATTCACCACGGAGGACGCACGGAGGCGCAGTCGGACGCATCGATGGGGCCTGTACTACACGGCGGCCGCTGCGCCGAGGAGAAGGGGCCGCCCCAAGGGCGGCCGAGCCGTAGGG
>CAZYRM010000258.1:0-2250 GCA_964649705.1 uncultured Planctomycetia bacterium
GCGACCTCGCTCATGAGCGGCTCGATCACCCGGTACGGGATGCACAGGTTCATCAGGCCCCCGTGCTCCCCCATCGTCATGTCGAAGCAGATGAGCACGACCGCCTCGTTCGGCGCGACGATCTGCATGAGCTGCGGGTTCGACTCCGTCGCGACGACCTTGAAGTCGATCTTCCGGATCTCCGCCCACGTCGAGGAGAGCTGCTCCATCGCGCGGTGCAGGATCGTCGACATCAGGCGCCACTCGATGTCGGTGAGGGGGCGCTCCGGGGGCGTCGAGGGGGTCTTTCCCCCGCCCATCAGGCGGTCGAAGATCGGGAACACGATCGAGGGGTTGATCTCGAGGATGATGTTCCCCTCCAGCGGCTCGCACGACAGGAGCGTGAAGCACGTCGGGTTGGGGAGCGACATGATGAACTCGGAGTAGGTGAGCTGGTCGACGGTCTCCAGGCGCACGTCGCTGATCGTGCGGAGGAGGCCGGAGAGGGAGGATCCGAAGTTGCGCGCGAACCCCTCGTGGAGGAACTCGAGCGCGCGGAGCTGGTCCTTGCCGACCTTCTCGGGGCGCTTCCAGTCGTAGAGGGCGACGGGCGCGCTGGACTTCGTCGGCTCCTCGATCTCCACCTCGATCTCGCCGCCCTCCACGGCGGCGAGCAGCGCGTCGACCTCGCTCTGATCGAGGACTTCACCCATCGATTCCCCTCGAAAAACCTGTTCGGCCGCTCAGGCCGGGGGCGACCCAGCGGGTCGCCCCTACGGATTCTCCGTGGAAGGAGGCGACTCCTCCAGATCCACCTTCACCTCGCCCGGGGCGATCATGTGGAACTTGCGCCGCATCATCCGCTCGACGTGGACGGGGTCCGACGTGAGCCCCTCCTTCTCCGCGGCCAGCCGATCGTTGACGACGCGGGCCTCCTCGACCTCCCGCCGGAGCTCGGCCACGCGGCGCCCGGCCTCGCGGCTGCGCTGACGGGCGGACATCCAGGTCCCGGCCAGGAAGACGACGACGCCTGCCAGGATGAGCCCCCAGAAGGCGGAATGGCCCAGGTCGAGGGCGCGGGCAAGCGGCCCATCGCGACGTTCCACGTGTCGTTCCTCTATTGTAGCCGCGCGCAGGGGGCGATCAAGCTCCCCGCGGACGGCCGGTTGACAAACCCCCGCTCCCCGCCATAGAATCCGCCCGGACATATCGGCAAGGCGCGGTACGGAATCGGAGCTTTCCCGAAGCGCTTGGCAGGCCGGTTGCCCCGCCCTAAGCCTGGAGAGGGCATCGATCCAGGGCGCTCCCAAGTCATGCGACGTCCGCAAGATGGGTGGTCGTGCGTCCTTCCCTGCGTGGGGAGGGCAGCGATCGTCGCCTGGGACCGCCAAACGCCCTCTTGAGGAGGAGCGATGAAGTTCAGGTTCCGTCGGAAGAAGGTCAAGAGCATCGCGCTGCTGCCGACCCTCCTGACGCTGGGAAACGGGGTCTGCGGGTTCGCGTCGGTGGTCTCGACGGCCAGCGTGCTCGAGTCAAAGGACCCGGCGGGGTTCGCCACGGCGGGGTGGCTCCTGTTCCTGTCGATGGTGTTCGACGCCCTCGACGGGAAGGTGGCCCGCCTGACGAAGATGGCGACGAACTTCGGCGGGCAGCTCGATTCGCTGTGCGACGCGGTCTCCTTCGGCCTGGCGCCGGCGTTCCTGGGGCTGACGCTCCTGAAGTGGGCCCACGCGCCGTTCCCGGCGCGGTTCCTGTGGGTCATCTGCGGCCTGTACCTCGTCTGCGCGGTCGTGCGTCTGGCGCGCTTCAACGTGGAGAACAGCCCGGACGACAGCTCCCATGAGTCGTTCCGCGGCCTGCCCTCCCCCGCGGCCGCGGGCGTGGTCGCCTCGGGGGCGATGCTCTACGCGGAGCTGGCGCAGACGCAGGTCTCGACGACCGTCATCGTGGCGGGCCTCCCGTTCGCGGTCCTTGCCGTGGCGCTCCTGATGGTCAGCCAGATCCGGTACGTCCACCTGGTCAATCGCCTGTTCCGCGGGCACAGCTCGTTCACGCGGCTGGTGGAGGTGCTTCTCTCGGTGCTCGTCGTGGGCGGCCTGCTCGTGGTGCAGCCCGAGTGGACCCTGCTCGCGTTCTTCACGTTCTACGCCCTCTCGGGGCCCGTGCTGTCGGTGCGCGCGAGGATCCTTCGCGGACCCGCGCCGTCACCGCTCCCGCAGCCCCAGGAGCCTCAGCCCTGATGGCGGTCGCCTACGTCGGTCTCGGTTCGAA
>CAZYRM010000258.1:2350-8197 GCA_964649705.1 uncultured Planctomycetia bacterium
CAGCCCCAGGAGCCTCAGCCCTGATGGCGGTCGCCTACGTCGGTCTCGGTTCGAACCTCGGGGACCGGCGGGCGATGCTCGATGGCGCGGTCGCGGAGCTTGGCAACACGCCCGGCGTGCGCGTGCTGCGCGCTTCGTCCTCTCATGAGACGGACCCCGTGGGGCCTCCGCAACCGCGGTACCTGAACGCCGTCGCGGAGGTGGAGACGTCGCTCGCGCCGCGGGCGCTCCTCGACCGGCTGCTGGCCGTCGAGACACGGTTCGGCCGCGTGCGCGGGGAGCGCTGGGGGCCGCGGACCATCGACCTCGACCTCCTCCTCCACGGGGGGCTCGTGATCGACGAGCCGGGGCTCTCCGTCCCCCACCCCCGAATGACCGAGCGCGCCTTCGTCCTGGCGCCGCTCTGCGAACTCGTGCCCGAGGGGCGGCACCCCGTCCTCGGGCGGACCTTCCGCCAACTCCTGGCCGACCTCACGACCGGAGCGGTCCGATGAAGATGCTCGAATCCGTGAAAGAGGTGCACGATTTCATCGCCGCCGCGAGGAAGGCGGGGAAGAAGGTCGGCTTCGTGCCGACGATGGGGGCCCTGCACGAGGGGCACCTCTCGCTCATGCGGAAGGCGAAGAAGGAGAACGGCGTCGTCGTCGTGAGCATCTTCGTCAACCCGATGCAGTTCGGGGCCGGGGAGGACTTCGAGAGGTACCCGCGGAACCTCCAGGCCGACGTGGGGAAGTGCGCGACAGCGGGGGTCGACGCGATCTTCTCCCCCTCGGTCGCGGAGATCTACCCGAAGGGGTTCAAGACGTTCGTCGACATGGAGGACCTGCCGAACCACCTGTGCGGGAGGTCGCGGCCGGGGCACTTCCGCGGCGTGATGACGGTGGTGGGGAAGCTCTTCCACATCGTCCCCGCGGATACGGCCTACTTCGGCCAGAAGGACTACCAGCAGGCGCAGATCCTGCAGCGGATGGCGGAGGACCTGAACTTCCCGATCCAGGTGAGGATCCTCCCGACGTTCCGGGAGGACGACGGCCTGGCGATGTCGAGCCGGAACGCATACCTGACGCCCGCGCAGCGGCAGGACGCGACCGTGCTCCACCAGGCGCTCGTGCGCGCGAGAGAGATGATCGTCGACGAGCGCGAGGGGTCCTCGGCGAAGGTGATCGAGGAGCTGAAGCGGATCGTGAAGAAGGCGAAGGGGGCGAAGGTCGACTACATCGCGGTCGCCCACCCGGAGACGCTGGACGACGTGCGCGAAATCCGCGGGAGGGTCCTGGTCGCGCTCGCGGTGCACCTGGGGAAGGCGCGCCTCATCGACAACGACCTCATTCCGTAAGGGAGGCGGCCTGGCCGCATGCGCATCTTCCGCGACGCCGCCGGCGTCCACGTCGAGGCCCCCGCGAAGGTGAACCTCTACCTGGAGGTGCTCGGGAAGCGCCCCGACGGGTTTCACGAGCTGATCACGATCATGCAGGCGACGGACTTCTGCGACGAGGTGATCGTCGCGGAGGCCGCCTCGGGCGTGACGCTGGCGGTGGAGGGGGCGGAGCTGCCCACGGACGACCGGAACCTGGTGGTCCGCGCCGCGAAGGCGTTCCTCGAGGCGCACGCGCACGGGCACGGCGTGAAGATGCGGCTGGTGAAGCGGATCCCGATGGGGGCGGGGCTCGGGGGCGGGTCGAGCGACGCGGCGGCCACGGTGGTGGCGATCGACCGGCTGTACGGGTTGGGGATCTCCCGCACCAAGATGACTGCGGTCGGCGAGAAGCTCGGCAGCGACGTGAACTTCTTCTTCAACGGGGGGACGGCGCTCTGTCGGGGGAGGGGCGAGCGCGTGGCGGGGGTTTTCTTCCCGTACCGCGCGGCGTTCCACTACGTCCTGGTGAGCCCCGGGACGCACGTCTCGACCGCGGAGGTGTACGAGAACGTCGGCGGGATCCCGCTCCTCAAGTGGATGGAGCACCCCGACCAGCCGAGGGAGCGGTTCGAGGCGCACATCGAGCAGACCGGCGAGGCGCTCCTGGGGCACACCCAGATGGTCATGGCGCTGACGATGGGCGACGTGGCCGGCGTGTCGGCGAGGCTGAAGAACCGCCTGGAGCCCGTGACGCTGGCGCTCCACCCCGAGCTCGAGGCGTACAAGGAGGCCCTCCAGGCGGAGGGGCTTGCGGCGCTGATGAGCGGGAGCGGCAGCTCATTCTTCGGGCTTGCGCCGACGCGCGAGAAGGCGCTGGACGCGGCCTCGCGCCTCGAGACGCGCTTCCCGGGCAAGGTCCGCGTGGTCTCGGGCGGGGGCGAGCCGGACTACGTGTGGATGTAGGATCCGCTGCGCGGAAATCCAGGATCCCAAATCCCAGATCCCAACGAAATCCCACATCCCAAATCCCAACCACCGGTGAAACCTGGTTGGGATTTGGGATGTGGAATTTCGTTGGGATTTTGGATTTGGGATGTGGATCTCCGCCCCCCCGTCGTCCCACGGGAGGGCATTGCGCATGCTGACCCGTGCGGATAGCATGTCTGGCTCCTCAACGGCGGTCCCATGGCTCTCCTCAAGATACTGCTCGTCCTCGCGGGGCTCATCGGCCTCCTCAAGGTCAAGTGCCCCCTGGGGCTGGCGCTCGTCGCGGCCGCGGTCGGGATCGGGTTCCTGTTCGGCGCCCCCGCGGGCGAGATCGCCCGCGTCTCGTGGGTCGAGGCGTCGCGCCTCCCCACGTTGGACCTCGCCGCGACGCTCGTCGCGATCGTCGTGCTCTCCGACCTCATGCAGCGCAGCGGGCAGTTCCGCCGCATCAGCGACGCCGCGGGCGGGATGTTCCGCGACCCCCGCGTCGCCCTGGCCGCCCTCCCCACGCTCATCGGCCTCCTCCCCATGCCCGGGGGCGCCCTCTTCAGCGCCCCGCTCGTCGAGGCCCTCGCGAACGGAAAAGGCCCGCCTGGCGGCGGCGACAAGCTGGGCGCGGAGCGGAAGGCCCTGATCAACTACTGGTTCCGCCACGTCTGGGAGTACTCCTGGCCGCTCTATCCCGGCGTCATCCTCGCGGCGAGTCTCTCCCACATCCACGTGAACTTCCTCTGCCTGACCATGCTTCCCCTGTCGATCGTCGCCGTCCTCGCCGGCGTGGTCTTCATCCTGCGCGACACCAAGGTCCGGGCGAACGCCCTCGAGGGGAACCGCCTCGCCGCGGCGGGCCGGTTCCTGGTCTGCTTCTCCCCGATCCTCCTCGTGATCGGCCTGTTCCTGGGGCTCAGGGTTCCCCTGGCGGTCTGCGTCCTCACGGGGGTCGTCATCGTGCTTGCCATCGGGACCCTGGGGAAGACGCTCTCCGTCCGCGAGGCCGGCCGCGCCTTCTTCGGCAACCGCGAGACGTACCAGGTGGTGCTGCTGGCCTTCGCCGTCATGGTGTTCGGCGGGATCATCCGGTCGTGCGGCGCCGTGGGCCAGACCACCGCCGACCTCGCGCGGTACGGCTTCCCGGCGATGGGCGTGGCGATCCTCCTGCCGTTCGTCGTAGGCCTGATGACCGGGATCACCATCGGCTACGTGGGCGCGACCTTTCCGATCGTCCTCGCCCTCTCGGGGACCGGTCCGGAGGCCCTCCCGACCGTGATCCTGGCCTTCGTCTCCGGATTCCTCGGGACGCTCCTCTCCCCCGCGCACCTGTGCCTGACCTCGACGAACCAGTATTTCAAGGCGAACTCGCTCCTCGTCTATCGCGCCATGACCGTGCCGCTCGTCTTCCTGTTCGCGACGGGCGTGAGCCTCTTCGTCCTCTACGGCGCCCGGGGGATGTGATGCCCGAACCAGCCACCAAGGAGTCGCTCTTCCGTCAGATCCCGAGCGTGGATCAGCTCCTTCTTGCCGAGGGGGCGAAGCCCCTCGTCGCCGCGCACGGCCGCGAGGCGACGCTCGAGGCGGTCCGCGGCGCCATCGCGGCGGTCCGCGAGCGCCTGAAGGGGAACGAGCCGGTCGGGGCGGCCGACGTGACGCCCGAGGCGATCCTCCGAACGGCGAGTGCGACGCTCGCGCATGCCGAGAAGCCGGGACTCTGCCGTGTCCTCAATGCTACGGGGATCATCCTCCACACGGGTCTCGGTCGCGCGCCACTGCCGAAGGCCGCGATCGACGCGCTCGTCGCCGAGCAGAAGGGGTACTCGCTCCTGGAGGTCGACCGCGCGAGCGGCGAACGGGGATTCCGCGAGACGTTCGTTCGCGACCTCGTCTGCCGGATCACGGGCGCGGAAGCCGCCACGGTGGTGAACAACAACGCCGCGGCGACGATGATCTGCCTCGCGGCGTACGCGGCGGGACGGGAAGTCATCGTGAGCCGAGGCCAGCTCGTCGAAATCGGCGGGTCGTTCCGCATGCCCGACGTCATGGCGATGAGCGGGGCGAAGCTCGTCGAGGTCGGCACGACGAACCGGACGTACGCCTCCGACTACGAGAAGGCCATCACGCCGAACACGGCGCTCCTGATGCGCGTCCACCCGAGCAACTACAAGGTGCAGGGGTTCACGGCCGAGGTCGAGATCGAGGAGCTGGTCGCCCTCGGGCGGAAGCACAACCTGCCGGTGATGGACGACCTGGGGAGCGGCGCGCTGGTCGACTTCACGGCGCTCGGGATCGGCGACGAGCCGATGGTCTCTCGGAGCCTGGCGGCGGGCGTCGACCTGTCGTGCTTCTCGTGCGACAAGCTGATCGGCGGGCCGCAGGGCGGGTTCGTGCTGGGGAAGAAGGATGCGATCGCGCGGATCCGGCGCCACCCGCTCTTCCGGGCGTTCCGGATCGACAAGCTGTCGCTCACGGCGCTCGAGGCGACGCTCAAGCTCTACCTGCATCCCGAGACGCTTTCGCAGGAGCTGCCCGTCCTGCGGATGATCACGATGTCCAAGGAGGTGGTCTTCGAGCGGGCGCAGCGCATGGTGGACGGCCTGGCGAGGATCCCCGGGGTGCGCGCGGAGCTGTGGGAGGAGACCTCTCAGCTTGGCGGGGGATCGCTCCCGGGCCACGACCTCGCGACGGTCTGCGCTGCGTTCCGGTCGGAGGGGGTGGGCCCGGACGAGATCCTCAGGCGTCTCCGCGTCTCCGAGCCGTGCATCTTCGCCCGGGCGAAGAAGGACCACGTCCTCTTCGACCCGCGCACGCTGCTCGACGGCGAAGACGCCGAGGTCGTCGCGGCGGTCGAGCGGGCTCTCGCGTAGTCAGCGCCTCCGCGGTGAAGGAACCCCTGATCACGCATCGAGCTCCGGCATGTCGCCGATCGGCGGCCAGGGCTCCTCGGGCTTCTTCTTCGGCTTCGACTTCGACTGCGGGATCTCCGGCGCCTTCACCGGCTTCTGCTCGAGCGGCGCATCGCAGTACATGCAGCTCTTCCGCCCCACCGGGTTCTTTGCCTCGCAGGCCGGGCACGTCTCCCCCTTCTTCGCCACCCGCTTCTTCGACAGCTTCCCGTCGACGACGCCGTCCGAGGCGTCCAGCTCGTGGAAGGCCTGGTCGAAGTCATCCTTCGTGATGATCCCCTTGTCGATGAGGATCCGCAGGAGCGCGTGGCAGATGAGGTTCAACTCCCCGACCGCCTCCGCCATCTCGTTCGACTTCCGCGTCGCCTCCTGGACGCTGTGCGCGTCCGAGTGGAGGTGCGCGCTAACGTTCCCTGCCCGCGTCCGAGCCGCCTCGATGTCGTTGTTGGAGAGGATCCCCCTGGAGACGAGCGTCCCCAGCAGGTTGAACACGATCCGGTCCATCTCTCCCTCCTACCAGCAAGCTGGCCTTGCCAGCGCCTTCTCCACCTTCACCGCGCAGAACTTGTACTCGGGGATCTTCGCCGCCGGGTCGAGCGCGTCGAT
>CAZYRM010000259.1:0-8087 GCA_964649705.1 uncultured Planctomycetia bacterium
GGAAGGAGCCGAAGTCGCACGGGACGTCGCGCTGGATCGAGGGGCCCGCGATCGACCGCGGGACGCGGGTCGCCCTCGTCGACGACGTGATCACGACGGGGGCCAGCGTCCTCAAGGCGGCGGAGCGCGTCGTCGAGGAGTGCGGGGCCCAGGTCGTCAAGGTCCTCTGCGTCCTGGACCGCCTGGAGGGGGGTCGCGAGGCGATCGAGAAGGCGGGCTACGCCTTCCAGCCGCTCGTCTCGATCAAGGATCTGAAGCTGTAGCGGCTAGTGTCGCGTCAAGCGCTATCTTGTGGGTCGGATGCGTGCCCGCGCTCAAGATCCAGATCCAAGATCCCTGATCCCAACGAGATCCCAGATCCCAACACAATGCCTGCGCGCTTGTTAGGATCTGGGATCTCGTTCGGATCTGGGATTTGGGATCTGGATCTCGAGCGCGGGCAGCCATCCAACCCACGGAATAGCGCCTGACGCGACACTAGAACCCGACCTCGAAGCCGAGGTGCACGCCGAAGTCGGCGCTGAAGTCGTAGCCGCCGTAGTTCTCGAGGAGCCCGGCCTCGACCTTGCACCGATCGCCGAGCTGGAACTTCGGGCCGAGGCCCGCGATCCACGTCCACTCGTCGAGGTGCTCCTCGTCGAAGTAGGACGAGGTGACCGAGGTCTGGAGGACCATCGAGAAGCACCGCGTGAAGCGGTACTCGGCGCCCAGCATGAAGAACCCCCGCGTCGAGGCCAGATCGAGCGGCCCCTGGCTGTCGTTCGAGATCGCCGTCAGCCCCGCGTTCCCGTAGAGGTACAGTTTCCCGCAGAACCCCTTCGACACGGAGGCGATCACCCCGCCGTCCCAGCCGCCCTGCGAGAACTCGTGCCGCTGGTCCCCCGTCGGCGCAGTCACGAGCGCCTGGAGCGCCAGTGCCGGCATCCGCCCGTCCCCCTGCGCCAGCGTCAGCTTCGCGGAGGCGCCCACGTTGCCAAGCCCCCACCCCTCGTCGTCGAGGCGGTAGAAGTTCCCCTCGCGGTCGTTGGCAAAGACGTCGAAGTCGTCGTCGGGGAGCCTCTCGCGGCCGTTCTGCGAGACCCCGAAGGCGTCGTGGAAGTCCTGGATGAAGCCGTCCATCGACCCGCCGCCCCGCCAGAGGATCGGCACGTCGAGCCCCACCTCCAGCCCCTCGACCACGCCGTACCGCACGTAGGGGACCGTCGTGACCGTCTCCCCGTCGACCAGGTAGGTGGTGTTCTTCCGCCCGAACGTGTTCGCCCAGTCGAGCGTCATCCCGATCCGCCAGCGGCCCCGGTCGGTCGGCCTGGGGTCCTGCGGCGTGAGCGTCAGGTGAGTCTGCGACAGGAGGAACTGCTCGCGGAGGGCGAGGGGCCCGAGGCCGACGTTCACGTCCCAGCCCTCCGGCTCGTCGTCCTGCGCCCACGCGCCTTGGACGGCGCAGAGGCAGAGCGCGGCGGCGAACCAACGGGCCAACTGCATCGAGACCACCCTCCTCTTCGCTCCCTCCACTGTTATCGGCCAGTCCGACGACAGTTCCGGAGCGGAAGAGGCACAAGATTTTAGTGCGTCCGGGGTTATCGTCAACGGAAACCGCCTTCCAGGTGGACGCCGATCGAAAGGCAGACGTTCCCCATCGGCATCGGCCGCTCGAGGAGCCGCGCGACCGCCGCCAACGCGGAGGGCAGCTTGTTCGGGAAGGTCATTCCCCACGCCGCGGAGGCCGCCACACGCATCCCTGCCCCCTCCAGGAGGGTACGCAGGTAGGCCTGGTCGAAGTCGAGGCCGCCTCGTTCCGCGGGGACGAGGAGCGAGAAGAGCGACTGGAGCGGGTTCCAGCGATTGGGCTCGATCAGGTAGACCGCCCCGCGGGAGACCCGGGCCATCTCGGAGACGGCACGAATCCGGTCCCGGACATGGTGCAGGAGGCAGGAGCAGACGACGAGGTCGAAGGACCGGTCGCGGAAGGGGAGGTCGAGCACGCTCGCCTGGCCCACGCGAAGGGGCTCCACGTGGCGGCGGAGCATCTCGGCGGAGGTATCGATGCCGACGACGCGATGGCGCCGACCGAGGGCGGGGAACATCGCGCCGTTTCCCGTCCCGACGTCCAGGACGAGCGAGCCCGCGGGAAGGTCGATCGACCGATCGAGGAACTCGACCTTCCCCTCCGCGTAGACCCGGCTCACGGCGTGCTCCGCGGGGCGGACGCGCGCCTCCCGGGCCCACCAGCCGCGCTGGTAGAGGTCCGCCGCGCTCACCGTCGTCCCCCTTCGCGCAGGTCGTGCTCCAAGAGGCCGATCTGCTGGACCAGGTCCTCGAGGCGGTTCGTCAGCACCGAGACGCGCACGGAGAGCAGCAGCAGGAACGCCGTGATCGTCGTCATCGCCAGGAGGCGCAGGCCGCCTCCCGGGCTCGCCGTGGACAGCACGCGGCTCGTGAACGCCAGGAGCGATGGGACCAGGACCAGCACGGCCATTCCGACGAACGCGGCGATCCAGACGATCGCGTGCGACATCGTGAACTTGCGCCGGGAGAGCAGCCAGATCGTGAAGACGACGCCGAGAAGGGCGAGGCACGTCATGACGACCGTCGCGCCGGGAGTGAACGCCCCGTCTGTTACTTGGTGTTCCATCGTCTCCACTCCACCCACATGACGCAGATCGCGAGCATGGTCTTGAGGGGGTACACGAGCGAGGCGACCCCGTCGTACATCGACGCCCCGTGCTCGCGGCGGGCGACGACGACGGGGACCTCCTCGACCCGGAGCCCCGCCCGGAGCGCGTGGATCAGCATCTCCGCGTGGAAGTCCCCGAGGACCTGCTCCATCACGATGCCGAACGCGCGCCGGCGGAGGAGCTTGAAGCCCGAGGTCGTGTCGTGGATCCGCCGCCCGCCGATCAGGCGCGTGAGCCAGGAGAAGAACCTCATCCCGACCCTCCGGCCGAGGGGGGCGTCGTAGCGACCTCCTCCCGCGAAGCGGCTCCCGATCACGATGTCGGGGCCACCCTCCGCGAGGCCGCGCGCCTTCAGGGAGGCGACGTGGCGGGGATCGTGCTGGCCGTCGGCATCCATGAACACGAGGTAGTCGTACCCGCGGGCGTTTGCGTACCGGAGCCCGGTCTGCAAGGCCCGCACGTACCCGAGGTTGATCGGGTGGCGGACGAACGGGGTCACGGTCTCGATGAGGACCTGGCGCGTGTCGTCCGTCGAGCCGTCGTCGACGACGAGGAGGTCCTCCGTCAGCCCGCTCGCCGCGATCCTCGCGAGCACGGCGCCGAGGCTCCGTCCCTCGTTGTACGACGGGAGGACGATGAGCCCCCTCATCGCGGACTTCTCGCGAGGGGCCGGGGCCTCCTCAGGCCGAGGCTTGTCCGTTTTCCCCAGGCCACGCTCGACCACGTCGTTTCGAACCAGGTGTCGATCGTGCGCAGGATCAGGCCGGGCTCGGCGAGCCAGGTCCGGTACGTCTCCCCCTCCTCGTCGACCATCGTGCCGAAGGCGTCCACGGCGCGACTGAGCCTCCTCGCCCACGGGCGCGCGGCCACCGCGTGCGCGAACGAGAGGAATGGGCTCCCCCACGGCTCGAGGAGCGCCAGGGCGCCCGCCTCGCGAAGGACCCTCCACGACTCGGAGAGCACCTGCGAGAGGTCCTCGTCGAGCCGATCGAGGTGGTGGAGGCCCCCCTGGATGACCACGAGATCGGCCGAGCCGCTCTCGATGGGCGTCAGGTCCCTGCAGTCGGCGTGGACGCACGGAAACCGCCCCGTGTACGTCGCGAGGAGGAGCGCGGAGTGGTCCACGCCGATCACGTCGGTGAAGCCGAGCCGCTCGAGCGCCACGAGCCCCGCGCCGGAGCCGCAGAAGAGGTCGAGGACGCGGGCGCCCCTGGGCCAGCGGTGCACGCCCAGTCGGCGGAGGCGGCGGAGGTGCTTCCGAACCTCCCGCTCCCGTGGTTGGAAGCGCAGGTAGGCCGATTCCCACGCCGCGACAGGTTGGATCGAAGTCTGGTACGTCGAGAGCCCCTCCCCTCCTCATCTTCGGCCGGGGACCGGGCGGACTTGCGCCCCGACTTGGATTCAAGAGAAGATCCGGGCAGGCCGATGAGGATCTGGGGGGGAAGGCGTGGTCAAATCTCCCTCGTCTTTGGGCAGCACGACGTGACTGAGACGAGTGATGCGCCCCGCCTCACAAGGCTCAAGGCCCAATGACCAACTTTCAAGGAAGCGCCAAGTCGCAAGTCTCGAACTCGGCAGCCCTTCGGCCTTTCACCTTGGACCTTGCGTGAAAGTTGGTCATTGAGTCTTGGGACTTGTTGGCGAGACGCGGTTCCGACCTGAATGATGCCGCGAGTGTTACCCACGCTTGAACCATGAGGGGTAAAGGTCCGATCGATTCGCAGGGGAGGGGAGGCGTGCTTCGAGGCGTGGCCGTGCGGGCGGGCCTCTACGCTCTTGGCTACATCCTCGTCGCGGGGGGCTCTGCGCTCCTCACGGGCGACGCGGGATTCCTCGCGCCGCTCGGCGTGTACGCCCTCTGGCTCCTCCCCGGCTACCTCCTCGCCGCGGCGGCGCACCCGGCGCAGGGGTGGCCGTTCCACGTCGCCGCGGGGTTCCTCTACTCCCTCGGCGTCTTGGCCCTCGTCGCGGTTCCCGCGTTCCTCCTCCACCTGCCCTTCGCCTGGGCCTTCGCAGCATCGATCGCGCTCTGGGCCGTCGCCCTGGCCGTGGGCGCGACGTGGCTCGGCAGGAGCGGCCGACCGTCTGCCGCGGCGGACCGCTCGCGCGTCCTCGAGGCGGTCTTCCTCCTCTCCGTGGCCGCCCTCGTGTTCGTCGGAAGGCCGCACTTCTGGGCCTGGTGCTCCGGGGACCGCGATACGTTCCACTACGCCGTCCTCGCGCAGGGGATGATCGGAAGCGACGCGCTCCACGCGCGCGACCTCCTCTGCGGAAGCGGGGCGCCTGTCCCCGCGAGGTTCCTCCTCGACGCGATCGGCTTCCTCGCGGCCTGCGTCGCGAGGGTGACCGGCCTGCACGCCGCCCCCGTGCTCCTCGCGGACTTTCCGGTCGTCGTGTCGCTCCTGATCCCATGCGCCGGCTACGCCGTCTCGAGCGCCCTCTTCGGCGGCCGGACGTGGGGGCTCGCGGGAGGTGCCCTTGCCGCGCTCCCCTGCGCCCTCCTCTCCGGCGACAAGGAGGGATACACGGGGACCGACGCGCTCTACTCTCTCCTGCACCGGTTGCCGGAGGACAAGACGGTCCTCGTGCTCGTCGCGATCCCGACCGCCATCGCGCTCGCGATCGAGGTGTGCCGGGAGCGGGGCCGTGCGCGGTGGCTGCTCTACCTCGCCGCGTGCGTCGGGCTCCTCGCCCTCCACCCGTTCGCCGTGCCGTTCCTCCTGTTCCACGTCGTCCTGTGGGCGACGTGCGCGCGCGCGTGGCGCGCCGGGGCCCTCCTCGCCGCGCCGCTCCTGCTCCTCTGCGGCGTCGTGTTCTGGCTCAGGAGCCGCTACGCAACGTCGCTGGCGGGAATCGAGGCCCTCCCGATGGCCCGACTCGCCGTCGGCGAGGGAGTCTGGGTCCGGGCCAGGGAGATGTTCCTCGCCGTGCCGTTCTTCTACATCGTGGCGCCGCTCGCGGCGTGGGCCCTGGTCGGACTCCGTCGTCGGCCGCCGCACGAGCGGTACCTCGTCGCGGCGACGCTCGCCCCGATCGCGCTGGCCTTCCTGCCGCCGTTCCCCTGGCTCCTGACGCGCATCGTCCCCGGCGGCATCCTGTACCGCGTGCTCTGGCTCATCCCCGCGCTCCCGGCGACGCTCTGGGCGATCGAGCAGGCCTCACGCGCGGTGCCGCGGGTCCAGCACGCGGTCGCGAGGCTCCTCGTGGCGGCCCTCCTCTGCCTGGCCGTGCTGCCCCGACTCGGAGAGGTCTCCGGCCAGGGGCCGTCCGCGGCGGGAGCGCCGAGCCACGCGATCCCCGACGTCGAGGTCGTCCGCGTCGCGCGGTGGGTGGGAGGGAGGCTCGACGCGGCGGGAGGCGGCCCGGTGCTCGCGCCGGTCGCCCTCAACAACACGATAGCCCTCCTCAGACCGGGGACGCCGCTCTTCGGCGTGCGGAACCGCTTCTTCTCGATCGAGCCCTTCGCCGCGGCGGGGCGGCGCGACGAGGGAGAGGCGCGCTTCGCCTTTGGTCGGCGCGTCTACGGCGGGAGGGAGCCGGAGGGGCAGCTCTTCGTCGAGCTGGCGCGCTACCGGGTCGGCCTGGTGGTGCTGCGCACGGGGGTCGACGACGCGGTCCGCGCGGCGCTCGTGGGTCGGGGGTGGACCTCGGTGCACGCGTCCGTCGGCTGGGAGGTCCTGGAGCACCCCTCGAAGCGGAAGGAGACCGCGCGGAAGCGGTAGCATCTCGTCAGGTCCTGATCCGTCCCCTTCCCCTTCCCGTTCCCCTTCCCTTTCCCAGCGCTTTCATAGCGCTGGGAAGGGGAAGGGGAAAGGGAAGGGGAATGGGTCAGGCAACGAGCGACGGCAGGAACTTCCCGAGGATGAACATCGCGGCCGCGAAGAGGGCCGCGGCGGCCCCGCGATCCAGCTCCACGTCCAGGGCCCGCAGGCGTACGACGGTCCACGCAAGCGCCGAGGCCATGCCCGCCGCGGCGACCCAGGCGATCAGGATGTCGACGCGGAGCACCTCGGCGGGGTGCGGATGCGACCTGAGCGCGGCGTAGATCGAGACCAGGGCGACGGTCGGGGCGGCGAACGGGATCCCCGTGGCGGCCAGCACGCCTCGGAAGGAGCGCTTGTCGTCGAAGATCGCCAGGCCGCACCAGAGGAGCATGCTCCCCACGATCCACAGGACCGGCCCCTGCAGGAAGTCCATGAGGAATTGCCCGGCGAGGACGAGGCGTACCACGTCGTGCATCGTCGGATCCGCCGAACCGGGGCCGAGCGCCTGGCGCGAGAGGTAGAGCTTCATCATGGCGCCGGCCGTCGAGTAGGCGAGGACGAGCGCCGCGCCGGCGAGGAGCGACCACCCCACACGCGGCTCGATCTTGGGCGTGGATGGTTCGGACATCGACGCTATCTCCCGAGCATCTGCCTGATTTCCGAGCGGATCACGTCGGGCGTGACGAACGCCTCGACCGCCGCCGACATGGACATGAGGACGAACCCGATCAGGATCCGGATGGCCCAGGCGGCGTACTCGCCCTTCAGGAGGATCACCCTTCCGCTCTTCAGATACTCGAACCCGATCCACAGGACCCTGAGCCCGATCACGCCGACGAAGGCGAACGAGAGGACTTCGAGGAACCCGTGAGGCGCGGCCATCGCGAACACGAGCCTGGGTGGGACCTGCTCCCTGGCGCAGATCCCGAGGAAGAAGCCGAGCCCCGCGACGCCCCAGCCGTAGATCGCAAGCGTGAAGAGCCCGGCGGTCACCAGGCCCAGGGTGAGGGACACATAGAGGAAGGCGTTGTTCCGAAATATGATGCCGAAGTTGTCCGACGGGGGCGCCTCCCAGGCGGATGTGGTTCTGTGAGGCATGGCGACCTTGGGTGTGAGTCGCGACCCCCAGGACTCACCGCTCTTCCCCCAATGGTAGCCGCCGGCGAACGCGGCGGCGGTAAAGACCGTCACGGCCAGCCACAACCGGCCTTCCCGGGGGATCCAACGCACGTGAGAGTTGCTCATTGCGCCTTGGGACTTTCCCCGTCCCTCTCCGTTCGCGCGACATTCTGCCCGAAAGGCCCCGTTTTCGCAAATGGAAGGCCACCGGGGTCGTTGCGAGACCGCGAGACGCAACCTCCGGAGGCACCGGCACCAGGGGCGCGGCGGGCCCTCCGGAAACCACGTACGCAGGCCGGTGTCCGGCCTCGGTACACAGTCTCCGTTGCACGAGAGCTACACGGAGGCCCCCGCCGGATTCCGTTCCGGATCACGCGCAGACTCGCGACGACGTATCTCCAGGCGCCACCGTGGAGATGCTGCCGGTCCCAAAGGTGAGCGAGTTCCGGGGGGTTGGATAACCGCGTGCACAATGGTGTGAGTGCACGGCCGACGAGAAGGGCGGGTGTCCTTCCCGGCTCGATGGATG